>CANJRZ010000195.1 GCA_947476735.1 Sphingomonadaceae bacterium
AGCGTTGAGGCGATCGCGCTGTACCTCAAGAAGAGCGGGATAGAATCCACCTTCTTCTGGTATGTCGCGGCGTGCATGGGCATCGCATTGATCACCACCTTCTTTGTGCCCGAGACGCGCCCCAAGAAGGTCTGACCCATGTGTGTTCTTGCTCTCGCCTGGCGCGCCCATCCGCGCTGGCAACTGGTCGTTGCGGGCAACCGGGACGAATACCACAGCCGCCCGGCCGCCCCACTCGCACGATGGAATGATCGACCCGATCTCATTGCCGGACGCGACCTCCAGTCGGGCGGCACCTGGCTCGGCGTCTCCGAACGGGGACGCCTCGTCGTTGTCACCAACCTTCGCGGTTTCGGCTTGCCTGAAGATGGCCGCCCGTCGCGCGGCGCTCTGGTCACCGATCTGCTCCGTGGGTCCGATCCGGTAGCGGTGGAGATCGAAGCCTATAATCCCGTCAACCTGATCGCCATCGACTCCGACCAGGCACTTTTCCTGGCTAACCGCCCCGAACCGATCCGCATCCGCCTCGACAAGGGATTGTACGGCTTGTCCAATGGAGCGCTCGATGCTCCCTGGCCTAAAACATTGCGGCTCAAATCGATCCTGCGAGACTGGTGCATGGATCCGGCCAACCACCCCGAGGCGCTCCTCGACGGCCTGCGCGAGGAGCTTCTGCCCGATATCGGGCTGGATCCGGTCGCGCCGCCCGATGTGCCGCAGGAGCCTAACCACAGCCCGATCTTCATCCGCGACCCGATCTACGGAACGCGCTGCAGTTCGGTCGTTGCGATCGACCGCAATGGCCAGGGCCTGTTCATCGAACGCCGCTTCACCCCCGCAGGCCAAATTGCCGGCGAAACACGTCTGGCCTTTTCGTGGCCAGTTCAGCAGACAGAAAGTGCCGGTGCCTGAGGACGGCATTGCGGGTGTATGTCGCGGTCTTTAGGGCGGGTCGGCATGCTGGCTGGGTTCGAACATTGGAAAGGGCGCGCTACCCGGTTTGCGCTTGCCGTGCTCGTCCATGTGCTGGCGGTTTTCATCTTCTATTATCTTTCGCCTCCGATCAGCTTCAAGAAGCCCCAACCCGAGTTACAGGTAACAATGCTGCCCTCGCTGGACGAGAAGCAGAAAAAGCCGAAACCGAGGGCACGCTCGCAACACCGCAGCGAGTCGACACCCAAACCTGCAGCCATCCTTGTCCCCGAGCCAATCGTCGAGCTACCCATGATGGTCGTCAGTAGCGATGTGTTCCGCGCCAGTGACATTTCGCGCATACGATCGTCACCGCGCGAAGAGACCGGACCCGAGCTTGCGGCTGGCGACGGCGACCGGAGCATTGGCGACGGCCCCGGAGGCGCGAAGGTCTATCAGGCGGAATGGTATCGCGAGCCCACCGAAGCCGAGATCAACGGATACCTTCCCAAAAACCTTCGCCAATCGGGATGGGCGATGATCATCTGCCAGACGATCGCCGATTATCGTGTCGAAGATTGCCGCGAGATCGATGAACGGCCGATCGGTTCGGGCCTCGCCAGATCGATGCGGCAGGCAGCGTGGCAATTTCGGGTCCGGCCGACACGGATCAACGGAAAACCCCAAATCGGAACCTGGGTTCGCATCCGCTTCGATCTGACCCATGGATTCAGCAAATAATCTACTCGACAAATATGCTTTACCTGACATGTTACTATAAGATTGTTAATCATGCATCCAGGGATGCAGTATAGTACATTGTGGCTGCCTATCGGATCGATCAAGGAATGATCGCTTTTTATAGGAGACTCAAAGCTATGCGTTCCTCGATTATCTGCGCCGCCCTCCTCTCGGTCGTCTCGCTGTCGACCGGCGCCCTCGCCGAAACGGTCGGGACCATCAAGACCGGCCAGTTCGTCTCCACGTCGGACGGCAAACGCATCGGTCGCGTCTACGACATCGACAAGGCTGCCGATGGCAGCGCCAAGTCGGTTTCGGTCATCGTCGACAGCAAGCTCATCAACATTGCAGCCTCGACGCTCACGCCTGCAGACAAGGGCCTGACCACCAGCCTGACCAACGCCGATATCAAGAAGCTGAAGTAATCTTCCCGGCGTCGCTCCGCCCGACGGGGCGGCGCCGATTACCTGTCCCCGCGGATCATTGCCTCTCCCCATGCATAACGCCAAGACGTTCGTCAGGAGCGACACAGGAGAGGGCGATGGCGCAGGAACTGGCGGGCAAGGTCGCGATCGTAACGGGCGGTGCGCATGGTATCGGCCGCGCGACAGTCGATCTCTTCGTCCGGGAAGGCGCACGCGTCGTCATCGGCGACATTAACGATGAACTAGGCGAAGATGTCGCCCGCGAACTGGGCGATGCCGTCCGTTTCAAGCATTGCGATGTTGTCAGTTCCGACGACATGGCGGCGCTCGTCGCCCATGCTGTCGCCGAATTTGGCGGCCTCGACGTGATGATGAACAATGCCGGGCTGAGCGAACCCAATAATCATGGCGCCTTTGTCGACGCCGATTTGAGCCAGTTCGAACGGATAACCGAGATCAACATGCTCGGGGTTATGCTCGGCACGCAAGCCGCCGCGCGCCATATGAGAGCGCATGGCGGCGGCTCGATCATCAACATTTCGTCGATCGCCGGCAGCCGGCCGGGACACGGCTTCTGGATCTACCGGGCCTGCAAGGCAGGCGTCATTAATTTCACCAAATCGGCCGCAATCGATCTTGGCCCGGACATGATCCGGGTCAACTGCATCTGCCCCGGAAACATCCCGACGCACACGCGCTACGTCAAAGGTAGCGACGCCGGCATGAGCGAAGAGAAGATGCGGCAGGTGCGGGGCGCGATCCTCGACGTGCGCATGAAGCGGCAACCGCTCAAGCGACAGGGCCATGCCGTCGACATCGCACAGGGCGCAGTCTTCCTTGCCAGCGACCGCTCGGCGCAGATTAGCGGGCTGATCATGCCGATCGATGCCGGCGCGACTGCGGGCGATCCGGTCAGCCTGATCCAGCAGATCATGAATGCCCGTACCGAAATCCTGGCAGGCTGAGGAGACGCGCGATGGCACGGGAACTTGAGGGCAAGGTCGCGATCGTCACTGGCGGGGTTGCCGGCATCGGTCGCGCGATCGTCGAACTCTTTCTTGCGGAAGGCGCGAAGGTCGTCATCGCCGATGTCCAGCAGGAGCGCGGTGATGCGGTCGTCACCGAACTTGGGGCCAATGCGCGCTTCAGGCAGTCCGATGTCTCGAAGGCCGATCAGGTCGAAGCATTGGTGGAATACGCGGTTTCAGAGCTCGGCACGCTCGACATCATGGTCAACAATGCCGGCATCACCGACCTCAACCATGGCCCTCTGATTGACGCCGATTTCAGCAATTTTCGCCGGATCATGGACGTCAACCTGCTCGGCGTGATGCTTGGCTGCCAATATGCCGCACGGCACATGACCACGCGTGGCGGCGGCTCGATCATCAATATCAGCTCAAGTTCGGCACTGTTGCCGGGTCACGGCCTGTGGACCTATCGCGCCACAAAGGCAGGCGTGAACAATTTCACCGCCTCAATCGCGATTGATCTCGGGCCCAGCTTCGTACGCGTCAATGCGGTCAGCCCGGCCAACATCCCGAGCGAAATGGGCTTTTCGCGCAGCAAGGACATGAGCCCGGAACAGGCGGAGCGCTTTGGTGAGAGGGTGAAGGAGATTCGCATGAAGCTCCATCCGCTCAAGCGGCAAAGCTATGCGATCGACATCGCCCAGGCCTGCGTCTTCCTTGGTTCGGACCGGTCGAAGCAGGTCACCGGCATCATTCTCCCGGTCGACGCGGGATCGACCTGCGGCGATCCGCAAAGCCTGATTGCCGAGATCGCTGAAGCGCGCGAGGCGGCACTTCGCTAGGCCAAGCAAGAGCCATGCAAACGTCGCACTCGTCAGGGTTAATCAATCACGCCTGATGACCGGCACCCTCCCCAACATCCTTATGACTGTCATGGAGCGTCATTGCGGAGAAGGCAGACATGGCTAGGCTGCGCTCGATCCCGATAACCGATAGGAAAGCCTCATCATGTCATCCACCATGCTCGCTGGCGTCGCTGCCCCCGATGGACTGAAGGTCACCGAGATCGCGCGGCCCAATCCCGGTCCCGGCGAGATATTGGTCAAGGTCGCCGCCGCCGGCCTCAATCGCGCTGACCTGTTCGCCGCGACGATGAGCCCGGCCAGAACGCCGATCGGCATGGAATGGGCGGGTGAGGTGGTCGAGATCGGCGCAGACGTCCGCGGCTTCACCGTCGGCAACAGGGTCGCCTGCTCGGGGGCTGGCGGCTATGCCGAATATGCGGTCTGCAATGCGCGCCGCGCGATCCGGATCAGCAACAAGCTTGACCTCGTCGAAGCCGCCACCCTGCCGCTCGTGCTGATGACCGCGCACAATGCGCTGTCGACGGTCGGAGCGATGAAAGCGGGCGACAAGGTGCTGATCCATGGCGCAAGTTCCGGTGCGGGAATCGCCGCCGTCCGGATTGCACGGTTGCTCGGCGCAGGTTTCATCGCTGCCACCGCGCGCAATGAGGGCAACCGCGCACGCCTTGCGGACCTCGGCGCCGATCTCGTCATCGATCCGGCCGAAGGCTGGTCAGCTCAGCTCAGGGAGGCGACCGGCGGTCATGGCGCCGATGTGATCGTGGACATGGTAACCGGCCCCGGTCTCCGGGAAACGATGAAGGCGGCAGCGCTGCTCGGCCGGATTGTCAATGTCGGCCGGCTTGGCGGTCCCGCCGCGGAGATCGATCTCGATCTGCACGCCGTCAACCGGCTCAGCCTGATCGGCGTGACCTTTCGAACCCGCACGATCGATGAGATCGCGGAGATCACCAGGGGGGTCGAGACAGCCCTGTGGCACCATGTCGAAACCGGCGCGCTGCGCCTTCCCCTAGACAAGGTCTTCCCGCTTGCCGAGGCTACCGCCGCGCTTGAGCGGATGGCCGCCAACCGGCATTTCGGAAAGATCGCGCTGACCATGTAAAGCGCATGCGAGGAGAGGAATCGATGACCGATCTGGAAAAGAAGATCCAATATCTCAGCGATCTCGAAGAGATCCGCATGCTCAAATATCGCTACTGCCATTATAATGACGGCGGCTGGCAAGGTCAGCCGCTCTCCCACCAGGGCCCTTCAGCCGATCTGTTCACCGAGGACGGCATCTGGGACGGCAGCCCGGTGGTGAAAGCTGTCGGTCGCGAGGCGGTCCGCACGCTGTTCGCGACCTTCGCCGAACAGCCGGTCGCCTATCATGCCGTCATGAACCCGATCATCGAGATCGACGGCGACAAAGCCCGCGCGCATTGGCACCTGATCGGTTGCGGGCTCGCGATTACCGGTGACTCAAGCCTCGGCATCGCCGCCTATGAAGACGAATATGAACGCACGTCGGACGGCTGGCGGATCAAGGTGATGAAGGTGATCTGGGGCCGGCGCTCGATCCTCCCGGACGGCTGGAAGGAAGCGACACCGGTGCTGCCGCTACCGGCGGACTGATCGGAGAACTCCCTTTCGAGCTCAGACCTGCGCTCCGACGAGATGTCCTTCGCGAACGGCAGCCGGCAGATCCCGCGCGGAGTTGGCGTCGCCCACGATATGCAATGCGGCGACAGCATCCTGCAGATCATCGTAAAGCGCGCGATTGCTGCGATTGAGCGACACGAATATGACGGTATCGGCCGGCAATGTCGTGGTGAGATTGGTCGTCGCCGGGAGGAAGGCGGGGCTTATCGTCACGCTGTCGGTACCGATCGAAATGGCCCGCATCCTGGTATGTGCCGCGAAGCGATGGAGCGACAAGCGCGCCAATGCCGGCTCCACCATCAGGGCCGCCTCCATCTTCGGAGCGACAGCGGCGAAACGCGTGACGAAGTTCACCTCAAGCCCGCGCTCAGCCAGATATTCGGCGACAGCCAGCGCTTCATAATGGCCGCTGTCGTCGATGACGACCGCTGATCGGCCCAGATCTCTCCCCGTATCCACGAAAAGCTCATGGCTGGAGATCACGTGCCGCTGTTCCATGCCCGCCGCCGGCTCGGTCGGATTGCTGATCACGATGCCATCCATCCGGGGTGTCGAGCCGGTCGCAACAATCACCGCGTCCCAATTCTCGACGCCAACATCGGCAGCGTCGATATAGGTCGACATGCGAACCTCTACGCCGAGCCGATAAATCTCCTCTTCGAGCCAGATGGCATAATCCTTCATCGTCGCCCGGGTTGGCGCCCGCGAAGCCAGCAACAGACTGCCGCCCAGGGCAGATCCTGCCTCGGCCAGCGTAACCCGGTGGCCGCGCAGGGCTGCAACCCTTGCGGCCTCCATCCCCGCCGGGCCGCCGCCAACAACAAGAACCCGCCGAGGCTCCGCGGCCATCACGAGCTTGTCGTCCCCGAGCGACTGTTCCTGACCAGCACCGACGTTGATCGCGCAGCCGAGCCGATAGGGGAAATCGAACACCCCGCCGATGCAGCGCTGATTGCAGCCGATGCAGGGCCGCACCCGCTCCGGCTGCCCCGCGACCGTCTTGGCGACCAGGTCGGGGTCGGCGATCATCGCGCGGACGAAGGAGACCATGCTTGCGTCGCCCGAGCGGATCAGCTGGTCGGCCTCTTCCAGGGTCCGGAACCGGCCGGTCACGATAGAAGGCAGATCGAAGGCGCGGGTGATCGGCAAGCTCGTTTCGAGCTCATAGCCGGTGGCATCGTGCATGCCGCCAACCGTCCGGCTCATGGTCTGCCAGATACCCAGCGAGACATCGACGAAATCGACCAGCCCGCGAGACACGAGAAAGTCGGTCATCTCCCGGACTTCGTCCGGACCGAGCCCCCCGGGCAAGGCATCGGGAGAAACCCGAATGCCGACAGGATATCCCGCCGGCACCGCCCCGCGCACCGCGACCATCACCTCATGGAGAAAGCGGATCCGGTTTTCGAAGGATCCGCCATAATCATCGGTCCGGTCATTCATGAAAGGCGACAGGAATTGCGACGGCAGATAGCCGTGACCCGCGTGAACCTCGACCCCTTCAATCCCCCACGCGGCCATCTTGCGCGCCGTATCGGCATAGGCGGCGACCACCTCGTCGATCATCGCCTTGGTCATCGGAATGGCCGGGACGCCATACATGACACTCGCCATATCGGAGGCCGACCAGCAGGGACTGCCGTCGTGGGGCAAGGTGTTGTGGCCGGCGTGCCAGAGTTGCTGGAACAGCTTCATCCCGGTTGGCGCGACCGCGTCCACCAACCGACGATAGCCGTCCTCGATGCCCGGCACGAAGATGTTGATCGAAGGACCGCCCGACGACCAGTGCACCGCGAGAGTCTCGAGGATGGACAGACCTGCCCCACCCTTCCCTCTCGCCACATGATAGGCGATCAGATCGTCATTGACCGTGCCTGCGCCGAGCAGGGTGCCGTGCGCCGCTCGGACCACGCGATTGCGGATCTCGACATTGCCGATCCGGATCGGCGTCAGGACATGGGTCAGCATCCAACTCTCCCTCGGCACCAGTCTTTTACCAGTACCGCGCAAATTCAGGTGCGATTGACACCTCTCGACACGTTGCTATCAAAGTGACGAACAAAGTGAAAGATCAGCTTATCCGCGATTGCGCCGATGCGTCAGTCTCGGAATGAGCCAGGCCGCTGCGGTCCAATCGCCGTTGCCTGAGCTTCCAGCCGAAATCTGGACGCGGGTCACCTGGGGAGGGGTTAGAGAAGTGGCCGAAGACGCATCCATAATCGACCTTCCCTATCTGCCGATAGACCGGTCCGATTTCGCCGAGAACCCATTTTCGTTCATGGCGGAAGCACGCGCGCAACATCCGTGGCTGGCCCGATTCGATGCCGGCTATGTGGTCTACGGACAGCGGGCCATCCAGGACCTGATGTTCATGGACGACAAGCTCGCCGCCGGATTTGGCGGTGTCGTCGACTTCTA
>CANJRZ010000196.1 GCA_947476735.1 Sphingomonadaceae bacterium
GACAGACTGCTGGCCTGGCTGGCGCTGACTGCGGGTGCGGGGATCGTGCTCGCCATCCCCTTTGCCCTCCGTTCGGGCGCGGAATTCTTCCTGCCGGTGACCACGGCAATGGTGATTGCGGTGGCGATGGTGCCGCTGCTCGAATGGCTTGAGCGGCGCGGCCTGCCGTCGCCGCTGGCGGCGCTGCTCTGCGTGTTGCTGTTTCTCGGGCTCGCCAACGCCGCGATCGCCTCGGTAATCGTGCCCGCGACCGAGTGGTTTGCGCGACTGCCTTCGCGGATCAGGCTGATCCGCCGGAATCTCTCGCCGCTGATTGACATATATTCCTCGTTCGAGCGCTTCGTCGACGACACCATGGGCACCTTGCTCCGCAACTCGGCGGGGCGGCAGCGCACAGTGACGCTCGAGCAGCCCAATTCGCTGTTCGACTATGTCGCCAGCTCGGCGCCGCACGCCTTGATCCAGCTCGTCTTCGCGACCCTCGTTGTCTATTTCTTCCTGTCGAGCTGGACGCGGATGCGCCGCCGCACGATTACCAACCGGGGCAGCTTTTCGAGCGCGATGACGACGGCGCGCGTGATCCAGGAGATGGTCGATCGGACCTCGGCCTATCTGGCGACGATCACCACCGTGAATATCGGGATGGGTGTGCTTGTCTCGCTGATGCTTTGGTTCGCCGAGATGCCGAGCCCGATCATGTGGGGCGGCCTTGTCGCGATCCTCAACTATGTCCCTTATTTCGGGCCGATCGTCGCCGCGGGGCTGCTTGCGGTCGGCGGGTTGATGACCTTTTCCGACCTCGGATATGCGCTGGTGCCCGCGCTTCTCTTCATCGCCGTCCACCTGGTCGAGGCCAATGTGTTGACGCCCATGCTGGTCGGCCGGCGGCTCACGATCAATCCGCTGCTGATCCTGATCGCACTCAGCTTCTGGAGCTGGGTGTGGGGCACGGCCGGCGCGCTGCTGGCGGTCCCGCTGTTGATCATTCTGAAGACAATTCTCGACGCTGCCGGGTGGCCCGATATCGCCGGATTCCTGTTCGCCGAGGGCACCTTCACCAATGCCCATGAGGATGCGGCATTGCCACCCGGTCTCTGAAAATGATGGCCCGTGCTGTTGACAGGGTGGCGGGCCTCCACTAGGTCCCGCCTCCACCAACATTGTACGCGGGTGTAGCTCAGTTGGTTAGAGCGCCGGCCTGTCACGCCGGAGGTCGCGGGTTCGAGCCCCGTCACTCGCGCCATTTCCTGGTTTTCGGTAAACCTTCCCTATAGATGGCTTGGTTCGGTTGGCCGGGTGGCGCGCCTTCCGGCAGCCCATAGGGTTTCGCATAATAGCGCAATTCCCCTCAATTTCCTTGGCCGCATTACTCTGCTACGCAACCACCCGACCATGTTTCGCGCGCGGCGACTGACAGGGAGTTCGGGGTGATCGAATTGCTCAGCTTGTTCCGCGCCCGTCATCGCGCCGCCTTGATGAAAGAGCGGCTGCCCGAAACCACCTATATCGAGCTCGTCCAGTCCTTGTTCGGTCTCGTCGTGCCGGCGGTCATCATGAGCGGCTGCTTCGCGGGCACCGGCGCCTTCATCCTGTTGCGGACCAACGACTGGCTGCTGACCGGCTTATACGGATTTGGCCTGGTCGCCTCGGCGGCTCGGCTCGGTGTCCTGTTCAGTCACCGCGATACCGCCCGATCGGCGGCGATGGGCGCCAATGTCGCACGCGCAATCGAACGGCGCTTCGGCTACAGCTTCATAGCCTTTGCCGCCGCCTTCGGGGCGTTCACGGCGCGTGCCTATGTGGTGGTCGATACGGATCTCCACATTCTGCTTGTGGCGCTCATCTATGGATATGGCGCAGGGGTTGCGGCGACGGTGTCGCTGCGGCGCTGGATCAGCATCAGTGCAATCCTTATTGCCATCGTGCCGATGATTCTGGTCAGTCTGTTCCAGCCGGGAGCCGCCAATTGGGGGACAGGCATTCTTACCATCCTGTTCCTGGCAGGCGGCGTGCTGTCGATGATCCAGCGCTATCGCGACGCGACCACACAGATCACGATGCGGCGCCTGATGGAGAAGCTCGCGAGGCAGGACTCGCTCACGGGGCTGCCAAATCGCCTCGTGCTGCGGGAACGGTTTGAGGAACTGACGATGCGCTCGGACGGTTCCGATTTGATCGCGGTCCACTGCGTCGACATTAACCAGCTCGACCCTGTCAACGACATGTACGGCCACATGGCCGGAGATGAACTGCTCAAGGCGGTTGCCCAGCGGCTGCGACGGGTCGTGCGCGGCGACAATCTCGTCATTCACCTCAACGGTGACGACTTCGTGATCATCCAGCCCAACATGGCATCGGTTGCCGAGGCGGAGGCGCTCGCCCATCAGGTCGTCTCGACGCTCGACAAGAGCTACGCCGTGGCGGGTGAAGACATCATCATCACCGCCAATATCGGCTATGCGGTCGACGTCCAGAGCGGGGCAGAACTCGAACAGCTGCTGATGGGGGCGGAGCGGGCGCTGACCAGCGGCAAGCGTCAGGCGAGCGGCATCGCCATTTACGATCGACACCGCTGGCTCGCCGACCTTCGGACCGGCTGAGCCTGCATATTCCGCCTCTCCCTCGAAGGCGGCGGGACTGACACGCTTATAATCCGAATACCCACAGCGTCGTCGACGCCGCCGGTGCACCTTCTTCCAGGGTCATTTCGGGCGTAGTGATGTCGTGACCGCCGCCGCCGCCGGTTACCACCGCGACATATTGCCTGCCGCCGACGCTGAAGGTCAGCGGTGTCGCGCTCGGCGTCGCGTTCAGGCGGGTCTGCCACAGCATCCTGCCGTCACGGTCGTCCATCGCCCCGAAATAGCGGTGTGAGTCGCCGGTGAAGAGCAGGCCGCCGGCGGTGGCGAGCAATGAAGCGGCGGGCAGGGCGCGGCTGCGCTGCTCCCAGAGCGTCTTGCGCGTGACGAGGTCGACCGCGCGGATGCCGCCGCGCTTGCCGTCGCTGTCCGGGCGCGGGCCGAAGATCCAGCCCATGTCGAGCTTGCTGTCGCTGCCGTCGTCGCCGACCGAGCGGACGAAGGCCATGCACAGCTCGAGCACCGGCATATAGAGGACATGGCTGGCGCTATTATAGGCAGGCGCCATCCAGTTGCGCACTCCGTCGACGCTCGGGCAGATCAGGATGGGCTTGTCCACCGCCGGGATCTTGGCCGGATCGACCGTGCGGCGGCCGGTCTTCGGGTCGATTGCGATGACGACGTTCTGGAGCCCGAAATCATAGGAGAAGAGATATTTCCCGTCCTTGCGGTCGAGTGCGTCCAGGATGCCCATCTTGCCGGTCGAGATGACGGCGCGCCGTTCCTCGCCGTTGACGGGCACGGTCACCAGCATCCGCTCGAACACCTCGTCGAGGTCCCACAATTCGCGCGGCATATGCTGGTGGTGCCAGACGAGTTCGCCGGTCGAGGGACGAAGCGCGATCGTCGAATTGGTGTAGAGCGCGTCGTTGCGGCCGGGCTTGCCTTTCTTGCCCGGTACCAAAAGGCTGCTCACGTCATAGGTGCCGGCGGTACCGAAAAAGAGCAGGTCGAGATCGGGATCGTAGGAGCCGGTGACCCAGCTTGCCGCCCCCGAGCGTTCCTCGGGTGCGAGACCGTTCCAGCTGTCGCCGTCCTTGCCGGTCTTGGCGACATGGTCGAACCGCCAGAGCTGCTTGCCGGTCGCCGGATCGAGCCCGACCGACCAACATCCGCCCTTGCAGAATGGACCCATGCTGGTGCCCTGGACAATGGTGTTGCCCGCAACATAGGGGCCTGAGGAAATCCCCGTCTGCTGGCTGCCGGGCGGCACGATCTCGGTATCCCACACCAGCGTGCCGGTCTTCGTATCGAGCGCGATCACATGCCGGTCGGGCATCGCGACATAGAGGTTGGTCCCGTAGATCGAGAAGCTGCGCTGAACCATGTTGAGCGGTCCGCGGAACTGCTGAGGGATTTCGCGGGCATATTTCCACAACAAGGTGCCGGTCACCGCATCGAGCGCCTGCACCTCGTCGGCATTATGAATAAACAGGATGCCGTCATGGACGAGCGGCGCCAGCTCGCCACGGCCCGGCTTCATCGCCCACGACCATTTGATCTTGAGGTTGCCGACCGTGTCACGATTGATCTGCGAGAGCGGGCTGAAGCCGTTCATCGACTGGTTCTGCCGCCAGAGCAGCCAATCCTCGGCCGGGGGCGTGCGGAGCATCGCCGCGGTGACCGGAGTCAGCGCCGCGAGCGTCGCCTGTTGTTCCGCCTGTATCCGGTCGGAAGTGGCATCGCGGAATCGGCCCGGAGCAGCCTTCGGCCCGAGAAAGCCCACCCGCTCCCTGGCCGGTGGCGCACCATCGGCGCGGTCGAGTCCGTTCGCGGAGACGAGCATCTTGTTCAAGACACCATAATCGCCGTCATCGAGCTGGCCCGAGCTGTTGGGCGGCATATTCTTCTTGATATAGGCGTGGAGTTCCTCCGCCTTGCCGCGCCAGCGATTGACGAAATCGCCGCTCTTCAACGAGGGGCCAAACTGGCCGCCTTCCATCTGATCACCATGGCAGCTGCTGCACTGGGCGGCGTAGAGGTCCCTGGGACCGAGCGGAATCGCCCGGGCAGCGCTCGGCACCAGGACCAGCATTGCCGCAACGCCCAGCGTAAGAAATCCCGGAACAGCGCCCCTTGTCACGATTGCATCCTCCCTCAACGCGTCTTCCGTCGCTGATTTTTTCGGGTCCTGCTTTGCACAGCAGGACAGGAAGGCAAACAAAAACCCCACCGGCTCGCGCCGATGGGGTGTTTGTTACTTTAGCCGGATCGCTCCCGCCAGGGGAGCTTATTCCTTGTTGAGATACTCGCCGGCGTCCGCATCGGTGCCATGCGTCTCGCCGATCACCGTGCCGAGCACGTCGTCGCCGACATCGGCTTCGACCGGCTGGCGCAGTTCGGCGGCACGCTCCTCGGCGGCGCTGGCAGGCGCGATAAGCGATTCCTGCCAGTTGCGCTGGGCGGCGCGCAGCGCTGCGTCGCGGCTGTTGGCGGTGACGCGCAGGCGGCTCATGCCGGCGCCGGTGCCCGCCGGGATCAGGCGGCCGACGATGACATTCTCCTTGAGGCCGTTCAGCGTGTCGACCTTGCCCTGCACCGAAGCGTCGGTAAGCACCCGGGTCGTCTCCTGGAAGGAGGCGGCCGAGATGAACGAACGCGTCTGCAGCGAGGCCTTGGTGATGCCGAGCAGGACCGGCTTGCCCTCCGCGATCTGACGGCCCTCGATCTCGACCTTGGCATTGATCGAGTCCATTTCGTCGCGATCGACCTGCTCGCCCGGAAGCAGCGTCGTGTCGCCGCCATTGGTGATCTCGACCTTTTGCAGCATCTGACGAACGATCGTCTCGATGTGCTTGTCGTTGATCTTCACACCCTGCAGTCGATAGACTTCCTGGATTTCCGACACGAGATATTCGGCGAGCGGCTCGATACCCAGCACCTCGAGAATATCGTGCGGATCGGGCGATCCGCCGATCAGGTTGTCGCCGCGCTTGACGTAATCGCCTTCCTGTACGTCGATGACCTTCGACTTCGGCACCAGATATTCGACCGCATCCGAACCGTCGTCCGGACGGATGATGATCTTGCGCTTGGCCTTGTAGTCCTTGCCGAATTCGACGCGGCCCGAGACCTTGGCGATGATCGCGTTCTCCTTGGGCTTGCGCGCCTCGAACAGCTCGGCGACGCGCGGCAGACCGCCGGTGATGTCGCGGGTCTTGGCGGACTCGCGGCTGACACGGGCGAGCACTTCGCCCGCCTGCACCTGCTGTCCGTCCTCGACCGAGAGCATCGCGCCTGCCGCCAGCATGTAGCGTGCGGTCTCGCCCGAACTCGCGTCGAGCAGGGTCAGGCGCGGACGGAGATCTTCCTTCCGGCTGGTGGCTCGATACTCGATGACGACCTTCTGGCTGATGCCGGTGGCCTCGTCGGTCTGCTCGGTGAGCGTCTGGTTGTCGATCAGGTCCTGATATTTCACCGTGCCGCCGGTCTCGGTGATCACCGGCATGGTGAAGGGATCCCATTCGGCGAGGCGGTCGCCCTTCGAGATCTTCGCGCCGTCGTCGACGAGCAGATGCGCGCCGTAAGGCAGGCGATGGGTCGCACGCTCGCGGCCGTCCGTGTCGATGATCGCGACTTCGCCGCTGCGGCTCAGCGAGACACGCCTGCCGCGCGGATCGGTGATCGTGCGCAGCTCGCGATACTCGATCTTGCCGTCGGCTACCGATTCGAGGTTCGACTGTTCGTTGAGCTGAGCGGCGCCGCCGATGTGGAAGGTCCGCATCGTCAGCTGGGTGCCTGGCTCGCCGATCGACTGTGCCGCGATGACGCCGACCGCTTCGCCGATGTTCACCGGAGTACCACGGGCGAGGTCACGTCCGTAGCATGCCGCGCATACGCCGCCCTTCGATTCGCACACCAGCGGCGAGCGGATCTTGACCGACTGGATGCCGATCGCCTCGACGGAAGCGACCATCGGTTCGTCGAGCAGAGTGCCCTCTGCGATCAGAACCTCATTGGTCTTGCTGTCGACGATGTCCTCGGCCGCGGTGCGGCCCAGGATGCGCTCGCCGAGCGAGGCGATCGTCGCACCGCCCTGCACGATCGCCTTCATGTCGAGCGCGCGTTCGGTTCCGCAGTCATTTTCGACGACCACGCAATCCTGGCTGACGTCGACCAGTCGGCGAGTCAGATAACCCGAGTTCGCCGTCTTGAGCGCGGTGTCGGCCAGACCCTTGCGGGCGCCGTGGGTCGAGTTGAAATATTCGAGGACGGTCAGGCCTTCCTTGAAGTTCGAGATGATCGGGGTCTCGATGATCTCGCCCGACGGCTTGGCCATCAGGCCGCGCATGCCGGCGAGCTGCTTGATCTGCGCGGCGCTACCGCGCGCACCGGAGTGCGCCATCATGTAGATCGCGTTGATCGGAAGCTCGCGGCCGTCGGGGCCCTTCTTGATCGCCGAGATCTCTTTCATCATCTCGGCCGCCACGCGGTCGCCACAACGCGACCATGCGTCGATCACCTTGTTGTACTTCTCCTGCTGGGTGATCAGGCCGTCCTGATATTGCTGCTCGAAGTCCTTCACGAGCGCCTTGGTCTCGTCGACCAGCGGGATCTTCGCGTCGGGGATGATCATGTCATCCTTGCCGAACGAGATGCCGGCCTGGAAAGCGTGGCGGAAGCCGAGCGCCATGATCGCATCGGCGAACAGCACCGTCTCCTTCTGGCCGGTGTGGCGATAGACGATGTCGATGACGTCGCCGATTTCCTTCTTGGTGAGCAGACGGTTGACCGTCTCGAACGGTACCTTGAAGCTCTTCGGGAGCGTCTCGCCGAGCAGCATGCGGCCCGGCGTCGTCTCGACGCGCTTCATGTAGCTGTTGCCATCTTCGTCCGTCTGGGGGACGCGGCTGATGATCTTGGTGTGGAGGGTTACCGCCTTGGCGGCGAGCGCCTGGTGAACTTCCTGCATGTCCGAGATCAGCGAACCTTCGCCGGGCTCGTTTTCCTTCATCATCGACAGATAATAAAGGCCCAGCACCATGTCCTGCGAAGGCACGATGATCGGCTTGCCGTTAGCGGGCGAGAGGATGTTGTTGGTCGACATCATCAGCACGCGCGCTTCGAGCTGCGCCTCGAGCGACAGCGGAACGTGAACGGCCATCTGGTCGCCGTCAAAGTCGGCGTTGAAGGCCGAGCAGACCAGCGGGTGGAGCTGGATCGCCTTGCCTTCGATCAGCACCGGCTCGAACGCCTGGATGCCAAGACGGTGCA
>CANJRZ010000197.1 GCA_947476735.1 Sphingomonadaceae bacterium
CCGGCCTTTCTTATTGGACCCGTCCGCCGCTTTACTGGCAGAGGAGAGGCGAGGGAGGGCGAGGATGGCGAAGAGTCTCAGGGAATTGTGCGGCGCGGATTTTCCGCTGTTCGCGTTCAGCCATTGCCGCGATGTCGTCGCGGCGGTCAGCCGGGCGGGCGGCTTCGGTGTTCTGGGCTGTTCGACCTTCACCCCCGAACAACTCGACGAGGAACTGAAGTGGATCGGCGAGCATGTCGACGGCAAACCGTTTGGCGTCGATATCATCATCCCCGAGAATATCCCGGCGGCATCGCGCCGCACGATCGACGATCTTGCCGCAGCGATCCCGCCCGAGCAGCTCGGCTTCGTGCGGGAGCTGCTCGCGCGTCATGACGTCACCCTGACGGCTGAAGAGGCGATCGACAGGTCGCTGGCCCCGCTGATCCTGCCCGATATCGGCCAGGAGCTGCTGGAGGTCGCCTTTCGCCATCCGATCCGTTTCGTCGCCAATGCACTGGGGCTGGCACCGCCGCGAATGATCGAGCTTGGCCGGCGGCATGGCGTCGCCGTCGGCGCACTGTGCGGTGCGGCCGATCATGCGGTGCGCCAGGTTGAGGCGGGGGTCGACATCGTCATTGCGCAGGGCAGCGAGGCGGGCGGGCATACCGGAGAAGTCTCGACGCTGGTGCTGGTGCCGGAGGTGGTTCGGGCGGTCGACAAGGCAGGATCGGTACCGATCCTCGCCGCCGGCGGGATCATGAACGGGCGGCAGATGGCGGGCTGTATGGCGATGGGGGCTGCCGGAGTGTGGACCGGATCGGTCTGGCTGGCGACCCCGGAATCAGGGCTGAGCCCGGTGCTCCAGCAAAAGATCGTCGAGGCAGGATCGCGCGACACGGTCCGCTCCAAGGCGCGGACCGGGAAGTATAGCCGGCAGCTGCGCAGCGACTGGCACCGCGCCTGGGATGCACCCGGCGCGCCCGGAACCCTGCCGATGCCGTTGATGGGTATGGTTGCCGAAGCTGCGTTCGGGCGGATCACGCGCGAGGCGGAGCGCGGGCATGCAGGTGCGCGCGCGCTCGCGAGCTACTTCATGGGGCAGGGGATCGGGCTGGTCGACCAGATCGCCAGCGCGACCAGCATCGTTCAGCAGTTCAAGGAAGATTTCGCCGACGCGGTGGGCTCGTTATTGCCGCACCTCGCCGGCGAATAGCTTCAGAACCGATAGCGGACCGATCCGCCCCAGGTGCGGGGCTGGTTCACATAGGCCGAAACCGACCCAAGCTGCGCGGGCGAATCGAAGATCGTGTTGATGTAGCGATCATTGGTGATGTTGCGGCCCCACAAGGTGAGCTCGATGCCATTCTGCATGGCATAGGTGAGCGAACCGTTGAGTTCCTTGATCTCGCGGCGGAAGGGTTTGGCGGCATCGAGACCGACCTGCAGATTGCGGGTGCCGTTGGCGTTGGTGGTCACGAAATTGGGCAGGCCCTCGATCACCTGGACATCCTTTTCGTAGCGATAATCGCCGCGCAGGATTACCCGGTCGCCATTGCCCATTTCATGCTCATATTGCGCGCTGAGCGACATCGTCAGGCCGGGGATGTCGGCGGGGCGGGTCCCGGTTACGTCGCCGAACGCCGAATTCCGGAACGAGTTATATTTCGGATCGAGATGGGTCAGCGCGAGGCCGAGGGTCAGTTCGCGGACCGGCTTCCAGGTGCCTTCGAACTCGATGCCGAAGGTCGATTGCTTGCCGGCGTTGGACAGGAAGAAGCCGGTGCCGGTGAAGATATTAGACTGGAACCCGCGGATGATCTGCTTGAAGACCGCGATGTTGATCGCCCCGTTCGGCCAGCTGCCCTTCAGGCCGCCTTCAAAGACCTTAGCCTTTTCGGGGCCGGCGAAGCGGCTGCCATAGGTCTGATTGACCACGGCGATGCCTGCGCCGGTGATCGCTGGCTGCGCGCTGGTCGGCGGGCGGCTATCGCGCGAGAGGTTGACCGAGGCGCCCTTATAGCCAGTCGCGAAACTGGCATAGACGTTGATCCGGTTGGACACGTCATAAGCGAGCCTGGCGGTGAAGGAGACATTGTTGTCCTTGACCTTGCCCGGCTCCACCGCGTTGGGAAGGTTGAGGAAGGGCGGAAAGAATTGCAGCGGCTTGAGTCCGTTGAGGGGATTGGCGGCGGGATTGTTCTGGTTCGCATTGGCGAAGGCGGTGACGCCGGGCACGATCTGGTTCGCATAGGCGGCCGCTCCCGCGGCGCCGGCCGGCGACGTACCCGAAGCGAAGGCGACGATTTCCGCCTGGCTGGCGCTTCGGCCGAGGCCAAGCACACTCCCGACCTGTTGGCCAGCGCGCCGCGGAACAGCAGCTGGTTGCGGAAGGCGGCGTAGCGCGGATCGTTGAAATTGACCCCCGCGAAAAGGTCGTTGGAGACGGTGTTGGTGGCGAACTTCTTCTTGTCGTGGGTGAAGTTGATGCCGCCGGTGAAGGTCAGCTTATCGACGATCTCGAAGTCGAACTGCGCGAAGATCGAGAAGGAGTCGTTCTTCAGGCGATAGGCCTCGGTCAGCCCCTGGCCATTGCCGAAGAACTGGTTTGTGTAGCGGCCGGCTAGCGCGGGATTTTGCGCGGCCGCTGCTTCGAGTCCGCCGAAGGTGGCCTCAAGCAAAGGCAGGTTGAGCGCGCCGCCCGAAGCGCCCTGCACGAGCGTGTTGGCATAGGCGCGAGCCGAGGCGCCCCAGTTGACCTGGTTGCTCTGCCGGATCTTCTCGTTGAAATAGAAGACGCCGAGCAGGCCGGTGAGGTTGTCTAACAGATTGCCTGAGACACGGAATTCCTGGGTCAGGGTCTCGATACCGAGATCCTGGTAGTTACGGCCGAGCAGATCGGAGCTGGTGAAGTCGGAATCCTGATTGGTGACCGCGTCGACCTTGCGCCAGGACGTGATCGAAACGAGTTTCGCCGCACCGAGATCATAGTCGACCTGGCCAGAGAGCCCATAATTCTTGATCTTGTTGGTCGAATCGAAATTGTTGAAGACGGTATTGCCGAACGGGTCGTTCGCATTGTTTACCCGGCCGCCCAGCGCCTGAAGCACCTGGGTCGCGGGACCGGTCTTGACGCTGACCACGGCGCAGCAATTTTCATCCATCTTGCCATAGTCGCCGATGATGCGGACCTTGAGGCCATCGTCGTTCTTGAACAGCAACTGGCCGCGGGTGAACCAGCGATCACGTTCGTTGGTCCTGTGTCCGGTGGCGAGGTCGCGCGTATAGCCGTCACGCTTGTTGTAGCCGGCGGACAGGCTGGCGGCGACGTTTTCCGAAAGCGGACCGGTCATCACGCCCTTCAGCACCATGGCGTTGTAGTTGCCATAGGAGGCTTCGACATTGCCGCCGAAGTTGAACTTTGGCTCCGCCGTGACGATCGAAATGACGCCGGCCGAAGCATTCTTGCCGAACAGGGTGGACTGGGGTCCGCGCAGCACTTCGATGCGCTGGGTGTCGGGCAGGTCGACGATCTGCGCGGCCGAACGGGAGCGATAGACGCCGTCAACGAAAACGCCGACCGCGGGCTCGATGCCGGCGTTGTTGGCGCCGTTGCCGAAACCGCGAATGAAGAAGTTCGTATTTGCCGAGCTCTGCCGCTCGGCCACGCGCAGCGAGGGCACCACTGAGGACAGATGCTTGAGGTCCCGAATCTGCGCACGCTCGATGGTCTGCGCGGTGGTCACGGTGACGGCGACCGGAACGTCCTGAAGCGTCTGCTCGCGCTTCGTGGCGGTGACGACGATATCGTTGGCATCGCCTTCGTTGGCCGCATCCGCGGCCTGGGGGGTGCCCTGGGTACTCTGAGCGTGCGCGACACCAGGCAGTATGAGTGCCAGTGCGGCAGCGCCCTACCAAAGGGTACGGCGGCTTGTCCGAATGAATGCAAAAGCAACAGGTCCAGTCATGCTACAACTCCCAGTTTGAGCTCTGTGGCTCATTTGATCGATAAGACTGCGCCCGAGCGGGAATGCCGACAAGTCCTTTCTGATCAAGTGATACGGTATCTCATCGACCAGTGCGGTTTTTCGCATGGTTTGCCGTCGCCGGACAGGCCTTGTCTCCGCCGTCAGAGTTTGAAGCCGCCGCTCGCCTCGATGCACTGGCCCGTAACCCAGCCCATTGCAGGCGTGGTGAGCGCGTGGACGACGTCGGCGATGTCCTCGGGCTGGCCGAAGCGGCCGAGCGTGGTCATGTCTTCGATCGCCTTTCTGGTGGCCGGATCGTTGAACTCACGCGCGTTGGACTCTGTTGCATTAAAGCCGGGCAGTACGGAATTGACCGTTATTTTTCGCGCGCCGAGTTCCTTGGCCATGACCAGGGTAAACATGTCGAGAGCCGCTTTGCTCATGCAGTAGACGATGGTTTCCCTGAGGGCGAGCCGTGATGCGGCAGACGAGATGTTGATTATCCGGCCGCCTTCGCGAAGGTGGGGAAGCAGCGCTTGAGTGATGAAAAATGGCGCGCGAACATTGTCGCTGATCACCTTGTCGAAGGCTGCCCCCGTGATGCTGGTGATATCACCATAGTCACCGCCACCGACATTGTTCACGAGAATGTCGAGCCCGGCCGAGCCGGTTCGGCGTACGAATTCGGTCGTCAGCGACGCGGTCAGCGCTTCAGCTGAGCCATCGGGCCCGAGCGGTTGCTGCAGGAGAAAAGCGTTTCCGCCTGCTGCTTCGATTGTTGCCAGCGTTTCATTGGCGGCCTCGTGATTGCCGGCATAGTTGATGCAAACGACAGCACCCGATGCAGCAAGCCGCTGAGCGATTCCTCGGCCCAGGCCCCGCGATGCGCCAGTCACGAGGGCGGTTTTCCCGGCCAGCAGATTCTCCATAATCAATCCTCACTGCGGAATAGTTTCCGTTTTCTGTATGTCCTTGTGATCAAGCGAAGCACCGTTTGCTCATGCAACTCTGGCCAATCACCACCATTACGGACACAGTAGCGGTCCGAGACGGGGAGAGGGAGTAGCATTTGATGGGCGCGACAAGGTTGCACGCAGCGGGCCAGCCAGGTTCAGCGATCCAGCCGGGTTTCGAGGATCTGCTCACCCTGATCGCCGAGCGGCGTGACAATTTTCAGATCAACAAGAAGATCGATCGCGACGTCAGCGACATGATGAAGGCGGTTGGCATCTATCGTATCCTGGTCGCAAAACGCTTCGGTGGCGACGAGATGACGTTGAGTGATTTCCTTCGCAAAGTGGAGCGGATCGCGGCGGTCGACGGATCGGCCGGATGGGTGGCGAGCTTCGGGGTGGCCGCCATCTATCTCTCGGCCCTGCCGCTGGCGACGCTCGACGAGCTTTACGCTAACGGCCCCGATATCGCCTTTGCCGGCGGCAATCTCCCCTCGCAGCAGGCTTTCCGCACCGAAGGCGGGGGACTCAGGATCAACGGCCGCTGGTCGTGGGGCAGCGGTTGCAGCGGCGCCGACGTGATCGGTTTGGGGATCGAGATCCACGACCCGGAGAAAGGCGTGCTGCCGCTGATGGGCCTCGTGCCCCGGTCGAAGGTGGTGATCGAGGAGAACTGGAACGTTAGCGGTATGCGCGGCACCGGCAGCTTCGATGTCAGGGTCGATAATCAGGTGATTCCCGAAAGCTGGACTTTCGCGCGCGGCGCCCCCTCAAGCCTGGACGAGCCGCTCTATCGTTATCCGGTGATGGCGGTTTCGGCGATGGCGCTGTCGGTGGTCAATCTGGGAATCGCGCGCGGTGCGATCGACGAACTGGTCGGGATGGCGAAGGGACGGACCTCGCTGACCGGAGGGGTTTCTTTTGCGAACCGGCCCTCGGTGCAGATCGAGGTTGCCAAGGCAGAGGCGTTGCTGCGATCGGCACGCGCCTATTTCTTCGAAACCTGCGACGAGGGCTATGCGCGCTGCGTCGCCGGCGACAGCTTCGATGACCACGACCTGGCGATGCTGCGCCTTGCCGGGACGAACGCCGCGCACAGCGCCTTCGAGGTGGTGCGCCGGATCTACACCATCGCAGGGACGACCGGCATCTATCAGGGCACCCGGATCAACCAGGCGATGCTCGACGCGATGGTGATCCCGCAGCATGCCTTCATCGGTGACACGACCTGGCAGGTTTATGGAGCATCGATACTCGGTGTGCCGCCGTCAGGGCTTTAACTGCGAAAATACGGGGAGAGCGCGTTGAACGAATCTATGGCCATGACGGCTGCGCAGGAATGGCGAGCGAACTGGAAGGTGGTGCTCGCGGGCATGCTGGGCGGCTCGCTGGCGTCGGTTCACATCTATTCGTTCGGGGTGATGATTCAGCCGCTCGAACAGGAATTTGGCTGGAGCCGTACCCATATCGCGTCGGGGCTGCTGGTGGTTTCGATAGCGGGCGTGCTGCTGGCGACATTGGTTGGTGCCGCGATTGACCGTTTCGGCCCGCGCCGGATCGGGATGCTGTTCGGCACGCTCTACATTGGTAGCGTCGCGTTGCTCGCCACCAACAACGGCAGCCAGCTCTATTGGTGGGCACTGTGGGCGCTGCTCGGCTTATTATATGCCTTTATCAGCCTGAGCCTGTGGACGAGCGGTGTGTCGAGCCTGTTCACCGCGAGCCGTGGTCTCGCGCTCGCGATCACTTTGTGCGGAACCGCGATATCGACGATGCTGGCTCCGCTGACGACGGTTTATTTCCTCGAACATTATGGCTGGCGGAACGCCTACCTGGGCAATGCGGTGCTTTGGGGGGCGCTGATCCTGCCGCTTATCTACTTGTTCTTCACCAGCGCGTCGGACCGCAACCGGACAGCGCCCAAGGCAAAAGCGGATACATCGAGCCTGCCGGGGCTCAGCGCGCGGGAAGGCTTCCGTTCCCCCGCGTTCCTCAAGTTGGCGATTGGTGCGCTGGCGATGTCACTGGGGGTCAGCACGTTGTTCGTGACGATGGTGCCGGTGTTGACGTCGCAGGGGTTGACCCTGGAAAGGGCGGCGGGAATCGCCGGCCTAATGGGTCTGGGCACGGTAATTGGACGAGTCACAGCCGGGGCAATGCTTGACAGGCTTGAGGCCAAATATGTCGCTGCAATCGCCAATGCAGTGCCGATCCCGGCGGTGCTGATCCTGATCTACGGAGCCGGCTCGGCGCTTCTGAGCCTCATCGCGTGCCTGATGCTTGGTATGGCCATGGGGGCAGCGGTCAATTGTTACGCCTATCTCGCCTCGCGCCATTTTGGGATGCGTGCTTTCGGCACGTTGTTCGGAACGATCACGGGGATGCTCGTCCTGTCGCATGGCATCGCGCCGGTGATCGGCAACCATCTTTACGATGTGACCAAAAGCTATGAGCCTGCACTGTGGATGGCGGTGCCCTGCTGCGGGCTGACCGCGATCCTGATGGCGCTGCTCGGGCGCTACCCCGATTTCAAGAGTTAGGGAGGAGAAACGGATGCGCTTCGTGCTGATCCATGGCGGCTTCCATGGCGAATGGTGCTGGCACAAGGTGATCGTTGAACTGGAGAAGCTTGGACACCAGGCGATCGCGATCGATCTTCCCGGCCATGGTGCGCGGCGGGACGAGAGCTCGCTTCTCCACGAACGCGGGGGGGCAATCGTCGAGGTGATGCAGCCCGGCGACGTGCTCGTCGGCCATTCGGGCGGCGGTTATGACATCACTGTCGCGGCAGACATGGCACCCGACAAGGTGGGCCATCTCGTCTATCTGGCCGCCGGCGTGCCGATCGAGGGGCAGCCGCTGTATATTGCCTCGGGTGGCGCTTCGCAGGCC
>CANJRZ010000198.1 GCA_947476735.1 Sphingomonadaceae bacterium
GGAATGCTTTTCCTGGCTGATGTGGCAGATGTCGACCGCGCCGGTGCTCGGCGGCGGCTTCGGCCATTTCTTCGGGATCGCCCCGGTCAAGCTCGAATATCCCATCAACCGCTTCGCGATCGAGGCCAAGCGCATCTTCGATGTCGCCGACAAGCGGCTGGCGGTGTCGCGCTTCCTGGCCGGCGACGCCTATACGATCGCCGACATCGCGGTCTTCCCCTGGCTATACTATTTCATGCGCAACGACGCCTATGGTGGCGGGGGGCGGTTCCTCGATGTCGGCTCCTACCGGAACATCAATCGCTGGATCGACGAGATCAGCGATCGGCCCGCGGTCAAGCGCGGACTGAAGGTCAATCTCCCGATGGAAGGCTTTGCCCGCGAACGGCACAGCGCGGCGGATATCGATGCGGTGATGGAGGGGTAGAGCGACTCCCCTCCTCATCAGTGAGTATCTCTGACGCCATTGGCGGCCATGGCCCGTTCCTCTCTCAAACCGTGGCGTCGAGCCGGATGCCCATCATCTCATGTGCCATATGATAGCCGAGGTCCTGTACGAGCAGGCGCTTCCACGGACGACGGATCACGGCGGATGTAAGACGGCGGGTCGCGCGCGGTTGCTTCATGATCTTCGCAGCGATTTCATGTGCGCGGGGGAGCAGGGCATCGACCGGCATCACCTCGTTGACGAGCCCCATGTCGAGTGCGGTCCGAGCATCGATTTTGTCGGCGGTGTACATATAATAAGCCGCGCGCTTGAGCCCCATCAACTCCTGGAAGACGAGGCCCTGCCCGTCACCGGGGACGAGCCCGATCTCGAAATGCGGATCAAACAGGACGGCGTGCTCTGCGCACAATGTGATGTCGCAGAGCAACGCGAACTCGGTGTGGAAGCCGGGGCCATTGATGCATGAGATCGTCGGAATATCGACGTTGAAGATCAGCGACTCCAGGAGCTTCATCGAATCGGCGAACTGATGATCGTAGAAGCTGTCCGCCGGAAGGTCGGCGAGCGATTCCTCATATTGGCTGCGTTCGGTGTAATCGAGCCACTTGTCGCCGGTGCCCGAGAAGATCAGCACCTCATTCTCGGGATCGTTGCCGATGTCGTACCAGAGCTGTGCCCAGTCATTGTGAAGCTTCAGGTCATATATGGCGGGCCCGCCATCACTGTGCATCTGCACTTCGAGTACGCCATTGTCGCGCTTCATCCTGAAATAAAGTTCATATTTGCGGCTGTAATCCTCCAGCTGCGGCCGCGGAGTGCAGCGCGCGCGCTTCTCGCGCATCCGTGCATGCGCGCGCTCGTCTCTCTGGATGTTCATGCCCGTCTCCTGCTGTGGGGATGTTGAAAGCTGTCAGTTCCGCCGGCGGAAGGTCAACGGCAGTCGCTCGATCGTCTGTGACGAGAGCGTGGGGTGATAGCGTATCGCGGCCAGGGGGATTGCGAGCGCAATATCATCCAGCCGCCGTAAGACCTCCTGCGCGGCGACACGGATTTGCATCCGGGCGAGTGCCGCGCCGATGCAGCGATGGATGCCGCCGCCGAAGGTGAGACTGGCGCCGATGTTGGGGCGGTTCATGTCGACCATGCGCGGGCAGGGGAATTCGGCTTCATCGTCGTTGGCGGATGCATAGATGATGTGAATGCCCGAGCCGACAGGCAGGTGCACGCCCCCCAGCTCGGTTGCGCGCGTCGTCACCCGGAACAGCCCGTGGACGGGTGGCTCGATGCGCAGCACCTCTTCGACGAAGCGGCTGACGACGCGCTCATCGTCAGCCGCTTCGCGTAGTTGCATCGCAAGCGCCGGCTGGGTGGCTAAAACGAGCAACAGATTGGCCAGGGCGGCGGCGGTCGTATCGTTACCGGCGATCAGCAGTGCGCGGATGCATGAGACCTTCTCCTCGAAGTCGAGTTCGGGCTTCGTCTCGTCGTCGAGCCGGGCGTGCACCAGATCGGACATCATGTCGTCCCGCGGCGCGATCTCGCGCTCGCGGATGCGCGGGATGATGTAATTCTGCATCTCGCACACGGCGCGCGCATTTTCCGGCATCTCATCGTTCGACTGCATTCCGCCGAGCTGGGCGAGATGGGCTCTGCCCCAGCGCTTGAGCGTTTCCACGCCCACCTCGTCATAATCGAAGCCGAGCTGTTCGCAGATCAGCCGGGCGGTGAGCGGCGCGCCGATATCGTGAATGCCGTCACCGCCGCCGCGCTCGGCGAGCGGTTCGAGGATATTGACGACGATCTGCCGGATGCGCGGCTCGAGAGCTTTGACACGGTGAGCCGAGAAGGCTTTTTCGAGCAGCCGCCGCAGCCTTGTGTGAGCGGGCGGATCGCAGGCGATGACATCGCGGAAGAAACCGCCGCCCTCGCGCTCAAGAATATCGGCATATTCGGCCCTGAAGCCGCGCGCGAACTGACCATGATAACCGAGTTCGAGCGAATAGGTTTCGGCATCGCGCAGCACAGCCTGAACATCCTGGTAGCGCGATACGAGGTACATATTGAGTTTCGCGTCGAAGTGGATCGGCGCTTCGCGACGCAGCGCACGGTAAAAGGGGAAGGGGTCATTGTGGATCGCCGGATCGAGCCGCGAAACATCGCTCGCTAGATCGATAGCGGGTCTCGATGCCGGGCAATCGGCTCGCGTCTGCTCCATCGTCATTCGCCTTTCCAGGCACAGGGCAACATGCCCATGGCTCGCTAACGCAACGTCATCCAATGCTCGCGCGCCAGGGTTGCGCGTATCTCCGGCGCCAGCTCGCTCCGCGCCCGCGCCAGGTCGGCGGTCGCGGTGCCGGTACCGAGCAGGCGGATGACCTTGCCGATGAAGAGGGAGTTGAGAACGAGGCTGTCGAGCGGATCATGTTCGTGCCCCATGCGGTCGAGCAGCCGGTCCCAGGCACGACACTGATCGTCGATGAAGCTCCAGATCGCGTGGCGGAGCTCGGGGCGGCGGGCGGCTTCCATCCAGAGCGTGTAGCTCGCGACATTGGCGGCGCCATGTTCGGTGGTTTCCCGGATCAATATGGTGTTGGTGAGATCGATCAGGCGTTCGGCGTCGAGCGAGGCAAAGTCGATCTTGCTGCTATTCTGGCCGTAACGCGCCTTGGAAGTCGCGAACATCTGATCATGCGCGGCGGCGAGGAGCAGTTCGAGCCTTGGAAAATGGTAGGTCGGTGCCGCGGCAGCGAGGCCGGCCTTTTCGGCGACCGATCGCAGGGTGACGCTGGCCGGCCCCTCGGCGATCAGCAGGTCGATCGCGGCGGTGACAATCCGGTCACGGGTCTGTTGCGCGCGCGCGGTCGGGGCGTTGCCAGCCGGCGACGGGGCATCGCCTGCATCACCGGCTGACGCCCATTGTTCACCCATCGCCGCCTCACCACGCAGCACGGTAGCCACCTTGTTTTCGTCGACGCCGAGCGCGGTGACGGCGAGGGTCAGGCCGATGACGATATCCATTGCCGAGCGGATCGTCTCCTCATTGTCGGGCAGGCCCGCCGCGCGGCAGATGCGGGCCCAGGCGATGCCCATGCTGGCCAGCGACGGGATGGTCAGTTCGCGCAGTTCCTCCTGCCGCGCGGCGCCGAGCATGATCTCGAACCAGGCGATCGCCTCCATGTGGCGGCCGCCGGCGGCATTGACCGCGAGCTCGATCGCGAGATCGCGCAGCGGCACCTGGGGACGGTTCTCGATCCGCTCGGCAAAGGCTTCGAGCCCGGCGACATAGCCGTCGAGCAGCTCGGACGAGGCATCGGCGATGATGTCGGCCTTGGTCCGGTAATAATAGGTGGTGGCGGCGAGCGAGACATTGGCCTCCTTCGCCACCAGGCGGTGGGTGACCCCGGCGAGGCCATATCTGGAGATGGTCGCGATCGCCGCCGTGGCGATCTGTTTGCGCCGGACGGACGATCGATCCTGACTGGTGACGCGAACGCCCGAGCTGGTCGCCATGCAGTCGATCAGGCCGCCGCGAGCCGTTTATCGAGCGCGTTTAGAAAGCCCATTTTCCCCTCGGCCGCGTCGAACCGCATCGGGTTCCACTCGAGCGGCGGGCCCTGCCGATTGCCGTCGGCCCAGAGGATGCGGCAGTTGCGCTCTGCGATCAGCCAGCCCTTCGCCGTGCGCACCCAATGGTCGTCATACCAGGCCTGACCTTCGACGAAATCGATGTCGGGGGCGCCCTTGCTGACCAGTCGGAACGAGACATAGGCGAAGCTGTTGGCCTTGTCCCCGTCGACCTCGATCAGAGGGGTCATCACCGCATGCTGTGTCGCGACATAGTTGGCGTGGGACTCCGCGAAATCCGTCTTGAACTGTTGCAGGCTGGTCCAGTGCTGGGATGGATAGTTGGACCGGACATCCTGGGTGAAGACGCTGTCGAAGAGATCCCAGCGCCGCGCGTCCATCGCGAGGGCATAGATGCGCAGCACCTTTTCTATGGCGCGTTCGTCGCGTTCCGTCTGGTCGCTCATGCTGCTTTCCTTATCCGAGATGCTTGCGGAGGAAGGCGCCAGCCTTGACGATCGCGTCGGCGCCTTCGGGATGAATCTGCGAGAATTGCGGGTAGACATGGACGCCCATCGGCGACACTTCGAGGGTGACGTCGACCCCGGCGGCCTTGGCCTTTTTCGCCAGCTCGCGGCTGTCGTCGAGCAATATCTCATATTCGCCGACCTGGATGTAGAGCGGCGGCTGGCCCGACCAGTCGCCATGCAGCGGCGACGCAATCGGGTCCTTGAGATCCCCCGAATAGAGGCCGGCGAGTTGCTGAAGGCTTTCGAGCGTGCAGATCGGGTCGAGATCGGCCTGGCTCGCCATCGTCGGCAAGGTGGTGGTGAGGTCGGTCCAGGGTGAGATGACATAGGCGCAACGCGGGCTCGGCAGGCCCTGCGCCTTGATCGAGAGCAGCCCACTGAGCGTAAGCCCACCTCCCGCGCTATCGCCGGCGAGCGCGATCCTGTCGGCGGGAACGCCGCTGTCGAGGACGAAGCGATAGGCGTTGACGAGATCCTCGACCCCGGCCGGGAAGGCATGTTCGGGGGCGAGGCGATAGTTGAGCCCGAGCGTGTCCACCCCGGCCGCGTCGGCGATCTCGCCGATCAGCGCCTGATGGCTGATGGTCGAGCCGAGGACATAGCCGCCGCCATGCGAGAAGATGATGCAGGCAGTGGGGTTGCCGACGCGAAACCACTCGGCGTCGACGCCATTCGCGTTGACCTTCTCGCGCTTTACCGAGGCGGGGACGACATAGTCGGCATACATTGAGTCGAAGAATTTGCGCATCTCGGGCAGGTCGTTGCCGGTCGGAATACCGCGCTCGCGCAGCATCTTGTGCATGGCGATATTCTCGGGGCTCGACATGTCTTTCCTCTCCTGACTTTTCGTTTCTTAATTGCCGCTCAGCACCTCTGACCAGCCGCCGTCGACGTTGAGTGCCTGGGCGTTGACGAAGGAGGCCCGGTCCGAGAGCAGCCAGCAGGCGGCCTCGGCGATCTCCTCTGGCTTGCCGACCCGCTTCATGGGCTGGGTGCGCGCGACGACATCCATCCAGCCATCGGGCATGGTTGCGTTCATCGGTGTGTCGACCCCGCCGGGCAGCACCGCGTTCACCCGGATATTCTTGGCCGCATATTCGAGAGCCGCGGTCTTGGTCAGGCCGATGACCGCATGCTTTGATGCGGCATAGGGCGCCATGCCGGCATAGCCACGGATGCCCGCAAGCGACGAGGTGTTGACGATCGCGCCGCCGCCGCCCGCCATCATCGCCTGCAATTCGCTGCGCATGCAGTTCCACACGCCCTGCTGGTTGACCATGATCACCCGATCGGACTCTTCCTCGGAAAAATCGCCCGTCCGTGTGAAGCGTTCGGTGCGGCCGGCCAGGCCGGCATTATTGAAGGCGACATCGAGCTTGCCAAAGGCCGTAATCGCGGCCTGGGCCATGGCGTCGGTTGAGGCACGATCGGTAACGTCCACCCGGACCGCGATCGCCTTCGCACCTATTTCGTCGGCCACCGATTTTGCCGCGGGCTCATTGATATCGGCGACGACGACCGACGCGCCTTCCTTCGCGAACAGCAGGCAGGCGGCGCGGCCGATTCCGCTGCCCCCGCCGGTCACGATCGCCACCTTGCCGTCGAGCATCCCCGCCATGAATCACCCTGTGTTTATTGGTCTTGGGGAAGGGGTAAGGCCGATTTCGAAATTGGTACAGATGAATAAATCAGGAAGCGCCGAGTCTCCGCAAATCGGGTGGTCCGGCGGCTCGGGGATATGCTACGTTTCGGGTGCATTATTTGCCGAAAGCGGCGACGGGAGAGGAATCATGAGCGACATTGTAGCCATCCAGCAGCTGTTGAACGCCTATACCGAGGCCGCGAGCCGGGGCGACTGGACGACTGTTGCGTCCTGTTTCACCGAGGACGCGATCTGGGAGACTCCGGCGGGCAAGATCCCGGGACGCGCCGCAGCGATCGCCAAGATGCAGGAGCTGGTCGGCGGCTTCGACTATATCGTCCAGATGAACGCGCCCGGCGTGATCACCGTGACCGGGGACACCGCGACCGCGCGCTCGGTGATCCGTGAGTGCGGCAAGATCAAGGGTCAGGACATGGCGATGGAATTCCTCGCCCATTATAATGACAAGATCGTGCGCACCGCCGACGGATGGAAGTTCGCCCACCGGGTGTTCGTCAGCCAGGGGATGCACAGCTTCGCGATTTCGCCGCTGGGGTGATATTAGATCCTCCCTAGCGAAGCTGGGGAGGGGGACCACCCGTAGGGTGGTGGAGGGGTTTTCCACCCACAGAATCTGCGCCAGCCGAGAGGTTGCTGACCCCTCCACCAGCTGCGCTGGTCCCCCTCCCCATCGCTAGGCGATAGGGAGGATCCTTATACCTCGTCCTCGCTCAACGCCCCCGCCGCGACGGTTACATATTTGACGGTCTTCGAGCCGTCATAGGCGGGGCTCAGCAGCATCGCCGGCGTACCCGCCTGGGCGATCAGGTCGCGGGCGAGCTGGTCGGGATCGTCGGTCTCCATCTCGTAGATCGCGACCGAGTCGAACTGCGCCTCGACCGGCTGCATCCCCTCGGCGACGCTGTTGAGCCCGTGAAGGATCTTGTAGCGCTTCGCCGCCTTGATGCCGGGGAAGCGGCAGGCGTCGGGCAGGTGCTGGCCGTCATACCATGTGTCGAATTCCTCGATCTGGCCGGGGACAGATTTGGTCAGGACGACATAATGATAGATGGCCATGATTTCTCCTTTGGCGGCGGCGCCGTCCTGCTAACAGCGGCTCCGTCGATTCACCACCTTATGTCGTCGTCGTTGATCTGCAGCGGCCGCTGATAGGAGCGGTCGGTCTCGTCCCGCATGCCCTTGAGATAGCCCTTGGCGCCTGGCGAATTGATCCACGATCCGTCGCCGGTCAGGGTCACTTCGTTGACGCAGCGGCGCAGCGCGATCCGCCATTCGCCGTTTCTTTTCTCGAGCCGGTCAAGATAGCGACCGCAGGCGAAGGTGGTGGTGTCGTCGTCCTTCATGCCCAGGCAGACGATCACATAGCTTTCGGCATGCGCGACATCGCCGTCGATCTCGCAATTATGGGTGGTGATGTTGTGCATATGGGCGTGGGTGAAGGATTCATGGGTGGGGTTCGCCCAGTCGCCATAGACCGGGCCCTTGATCAGGTTAGGGCCATGCTCGTCATAGCCGTCGACATGATAAGTGCTCGCCATCATCGCGCTGTCATGGCGGTCATGGCCCC
>CANJRZ010000199.1 GCA_947476735.1 Sphingomonadaceae bacterium
ATCTGAAGGCGGGGTCCGGCTGCTTGCATGCGGCCGGACCCAGTCGGCATCCCGATTACCCCAGCACTGCCAGCATCGGCCCCGGGTCGAAATAGTCCGCCCAGCGCTGGATACGGCCTTCGTCGTTGAACTCCATGATCCCGCAGAGCACAGGCACCAGCGTGGCAGCCCCCTTCGAATCATGGTGCCAGTCGACCCGTTCGGTGAAGACGACATTGCCGGCCGCGGCGATGTGGCGAAGCTCGACCCGGATCGTCTGGAAATCGAACTGCGGCATTGCGGCCGCTGCGCTGATGAAGGCTATCGCTTCCTCTATGCCATGGCAGGGAGGCACTCCCGAATTCTCATAGACCACATCGGGCGCGAGATGGCGCCGATACGCCGCCTCGATGTCGGCGAAGCGTCCCGCCTCCCAGGACTTGAAGAAGTCTAGCACCGTCTGACGATTTTGTTCGGGACCGGGCATGGATGCCAACCTCGCTTGGGCCGATCAGGCCGGATCGTTGCGATCGAAGCACATCTCGAGGCGCTGAACGCCAAAGGCGATGTAGGTGGTCACGAACTCCACCCCGTCTTCGCCGCGCGCGAGCCGAAAATTGCGCATACGATCGAGGAAGATCGCAAAGGAATTGCGCAGTTCAGCGCGCGCGAGCTGATTGCCAACGCAGAAATGGGGTCCCGTACCGAACGCCAGGTGGTTGCGGGCGTTGCGTCGGGCGGGATCGATCTGTCCGGGATCGGGAAACTGGTCAGGGTCATGATTTCCCGCACCAAAGCGCAATACCACGATGTCCCCTTCGCGCAGCGCGGTGCCGCCCAGAACGGTATCGCGCGTCACCCGCCTCCACAGCCCCTGGATCGGCGCGTCATGGCGCAGAATTTCCTCGACGAAATTGCCGATCAGCGCCGGATCAGCGCGCAACCGATCCTCGAGCCCCGGCGATTTGATCAGGCGATACATGCCCGACGACATCGCGCTGGTCGTGGTGTCGTTACCGGCGACCAGGATCTGCAAGACCATCGATGCCAGTTCGCGGTCGTTGAGCGCGCGGCCGTCCGCGTCGCGAGCACGAACGAGGTCGCTCAGCATATTGTCGCTGGGGGACTTCCGATATTCATTCGCCCGGTCGATGATGTAGCGTTGCAAATCGCAGATCGTCCGGGTGATCTCGAGCTGGCGTTCACGGCTGTTGGCCGGATCGCTCTCGCGAATCACCGACTCGCTCCAGCGCCGGAAGGTCGCATATTCGGAGCGTGCGATGCCGAGCTGATCGGCGATGATGTAGGTCGGAATCTTGACCGCGAGCTCCTGGCAGAATTCAACTTCGCCGCGATCGATCACCTCGTCGACCAGTTCATTGACGACGTCGCGGAGATATTCCTCCATCTTGCGCACGCGTGACGGCGTGAACGCCTTGTCGACCAGGCCGCGGTGGAAGCTGTGCAGCGGCGGATCGGCAACGACCAGCGTGTTGGTCGGCAGCACGCCATGCTCGGCAAAGATCGCATCGACCTCATCCTGCCATGGCGCCTGTTTGACGAGCAGCCGCCCGGTGATGCTCGAAAAGGTCTGGGGATCAGCTGCGGCCGCACGAATTTCGTCATAGCCGAGGACGATATAGGCCTGACTCTCCTCGTCCCAGAAGATGGGACCATCGCCATGCGCCTCGGCATAGGCGGCGAAGGGCGAGCGCTGAACCGCCTCGTCGTACAATCGCAACTTGCTCTGAACCATGCCTCATCCCCAATGTCCGCGGTTCGCCGCTACGATCCGCACTATGTGTCCGAGGGTAAATAGCACCCATATTTGGAAGGCAACGGTCTTTCTTCGCAGGCGACCCCCAAGGTCATCGACATAGCTTTTATGCTGGTGCAATCAATCGGCCGCGCGGTAACATATGGCCCTCCGAAGAGGCCTTGAAGTTTGCCGCTCGATCGGTTTGCCGTCACCTGCACGGGTGCAACAGGATGCCAGGAGAGGCCTGCGGTGGAATATCTCAATCTCGGAAGCACTGGCCTCAAGGTCTCGCGGCTCTGCCTCGGCTGCATGAGCTTCGGCGAACCGGACAAGGGCATGCATCAATGGTCGCTGCCCGAGGAAGAGAGCCGCCCCTATTTCAAGGCCGCGCTCGACGCCGGCATCAACTTCTTCGACACCGCCAACGGCTATTCGGCGGGCACATCGGAGGAAATCACCGGACGCGCGCTTCGTGACATGGCGAAGCGCGACGAGGTCGTCATCGCCACCAAGGCCTTCGCGCCGTGGAGCGACAAGCCCAACACCAGCGGCCTCAACCGCAAGGCACTGCTCCAGGCGGTCGACGACAGCCTGCGCCGGCTCGGCACCGACTATATCGACCTCTACCAGATCCATCGCTGGGACTATCAGACCCCGATCGAGGAGACGCTCGAGGCGCTCAACGACATCGTCCGCGCCGGCAAGGTCCGCTATCTGGGCGCCTCGTCGATGCACGCCTGGCAGTTCATGAAGGCGCTCGGCATCCAGCAACGCGAGGGCTGGGCGCGCTTCGTCTCGATGCAGCCGCAGGTCAACCTGATCTACCGCGAGGAAGAGCGCGAGATGATCCCGCTGTGCATCGATCAGGGCGTCGGCGTGATCCCCTGGTCGCCGCTCGGCCGTGGCAAGCTGACCCGGCCGTGGGAGGAGGTCACCAACCGCTCGGCCAACGACCCGTTCGCCGCCACTGTCTTCGCCAGCGCCGCCTATGCCCGGCTCGAGCAGGGCGACCGCAAGATCGTCGAAGCGATCACAGACATCGCGCGCGAGCGCGGCGTCAGCCAGGCGCAGGTCGCGCTTGCCTGGACGCTCGCCAGGCCCGGGATCACCGCGCCGATCATCGGCACGACCAAGCCCCATCACCTGACTGACGCCCTGGCCGCGCTCGATCTCGAGCTCTCCGAGGAGGAGACCGACCGGCTCGAGGCGCCCTATCTGCCGCGCGCGGTGCAGAGCTTCGTCTGAGAGAGAAATCGCATGGATTATGTCAATCTTGGCCGCACTGGCCTAAAGGTCTCGCGGCTCTGCCTCGGCTGCATGAGCTTCGGAGACCCGAAGGCCGGCACCCACAAATGGTCGCTCAACGAGGAGCAGAGCCGCCCCTATTTCAAGGCGGCGCTCGATGCCGGCATCAATTTCTTCGACACCGCCAACGGCTATTCGGTCGGCACGTCGGAAGTGATCACCGGCCGCGCGCTCAAGGACATGGCGAAACGCGACGAGGTCGTCATCGCGACCAAATGCTTCCTGAGCTGGAGCGACAAGCCCAACACCGGCGGGCTGTCGCGCAAGGCGATCTTCCAGGCGGCCGACGACAGCCTCAGGCGGCTCGGCACCGACTATATCGACCTCTATCAGATCCACCGCTGGGACTATCAGACCCCGATCGAGGAGACGCTCGACGCGCTCAACGATCTGGTTCGCGCGGGCAAGGTCCGCTATCTGGGCGCCTCGTCGATGCACGCCTGGCAGTTCATGAAGGCGCTCGGCATCCAGCGGCGCGAGGGCTGGGCCCGCTTCGTCTCGATGCAGCCGCAGGTCAACCTGATCTACCGCGAGGAGGAGCGCGAGATGATTCCGCTGTGTCTCGATCAGGGGGTCGGCGTGATCCCCTGGTCACCGCTCGCCCGCGGCAAGATCACCCGCGGCTGGGACGATGCGACCTTCCGATCCGGCAACGATATCTATGGCATGGGCATGTACGCCCAGATCGAAGCGCAGGACCGCAAGATATCCGAGGCGGTGGGTGCGGTGGCAGCCGAGCGCGGCGTGTCGCGCGCCGAGGTGGGGATCGCCTGGCTGCTTGCCAAACCGGGCATCACCGCTCCGATCATCGGCACCACGAAGCCCGCGCACCTGACCGACGCCCTCGCCGCGCTCGACCTGACGCTGAGCGACGAGGAGATGGCGCGGCTCGAGGCGGAATATGTCCCCCACAAGGTGGTCGGATTCACGTGAGGAACAGAATTCTGCCCGTCATCCTGCACTTGTTTCAGACTTCGCCATGCTGCAGGCTTGGACTGTCCGGATGATGGGCCAATGCTGAAGACAAGATATCAGGAGGGCAGGCGCGATGGCATCGAAGGTCGTTCATTTTTTCAGCGACGGACACAAGATCGAAGCCGATTATCAGGTCCCCGACGAATATAAGCCGGGCGACAGGATCCCGGCGCTTGTCCTGTGCGCGGGCTTCGGCTCGGCGCGCAACCTGATTGTCCCGGATTATGCGAAGCATTTCGTCGGGGCGGGCTTCGCCACGCTCGGTTTCGACTATCGCGGCTTCGGCGGCAGCGAAGGCGATTCGACCCGGATCATCGCCAATGAATCGGTCGCCGACATCCGCGCGGCCCTGACCTGGCTAAGTCTCCAGCCCGAAGTCGATGCCGACCGGCTGGGTATCTGGGGCACGTCGGGCGGCGGTGCGCATACCGTCACCGTGATGGGCCTCGACGAGCGGGCCAAGGCCGGTGTCGCGCAGGTCGGCTATTGCGACGGTTACAGACTGGTGATGGAGCATAAGAGCCCCGAAGACCAGGCGAAGCTGCTCGCCGAGATCGACGCCGATCGCAAGCAGCGCGTGCTGAGCGGCAAGAGCGGCACGATGCGGGTGATCGACCTGCTCGCCAATCCCGACACGCGCAATTTCGTGCTCGAGGAGGCCAAGACCAACCCCTCGATCATCGCCTATCTGACCTATGAATCGACCGAATCGACCCTCGAATACCGCCCGATCGACGCGATCGACCGGATCGGCAAACGGGCAATCATGTTCATCGCCGCCGAGAAGGACGATCTCTGCTTTCCGGACAGCAACTTCAGGCCGGCCTTCGACAAGGCGACCGGCCCGAAGAAATGGCTGAGCTACCCGCTCGGCCACTATGAGATCTATGCCCCTGAGTGGTGCAAAAAGTCGGCGGACGAGGCGATCGCCTGGTTCCGCGAACATCTCTGACCGCGAGCGCGCCATGGCCCACTTCGACTATCTGACCGCGGTCGGCGATCCGCTCATCGTCGCATCGCCCGACGCAGTCGCCTGGGACGACAGCGCCGATCTGATCGTCGTCGGCTTCGGCGGCGCGGGCGCGAGCGCAGGCCTGCAGGCGCGCGAACTGGGCGGCGAGGTGATCGCGCTCGATCGCTTCGGCGGCGGCGGGGCAACCGCGTTCAGCGGCGGCATCTACTATGCCGGCGGTACCCGCTACCAGGCCGAGGCGGGCTATGAAGACAGTGCGGCGAACATGTTCGCCTATCTTTCACAGGAGGAAAGTGCGGTCAGCGAGGAGACGCTGCGTCGCTTCTGCGAAGGCAGCAACGACGATATCGAATGGCTGGCGCGGCACGGCGTACCGTTCGACTCGACGACATGGAAGGACAAGACCGCCTATCCGCCTGACGGCTACTTCCTCTATTATTCGGGTAACGAGAAGGTCCCCTCCTACACCCGCACCGCAACGCCCGCGCCGCGCGGACATCGCGCGGTCGGCCCGGGCTTCAGCGGCTATGCCTATTTCGGCGCGCTGCAGGCGGCGGCACTCGGGTCAGGCGTGCGCCTCCAGCCGCACAGCCCGGTGGTCCGCCTCGTCGTCGACGGCGAGGGCCGGGTCGTCGGGGTCGAGACGCGCGACATCCCGGCCGATCAATGGCCGGCGCATGAGGCGATATATCGCAAGCTCAACCCGATGCGCCCCTTCGCGGGGGTACGCCATGAAAAGGCGATCGCGGAAGCCGCGCGGTTCGAAGCGAACTTCGCCGGCCGCCGGCTGCTCCGGGCGCGCGGCGGCGTGCTGCTGTCGGCGGGCGGCTATGTCTATAATCTCAAGATGGTCGAACGGCACCGGCCGCTGTTCGCACGGGTCTACAAGGCGATCGTGCGGATCGGCTCGATGGGCTGTGACGGCAGCGGGATCGAACTTGGCCAGTCGGCCGGCGGCGCAACACGCCTGATGGACGAGATCTTCGCCGGCCGCTCGATCGTCCCCCCGGAAGGCTTCCTCCATGGCATCCTGGTCGACGCCGAAGGACAGCGCTTCATCAACGAGGATGCCTATACCGGCTTCGTCGGCGAGAAAATCGGCAAGCTGCCCCATGACGGCAAGGCCTGGCTGATCCTCGACCACCAGAACTGGCGCGACGCCATCCGCCAATGCATGTTCCCGGGCAAGGGGCTCTACATGTACACGCTGCCCAGCCTGCTCAACATGCTGTTCGGTGGCACGAAAAAGGCGCGCAGCCTCGATGCACTGGCGCGCAAATGCGGGCTCGATCCGGCCGCGCTGGGCGAGAGCATCGCGATCAACAATGATGTCGCTGCCGGTCGGCGTGACGATCCGCTCGGCAAGGCGCGCGAGAATGTCCGGCCGCTCAAGCAGGGCCCTTTCCATGCGATCAACATGGATATGGGCAATAAATTCGCCTCGACGCTGGTCTTCTCGCTGGGCGGCCTCGAGGTCGACGAAGGGAGCGGCGCGGTGCTGCGCGACGATGCCAGCACGATCCCCGGCCTTTACGCCGCCGGCCGCACTGCGGTCGGGCTCTGTTCGAAAGGTTATCTCAGCGGCATGTCGCTCGCCGACACCGTTTTTTCCGGTCGCCGTGCCGCCCGCGCCGTGCTGACGGACCAATAGCGAGCTGCTCAGCCGCCGATCGGCTTACCCACCTTCGCCCGGTCGTCGCTCCAATAGAAGAACAGCGGACGGCCACGAACCGCGGCACGGCCGGGCAGGCCAGAGCCATTCTGCAGCACAGACACGCGACTATCGGCAGAGCGATCGCGATTGTCCCCAAGGATGAAGAAGCGATCGGGCGGGACCTGCTTTTCCGGCATTTCATCAGTCATCGGCACATGGCCCTGATCGAGGATGAAGTGTGATCCAGCCTCGCCCGGAAACCGCTCCTCGATGCGCCGGGCAGTTACAAGCCCTTGGCCATCCTCATACCGGATCTTGCCGGCCGGTCGCTGGAGGACGGCGCGGCCGTTGATCAGGGGAATGCCATTTCGAATGGCGATCCGGTCGCCCGGCATCCCGACAATACGGGAAATCCGTAGTTGGTCAGAGACGCCGAAGATTAGAACCTGTCCTCGCGCGATATGGCCTATCGGGCGCATATCGACGAGGAGACGGTCGTTCTTGCTGATCGTAGGGGTCATACTTTCTGCAGCCGCGTAGAAAGGCTTGTAGAAGCTATGCGCCAGGTCGACGATCCGGTTATCGAGCAACGCCAGGAGAAGCCACAATCCGAGGAGCGCATACCATCGCATCCACCACAGCGTCGGCTCACCCTTGGGCCGGCTTGCCCGCCAGCTTTGCATCGTCGCGATGACCAGACAGGCCAAGCTCGAAAAAAGCAGGATTGCCGCTCCGATCGCATAGCCCAGGAAGCTCGGTGCCGGCGCCACCGCGTAAACCAACGGGATGCTCGCCAACAGCGCGGTGCTCAGCATCAGCCAGGCCAGCCCGGCACGCCCTCGTCCGACTCGGATCAGCCCGAGGCCCGGCCCCAGAAAGTTGAGCGCGGCAATCCCGATCCGCGCCGCGGTCGATCTGCGTTGCTCGTCTTCCATCAGTTCCGGGTTTCGTGGTGCTGATCGTCCGCCTTCGGCTTGCGTAGCCCCAGCGCTTCGCGGGCGCCGGCGCGGATATAGGCGTGGATGGCGTCGGACTGCTCGCGGGTGAAGGCGTCGAAGCGCGGCATGCCGTTAGGGAGCAACGCGCCCTCGTGGAGCACGCCCCACAGCGCGTCCCTGTCGAGCGC
>CANJRZ010000200.1 GCA_947476735.1 Sphingomonadaceae bacterium
GCGCAGCCGCGATCGCGACATGCCCGAGGAGCTCAACCGGCTTGTCACCGATGTACTCGCCGACGTGCTGTGGACGCCCTCGCCTGATGCCGACAAAAATCTCATCGCGGAAGGGATTCCGGCCGAGCGGATCACCCGGGTCGGTAATATCATGATGGACAGCTATGAGCTCGTCCGCCCCGCGATCATGGCGGCCGATGCGCCCGGCGAACTCGGTTACAAGCCGGGCAGCTATGGCGTGGTCACGCTTCACCGTCCGTCCAATGTCGATGTACCCGAGCAGCTCGACCGGTTGGTCGAAGCGCTGATCGCGGTGCAGGCGCATCTGCCTCTCATTTTCCCGGTCCATCCGCGCACCAAGCAGCGGTTGGGCGACGAGGGCATGGCGCGATTGGAAGCGGCGGGGATCAAGCTGATCGGCCCGGCAGCCTATGTCCGCTTTATGAGCCTCGTCGCTGGGGCGGCGGCGGTGATCACCGACAGCGGCGGGATCCAGGAGGAAACCACCTATCTCGGCATCCCCTGTCTTACGCTGCGCGAGAATACCGAGCGGCCGATCACGATCAGCGAGGGCACCGCGCAGCTCGTCAATGCCGGCAGCCTGCTCGAACGGCTGCTGGCGGCGCTGGCCGAGCCGAAGCAGAATCGCAAGCGGCCCGAATATTGGGACGGCAAGACTGCACTCAGATGTGTGGAAGATTTGCGGCGGCGGTCGGTCACTTTGTGAAATCCGAAGGGGGACCGATTGCTTGAGTTGCGCGCGGTATTTGTCGGAGGAACTACGCTCGCCGCCAATCCATGATCCAGCTCTGATCCCACGTCTTGCCGCCGTCGGCGCTGCTCGCCTGGCGCCAGCGGCATGTCGTGGCACTGATCCTGTCCCAGATTCCGGCGGAGATCATTGTGCGGCCGTCCGCCTCATAGTCGGACATAAAGATGCCGGCGCCGTTCTCGAAGCTTCCTGTCTGGCCGGGCGAGGTTAGGACGCCGCTCTTCGCGTTGACCCAGAAGTCGGACCAGACCCGTTCCTGCACATTGAGCATCCGCAGACCCATGCCGCTGAAGTCGCGCGCGGGAATGCGCAGTTCCTCGACGCTGCCGACCCCGCCCAGTATCGTCCAGCAGGTCGCTTCGCCCGCGAAGGCGATCCATTCGCCCTGCGAGCCCGGCTTGATCATCTTGTGGGCGATCCGCCAGTCGCCGGCGAGGAAATCGAAATCGCCGGGCTTGCCAGGGGTCGGGTTCCCGGGACGCGGCGGGATCGGATCGAAGGCCGGGGTTGCGGCGGCGACCGGCCGGGCGAGCAAGGCGGTGGTCGCGGCGGCGGCGAGGAGGGAGCGGCGTGTCATCATCCTGCTACGATAGCCGCGATATACTGACATCTATTGTCAGGGTTTCTCTGATATAAGAAAAAGATGCGCGCGAGCCGTCTCCTGTCGATGCTTATGCTCCTTCAGCTCCGGGGGAAAATGCCGGCAGCCCGGCTCTCAGAGCTGCTCGAAGTGTCGGTACGCACGATCTATCGCGACATCGATGCACTCAGCGAGGCAGGGATTCCCATATATGCGGAGCCTGGCCGTAACGGCGGCATCGCGTTGCATCACGGATATCGGACCCGGTTGACCGGATTGACCCGCGGTGAGGCGGATGCCCTGGCGTTGACCGGATCGGGAGGGCAGGCAGGCGAGCTGGGTCTTGGGTCAGAAGCACTGGCGGCACGCCTAAAGCTGATGGCGAGCCTGCCGGCCGATCACAGCGCGGGAGCCGAGCGGGTGGCGCGGCGCTATCATGTCGATCCGATCCCCTGGTATCACCGCGCCGAGACGATTGCCTGGCTACCGGCGTTGGCCGATGCCGTTTGGCACGATCGGCGGGTGCGGATCGACTATGAGGGCTGGCGGGGCCGGGTGAAGGCCACCGTCGATCCGCTCGGCCTCGTCCAGAAGGCAGGGCTGTGGTATCTGGTGGCCATGGCGTCGGGGCGGCCGCGCACCTATCGGGCCAGCAATATCCTGAAGCTTGATCTGCTCGACGAGAGCTTTGTCCGCCCCGACGGTTTCGATTTGCCGCGCTATTGGCTGGATCGGCGCGATGTGTTCGAAGCCGATCTCGCGCGCCATGAGGCAGTGATCCGCATCTCCGAGGAGGGCCGCCGTATCCTGCGCGCGGTCAACTCGGCGGCCGATCTCAAGGTGGCGGCAACCGCGCGGCCCTGCGGTCGCCCCGGCTGGGTTGAGGCCGAGATCGCGGTCGAGGCGACCGACTATGCGGCACGGCAGTTGCTGAGACTCGGCGCCGAGGTCGAGGTGATGGCCCCCGATGCATTGCGCAGCGCAGTTTTGTGCGAGGCATCGGCTGTGACCGACATGTATCGCTGACGCTTTATCGTCATCTATTTCGCGCAAGAGTCGCGTAGCGGCTTGCGGCCTCGGGCCTCCTCCTCCATGACGCGCGGGTCGAGGGAGACGGGCGGCGCAAGGGTGACATGACCAAGTCAGCAACAGACATCATGGAGGAGATCATCTTCGCCGCGGTGATCGATGCCGTCCAGGCGATGAAGGCGGCGTCGAAAGGCATGCCGAACACGCTGCTGCGCGATCTCAACGCGATTCATGCCAACGTCACGCGCGCGGACCTGCCCGTCGATGTCCAGGCGGCCATCCAGACCAATGTCCGTGCGGCTTTCACCAAGTTGTTGAAGGAGGGCTATGCGGTCGCTCCGCGCTCTGCCGAGCCCCAGCGTGGTGTACCGCCAAGGGATGGTCCCAGGCCGGACCGGCGGCCATTTTCCGGACCGCCCGGCGGAAGGCGCGATGGACCTGCCCGGCCGGATCGGCGCGATCCGGGCGGCCCCCGTGGCGCGCGTCCGGGCGGCGGCGGTGGACCCAAGCCTGGTGGCGGGAGCGGCCCGAAACCAAGCGGCGGTGGTGGTCCGAGGCCAGGCGATCGGGGCGGAAGGCCACCGAAGAAATAAGGCCCTTCGTAGAATTTGGGCTCAGGCGAAAGCCGGTGCTACCTGTTCCATAAAGGCCTGCCACTGGTCGGCGATGTGGTCGGGGGTGACATCTGGATCCCAGGCCAGCGCGAAGCGGAGCACCATCTGCTCGACGCCGGCGGACTGGTAGGCGGCGATATCCTCGATCAGCTGATTGGCCGTGCCTATGAAATGTTGGCGACCGTCGGCCGCGCGCCCGATCGCAGGAATATAGGCATATTCCTCCGGCCGCTCGCCAAGGCCATAGCTTTCGACCGGAAGCGCCTCTCCCGGCATAAGCAGGCGCGTGCGCGGGCAGCTATAGGAGAAGCTGAAGGGGCGGTCGATGCCCTCGCGCGTGCGGATCGCGAGGATGTGCTCGCGTCCGCGCGCATATTCGGCTGGATCGCAGAACAAGGGGTGCCAACCATCGCCGAGCAGCGCGGCGCGTTGATGCGCCTTCGCATGGTTTCCTCCCACCAGGATTGGTGGCGGTGCAGCAGGACGGGGACCGAATTGCACATCGGTGAAGTCGAACCACTCGCCACGGAATGCAGCGGGCCCCTGCGATTCGAACAGCAGCCGCATGATAGTTAGATATTCGTCTGTCACCGCACCTCGCCGCGCATAGGGCGGGCTGCCGAGCGCTTCGAACTCGCCCTTCAGATAGCCAATCCCCATGCCGAGGATCAGCCGCCCGCCCGACAGTTCGGAAGCGGTTGCTGCCATCTTGGCGAGCAGCAACGGATTGCGGTTCGGAGTGACGAGCACGTCGGTACCGAAGCGAAGTCTTGTCGTCATGCCGATGCCCAGTGCAGCGGTGGTAATCGCTTCATACCAGTGGGGGTCGGTCATTGCGGTCGCATAGCCGGGCACGACGATATGGTCTCCGAACCATACCGAATCGAAGCCGAGCCGCTCGGCGGCGGCGATCAGTCGGCGCAGAACATCGGGGTCGCCGTAACGGTCATAGGTCGGAATACAGACACCGAAGCGCATCATGGGTTCCTTTTCCCGGCAAGGGCTAAGTCGGGTAATGAAAAGAGCAGCTTGCGGACGCGTTCGATATGGGCGTTCCGTTTGGCGGGGCTCGCCCGGTCGAGATCATGCAGGCTGAGCATCCGGAACCGCACCTGTTTGCCGCACATGGTCGCGATGCCGCGCCTCAGTAGCCGGCGGACCGGATCGCCCATGACCAGCTTCACGACCCACCACGGAGAACCGGTCGTGGTTAGCGCATAGAGTAGCTGGATATGGGTGAGTCGTGGCAGAAGCCCGCCGTTGGGGCCATGGTCAAAGGCAATACCGGGCGCGAACACGCGATCGAACCAGCCTTTGAGTATGGCGGGAAATCCAAACCACCATTGCGGAAAGACGAGTAAGAGTCCCTCGGCCGCGACAAGCCGGTCGGTGAGGTCCGAGACGGAGGACCGGTCAAAGTCGCCAAAATAGGAACGGCGCTCTGGCTCGTTGAGTCGCGGGTCGAAGTCCTCCGCATAGAGATCGAGCAAGTCAATCTCGTGGCCATGGGCAATAAGAACGTCGCGTGCCGCGTTCGCGATGGCGAAAGTGTAGCTTTCAGGGAGCGGGTGGGCGACGACGAGCAATAGTCTCATTTCTGCGCCTCAGGGCCGCGGATCCGCCGGCATCGGCTGCGTCCAATTGCCGTCCGGATACTGCTGGCGCGCCATTGCGGCATTAAGGCATTCGCCGAACTGCTGATAATGTTTCACCACGGTGTCGACCCCCGACCATGAACGGATAGCGGTTGCCCTACGCCCTCAGCCCGGGAACTTCGCGATGGAGTTGGCCAGTCTCGTCGACGAAGGCCTGAGTGTTGATCAGCTTGTCCGTGTCTGTCCATGGCAAAATCATCGGCGGATATTGCAGAACGGAGGAACACCGTCTCGCGGCGGTTCGTTGGCATGTCACGATTTGAAAAGGACGCAGCCATGCCCCGTATCGCCGACAGTGATTTGAGTGCCGATGACAACAAGGAGCAGCGCGACGAAGACCAGGCGCAGGATGTCACGGACGACGCGCTTAACCTTGCCGGGGATCCTTCGGAAGACAGCGAGCATGGCGGGAAGGCCAATCCTGCTAACCTCATTCCCGACGACGTTCCCGACCTGGTCGACAAGATGAATGAAATGGTTCGGAGCGGTCACATTGACAACGATGCCTATGCCGGCGAGCCGATGCATGACGACGAGGAGGATCGGCTCGGGCAGACCGACAGCGACGACGATTAAACGACCTGCCGAGTCACGTGAAGGTGAGCAACCGGCCGCTGGTCGACTAGTGGTCCACCCGCTGACCCGATCCGCTTCAATCTGAAACGGATCGGGCCTAACCTAGCCTCGCGGTATGGCTATTTGATGACCTGCGGATTGAGAGGGGAGCCGAAGCCGTTGGTAAAGGGCAGCGGCGGACCCGAGAACATGAACGTATATTGTCCGTCCTTGGCGGAATCGGCCGACAGTTCCTCGAAATCGAAGATCTCGCCGAGTGGCATGCCCATGTCTCGCAGGGTCAGCATGTGCAGCGGCATCAGTTCGCCATAGGCCGGATCGGGCTCGGCGCGCAGGATCTCGACCGCCATATTGTCGGCGGTCACCGCGGCGACCGACTTGTCGTGCATCCACTCGCAGCAGGTGGGGCTCAGGCCCGCCTGCAGTCCGTTAAATGCGGCGCGATCGCCGTTGATCGTGAACTCGCGAATCTGGCCGGTGCGGACGAGAAGGATGTCGCCCTTTTCCATCGTCACGCCAAATTTCTCGCAGGCGGCATTCAGATCATCGGGGGTGATCGCATAATCGCGGGGCAGGATGTCGACACCCTTCAGCCGGGCAATGTCGAGCAGCACGCCGCGCGACGTGATGCCAGGCCGGGCGAGATGCTCGATGCCGCATTTGGCGGCGCCCGCGGCGCTCAGATGATCGCAGACCTTGAAGTTGTTATACATGACGCCGTCGTAGTGAACGTGGGCAAAGCTGTCCCACTGCGTCGCCGCCTGCAGGAACATCGTCACGACGTCATCGGCATAGCCGGCGCGCGATCCGGGAGGGCCGAGCGGTGCGTCGACCGCGGTGGCGGTGCGCAGCGGGTTGACCCGCCCGCCGCCCTGCTGCGGTCCGTTCGAGTCATAGTTGAGGCCGACACAGAACAGCTTGCCCTGCTTGACCGACGATGCGCCGCGCTTCAGCGCTGCAGGATCGATATGGTTGAGCGTGCCGCGCTGGTCCTCGGGACCCCAGCGGCCCCAGTTGCGCAGCTTTTCCGCCACATTGTCGAAATTGATCGCCATTCGCCCCTCCATTTATCGCGGATTTTCTGTGACCAGCCTAAGGCCAAGCGGGCCGGAAGGTCAATGGACCGGCGGTAGTTTGGCTTGTTGTTTTAGCAGGGTCAGATGTCAGCCGGAACGTCGATGGCGGCTGGCGGCTGACCCCTGAACCAGCGGCGCCATGCCTCGCGATATCCCGTCTCAAGATGGGCCGTAAACAGGTTGCTGTCGAACAGGGGCATCGTGTTCCGATTCTCTTGCAGCCGGCTCCTGATTGCGGCCAGCCGTGCGGGATTCGTCGCCAGTTCAAGGGCAAGCTGTTCGTAGGATTCGGCGGAAAGAGTGATGAGCTCGGGAAGGCCGATGGCGTTGAGCAGGCTCGCCGCCATCCGTGCGGTGTAGCCGACGCCCATGCGCGTCAGCACCGGCAGGCCGGCCCACAGCGCGTTGCTGGCGGTGGCACCGGCATTATAGATGAAGCTGTCAAGGAACAGGTCGGCGCGCCCAAACTGGGCGAGATATTCGGGATAGGGTTTCCAGTCTGCGAAGATGATCCGCGCCGGGTCGACGCCGCGGGCCGCTGCTTCATCTCGTAGGTTCTTCTCGGCCCAGGGATTGGATTTGAGCAGCCACAAGACGCTGCCCTCCACCTGATGCAGCAGCCGCATCCAGATGTCGTAGAGGTCAGGCCGGATCTTGTAGCTGTTGTTGATCCCGCAAAAGACGAAGCCCTGTTCTGGCAGGCCCAGCGCGACGCGCGACGGCGGTTGATCGGCAATCGCCGCCTGGTCGTCCTGTGCCTGGTAGCAATGCGGCAGCCAGATCGGAGATTCGGTGAAGAAGTGACGATGATCCTCGGGGATCAGGCACTTGTCAGCGACGATATAGTCGAGAAAGGGCGCGCCGCACGTTCCCGGATAGCCGAGATAGGAGATCTGGACGGGAGCGCTCCGCAGCGCGAACAGGCCGGTGCGGGCATAAGTGGTGTGACCGGTCAAATCGACGGCGATGTCGATGCCGTCGCGACGGGCGAGCTCGGCAATCTCCTGGTCGGTGAGTGGCGATACCTCATGGAAATGGTCGGCGGCTCGCATGATCCGGGCGCGCGTTTCATCCTCGACCACCGGGCCATAGGAATAGACATGGACCTCAAAGCGCGATCGGTCATGCAGCTCGAGGACCCGTGCAATCAGCCGGGCCACGGGATGATTGCGTATCTCGGCCGAGAAATAGCTGATCCGCAGGCGTTGCGGCTCGCGATCCGGACGAACTGGATCAGCCAGCGGTACCTGCTGGAACAATTCCGCGCTGTACCGTTCGGATCGAACTTTGTGGCGATCGGGACGATCCTCCAACGGCAGCAGCGTGAAGGGAGAGATCATCCTCCCCTCGATGCCGAGCGTTTCCAGAATTACCTCGCTGTCGCGCAGCGCTTTCCAATCACAAATATGGGCCTGCAACAGCAATTTGAGAGCCTGAATCTGTGACAGGTCGGGTTTGAGCC
>CANJRZ010000201.1 GCA_947476735.1 Sphingomonadaceae bacterium
AGGGAGGGACCCTGTTCCTCGACGAAATCGGCGACATGCCGATGGAAGCGCAAACCCGGTTGTTGCGCGTGCTCCAGGCCGGAGAGTTTACCACCGTCGGCGGTACCCGTTCGATCCGTGCGGATGTTCGCATTATCGCGGCTACGCACAAGGATTTGCCTCGCCTGATTGCGGACGGCGGTTTCCGCGAGGATCTCTATTACCGGCTTAACGTCGTACCGATCCGTTTGCCGGCGCTGCGGCAGCGGGGTGAAGATATCGGGGAGTTAGCGCGCTATTTCCTTGAGCGCGCCGCGGCAGACGGGCTGCCGCGCAAAGCGCTTGATCCAGGTGCCGTGAGCCGGCTGATGCAATATGGCTGGCCCGGGAATGTGCGAGAGCTCGAGAATCTGATGCGCCGGCTCGCGGTGCTGAGTCGCGAGGACGTGATCACTGCCGTGATCGTCGATCAGCAGATACAGCAGCCGGTCCTGCTGGAGGCGGCACCAATGGCGCCCGGCAATGGCGGTGGGCTTGCTGATGCGGTCGAGCAGCATCTCGCACGTTACTTCGCCACCTTCGGGCGCGATCTGCCGCCTGACGGACTCTACGACCGGGTCCTGGCCGAGGTTGAGAAGCCATTGCTTGAGCTCAGCATGGCGGCGTCAAAGGGCAACCAGCTCCGCGCCGCTCGTTTGCTCGGCATTAATCGAAACACTTTGCGCAAGAAGCTGACCGACCTTTCGATCGATGCGGGCGCTGCCCGACGTTCGGAATAGCCTTCCATCGTCGGTCGGCTGGCGGATGAGACCGCTGGGGGCCTGGGTGCGACAAACGTGTGTTTCGAAAGCCACGCCCTTGTGGTAATCGGGCCACTATGGCGGCTTTGGCTCTGGCATATAAGCGTTTGCGTCGACGTGTGGCGACCGCCTGGCGGCCACGGCGAATCATTCCCCTGCTCGAAGTGGCGGTGCCAGCTGCAACCCTGGTCATCATCATAGCCAGCTATCAGGTCGTGACAGGCGGGGGTGCCCCCGATGCTCCGATCTCGCCGACGATGACAGCGCTGCTGCTGGGTGCGAATCTGCTCGCCTTCATGAGCCTGATGGTGCTGGCGGCCCGGCGCGTAGCGCAGCATCGCGCGGCACGGTCGGAACTCGGCGGCAAGGCGCGACTCCATGTTCGCCTGGTGGCCTTCTTCTCGCTGATCGCGACAGTGCCGACCCTGCTTGTTGTGGTTTTTGCGTCACTGCTTTTCCAGGTCGGCACCCAATTCTGGTTCTCGGACAAGGCGCGCGTTGTGCTGCGCAGTTCGGAAAGCGTGGCGCAGGCCTATGTCAAAGAAGCCAAGGAACGATTGCTTGGTGACATCGGTGCGATGTCAGGAGATTTGCGCCGGATCCTAAGCGGGATGACGATCGATGACCCGCGTTTCGCGCCGCTATACGCGCGCCAGATCGTTTACCGCGGGCTTTCCGAATCGGCGATCATCACGATCGATCGCAACGGTACGCCTCAGTTGATCGCTCTCGCCAATCTCGACAACCGTCCGCTCATCAAGCGCCTGCCGGTCGCGACGCTACCTTTCCTTGCTGGCGGGCAGCCACGTATCACAGCTGACTCCGGTGACCGTATCGAAGGCACGATATTGCTCGATGCGGCGAGTAAGACCTATCTCTATATCTCTCGGCAGTCGGATCGGGACGTGCTCGCGCAGGCAGCACGGGCGCGCTCGGCACTGGGCGACTATGCTGCGACAGTCGAACGGGCGCGGGCGCTCCAGCTGCGTTTCAATATATTGTTGATGATCATGTCGCTCACGATCCTTGGCATCGCCATCTGGGTAGCGATGACCGTGGCCGACAGGCTGGTGCGACCGGTAAATGATCTGGTCGCGGCTGCCCGGCGCGTGGCGGCGGGCGATCTCACGGCGCGGGTCTACAGCGCACCTACGCCGGACGAGATCGGCACATTGGGCAGTGCGTTCAACAGGATGACGCGCAAACTAGGCGAACAGACCGGGGCCCTTGTCGCAGCCAACAATCAGCTCGAAATCCGCAGCGCCTTCATCGAAGCGGTGCTCTCCGGTGTGACCGCCGGCGTCATATCGGTCGACGAGGAACGGCGGATCACCCTGGTAAACCGGTCGGCGCGGATATTGCTCAACCTTGACCAGGCCGTCGAAGGTCAAGCCCTTGCGGATATCGCCCCCGAACTCGATCGCGTGCTCGACAGCGGCGACCGTGAGGTCGTGGTGCAGATCGTTGTGGCAGGCGAGCCCCGCACGCTCGCGGTTCGCTATGTCGCGGCGGAAGGCGCCCCGGTGCTGACTTTCGACGATATTACCCAGCGCCTTGCCGACCAGCGTCGCGCCGCCTGGGCAGACGTTGCACGACGGATCGCCCACGAGATCAAGAACCCGCTTACCCCGATTCAGCTTGCCGCCGAACGCCTTCAGCGGCGCTACGGGAAGGAAATCGTCTCAGATCCGGGGGTGTTCGAGCGGCTGACTGCTACGATCATTCGCCAAGTCGGCGACATGCGCAGAATTGTTGACGAATTTTCCTCCTTCGCGAGGATGCCGAAACCGGCGTTCCGTGAGGAAGCGATTATCGATATCGTCCGCCAGGCGCTGTTTCTGCACGAGGTGGCACACCCCGCGATCAGGTTCAGTCTCGATGTCGAGGGGCCAATGCCGACCTTGTTTTGCGACCGGCGGCTTCTCGGCCAGGCGCTGACCAATCTGGTCAAGAACGCGGTCGAGGCGATCGAGGAAAATGCCAACCAGCAGTTGCCCGGCACGATCGCAATGACGATCCGTACCGACGGCCAACATATGCTTATCGGCCTCGCGGACAATGGCCCTGGCCTTCCGGCCGAACGCGACCGACTGACCGAACCCTATATGACCACACGGAAGCGGGGCACAGGTCTTGGCCTCGCAATCGTCAGCAAAATCGTCGAGGATCATTTCGGCACATTGGGGCTGCGAGATCGGCATGGCGGCGGCACGCTCGTCGAAATCGACTTCGACCTCGAAGCTCTGAGCAGCTTTGGCAGCGGCGATGACGATGGCGCCGAGCATGCGTCTGAGGACGCGAAACTTCCTGAACTCACGCGAAGCGGAACCGGTTAAGGCATGGCCCTGGAAATCTTGATTGTCGACGATGAAGCGGACATCCGTGACCTGGTTGCGGGGGTGCTTGAGGATGAGGGCTATGCGGCGCGAACCGCGGCAGACAGCGATGCAGCGCTCGCTGCGCTCGACGAACGCAGACCGTCGCTCGTGCTGCTTGATGTGTGGCTGCAGGGGTCACGACTTGATGGTCTCGATCTGCTCGACGAGATAAAGCGACGCGATCCGACGCTACCGGTTTTGATGATTTCAGGCCATGGCAATCTCGACACGGCGGTCGCTGCGATCCGGAGGGGTGCCACCGATTTCATCGAAAAGCCGTTCGAGGCTGAACAGTTGCTATTGCTGGTGGGACGCGCGACCGAGACTGACAGGCTGCGCCGCGAGAATGCTACTCTCAGGGCACAGATTGGCCAGGAAGACGAGTTGACCGGTAGCTCTGCCGCGATCAACGGCATTCGAGCGACACTGAAGCGTGTTGCTGCAACCGGCAGCCGGGTGCTGATCACCGGGCCGGCCGGAGTCGGAAAGGAGGTCGCAGCCCGGCTTCTGCACCTTTGGAGTAACCGCGCGCAGGCGCCGTTCATAGTGGTGAGCGCGGCGCGAATGGAGCCGGAGCGGGTCGAAGAGGAACTGTTCGGGGTCGAGGAGAATGGCGAACTCCTCCGGCCAGGGCTGCTTGAACAGGCGCATGGTGGCACGCTTTTCCTCGACGAGATCGCGGATATGCCGCTCACGACCCAGGCCAAGATATTGCGGGTATTGACCGAGCAGGCGTTTAACCGGATCGGTGGCCAGCGCATCGTCAAGGTCGATGTTCGTGTGGTTTCAGCGACGGCACGCACGCTCGCAGAGGAAATCGAAAGCGGCAAATTTCGCGAGGATCTTTATTATCGTCTCAACGTCGTCCCTGTGCACATTCCTGCGCTTAATGAGCGGCGCGAGGATATCCGGGCGTTAGTCGAACATTTCCTTGCGCGTTTCGCGTCAGAACGGCGGGTACCAACTCCGGCTGTCACCGAGGATGCCGTAGGTGCGCTCCAGACCTACGACTGGCCGGGCAATGTCCGGCAGCTCCGCAATATTGTAGAGCGGACGATGATCCTCGCCCCGGGCGACCGTATCGGCCGTATCGAGCTCGATATGCTGCCGCCCGAAGTGCTTAGTGACCAAGCAAAGCTCGCGCCTGGTGAGGCTGCTCGTTCGATCATGGGAACCCCGCTGCGTGAGGCACGGGAGACGTTCGAGCGAGAGTATCTGCGGGTCCAGATTCGGCGTTTTTCCGGGAACATTTCGAAAACCGCTTCGTTCATCGGGATGGAGCGTTCGGCCCTCCATCGCAAGCTCAAGACGCTTGGGCTGGTGGATCCCCGCACCGACGACGTCGATTGATCGCAAAAATTGCTGCAACTGCGAGATGGACGGACAGGTTGCACTGGGTTATCATTATTTCGCCCCGCACAAGGCGTGGGCAGCACGACGCTAAGCACGGCGCAACCTGCGGGCCATGACCTGCCAAGACCGGAGACCGGCATATGGCCGAAAAGGTCAATAACTTACAGGACATCTTCCTGAACTCGGTCCGCAAGACCAAAACTCCCGTCACCATGTTCCTCGTCAAAGGGGTGAAGCTGCAGGGAATCATCACCTGGTTCGACAATTTCTCGGTCTTGCTCCGTCGCGACGGGCAGTCACAGCTGATCTACAAGCATGCGATTTCGACCGTGATGCCCGCTCATTCGATCGACATGGCGGAGATCGAGAAGGGCTTCGAGGATAAGAAGTCGCACCTCCTGCAGGAGGTTTTTCTGTCTGCAGTGCGCAAGGCGCGTGAACCGGTAACAATGTTTCTCGTTAATGGCGTGATGCTCCAGGGTGAGATCGCAGCCTATGACCTGTTCTGCATGCTGCTGCGGCGGGATGGTCTTAGCCAGCTCGTCTACAAGCATGCGATCTCGACGGTTCAGCCGGCCCACCCGATCAACCTTGCCGAGATCGACAACGACGACGAGGACGATTGAGCGTATTCAACCGCGAGAGTGACGACGGGTTGAGCCGTGGCGCGCGCGCGCTGGTGGCTCTTCCTGAGCGCGCCGGCGAGAGCCAGCGAAGTGCCGAGTCACGGCTCGAAGAGGCTGCCGGCCTTGCTGCCGCGATCGGTGTCTATGTTGTCGAGAAGTTGGCGTTTCGGCTGCGTGATCCGAAACCTGCGACCTTGTTCGGTTCTGGGCAGGTCGAACAGATCGCCACGGCAGCGCGGATGGGTGAGGCGGAGTTGATCATCGTCGACGCGGCATTGACTCCGATCCAGCAGCGCAATCTCGAAAAAGCGACAGAAGCCAAGGTTATCGATCGCACCGGGCTGATCCTCGAGATATTCGGTGAGCGAGCCGCTACGGCGGAAGGACGGCTCCAGGTGGAACTCGCCCATCTCGATTATCAGGCGGGTCGGCTCGTACGCAGCTGGACTCACCTGGAGCGCCAGCGCGGCGGGTTCGGCTTCCTGGGTGGTCCCGGCGAAACCCAGATCGAGGCCGACCGGCGATTGATTCGGGACCGAATGGCGAAGCTGCGCCGCGAGCTTGAGCAGGTCCGTCGCACGCGGGGGCTCCACCGCGCCCGACGCCAGCGTGCGCCGTGGCCGGTGATCGCCCTGGTCGGTTACACCAATGCCGGTAAGTCGACGCTGTTCAACCGGATGACGGGTGCGAAAGTGATGGCCGAGGACTTGCTGTTCGCGACGCTCGATCCGACGATGCGGCAGATCGGCTTGCCCGGGATCGACAAGGCGATACTCTCCGACACTGTTGGCTTCGTCTCGGACCTGCCGACGCAGCTGGTTGCGGCGTTTCGGGCGACGCTGGAGGAAGTGACTGGCGCTGACATCATTCTCCATGTTCGCGACATTGCTCATCCGGATAGTGACGCACAGGCCGAGGATGTGCTGCATGTCCTCGGCGAGATCGGGGTCGGCCCGCGGGCGCCCGACGGCCAGGACGGCGAAGGAGTCCCGATCGTAGAGCTGTGGAACAAGATCGACATGCCCGATGAGGAAACGCGCTCGGCTATCGAGGCCGAGGCATCTCGACGCGATGATGTCGTAGTGCTGTCTGCGCTTTCGGGCGAGGGGGTGGAAGAACTGTGCCGGGTGGTCGCGCAACGGCTTTCGACCGGCAATCGGGTCAGGACCCTATCGGTATCGTTTAGCGATGGTGCGGCACTTGCCTGGCTGCACGCCCACGGCGAAGTACTCGGTCAGCAGATCGAAGGCGAGCATATGGTCGTTGATGTCAGGCTATCCGACAGAGAGTTCTCGCGTTTCGAGGCGCGCTAAGTTTATCAGCTCTGCCCCATCTTTACCTTGGCCCAGAGATCTTCCTTTTCATCCAGAGTGAGGCTTGCAAAAGCTTCTCCGGCCATTGTCTCCATGGCGCGAAAGCGCTGTTCGAACTTTGCATTGGCCTGGCGGAGTGCAGCCTCGGGATCGATCCCCAGTTTGCGTGACCAGTTAACGACCGCGAACAGCAGGTCGCCGATCTCCTCAAAGAGATGCTCGTCGGAGACCGCCTCGCATACTTCGGCGATCTCCTCTTCGACTTTTTTCTTCGCCCCCTCCGGATTGGGCCAGTCGAAACCCGTCCGCGCGGCGCGCTTCTGGAGTTTCTCGGCACGGAGCAAAGCAGGCAGAGCTGAGGCGACTCCTGCGATCGCGCTCCGATCTTGGGATTGAGCGGACCGTTCGGCGGCCTTGATGTCTTCCCAGGCAGGACCCGGCGCGTCGCCGAACACATGCGGGTGGCGGCGGATCATCTTGTCGCTGATAGCTTCGAGCACAGCTTCAAGATCGAAGGCACCGATCTCCTCAGCCATGCGAGCGTGGTAGACGACCTGGAGCTGAAGATCCCCCAATTCGTCACGCAGCGCCGCCATGTCCTTGCGCTCAATCGCTTCGGCGACCTCATAGGCCTCCTCGATCGTGTAGGGCGCAATAGTGCGGAAATTCTGTTTGATGTCCCATGGACAACCCGTTTGGGGATGGCGCAGCTGCGCCATGATATCGCGAAGTCGTTCGATCATGGCGATGACCTATCTTAGCGCGGCGCCAGCGAGAAGGGCCCCAACGATCCTCGGTTGCAATGCGCTTACGAATGCCGGATGACGGCACGGGGTATGTGGCGAAGGAGTATGAGGGGCGTGCTTCAGCGTTGGCTGTTTCATATCGCCTGCGTGCTGGTGTTGGCAGCGCCTGCTTTCATTAATGGCCAACCCTTCTACTTCCCCGATTCGACTGCGTACACGCGAGCAGCCGACAGCGCGGTTTATGTTTTTTCGGGCCATCGGATCAACACCGAGTGGACCGAGCGCTATCGTCTCGCGCTGGAGAAGAGTGGCAAGATCTATGGGCAGCAAGCGCGCGCGCATGTCAGTCCGGCAGTCAACGATTTCAGCGTCGGCGCGATCATGGCTGGCCGGTCGCCCTATTTCGGGGCTTTGCTCTGGCTGAGCTATTTGCTGAGCCATTTCTGGTTGTTCGTCATAGCTCAGGCCGCGATCGCATATGCGTTGATCAGGCTGAGCCTGCGCCTTTTCGGGTTTGTGCGGCCTGCAATCGTCGCCGGTACGGTTGGGGCACTGACGCTG
>CANJRZ010000202.1 GCA_947476735.1 Sphingomonadaceae bacterium
GGCTTGACCACATAATCATCGGCGCCGGCATTGAGGCCGGTGACGATGTCTTCGTCATTGGCGCGGTTGGTGAGCAGCAGCGCCGGCACCGGATGCTCCATGTTCTCGCGCATCCAGCTGATGATCTCCACGCCGCTCTTATCCGGCATGTTCCAGTCGACGATGAGCAGGTCGAATGTGTCCTGCCGTAATTTCGTGGTCAAAGTCCGGGCGTTCTGGAACTCGTAGCAAAAATGCCCCGCCTCCAGGAGGGTCTGGATGACGAAGGCACGGGCGTCAGCCTCGTCGTCGAGAACAGCATACGCATGCTGTCGTCGGTGGAACTGATCTTGATGTCTGATGTCGCCATGCACCAGAGCATGCCTGCGCTATCGGCGGATGCCAAGTACCAGCCTGCTTCCATCCCCATTTTCGAGTTCTCCCCGCAACGCTACACAACATGGGCAACCTAACCGATCCTGTGGCGGATCGATTGTCACAAATTGCAAAATTACAGTTGTTTACGTGAAGAAAGGGACAGGCGGTCATATTGGTTAATGCGGTAATGTCGGAGTTCGCTGCAGATCGGGGGTGCCGGATGCGGTATTGCTCCTTTCCATCCGGCCGGCCTGCCTTGCCCTGGCAGGTCAAGATGAGGCGGCTCCGACATTGCCAACCCTGTGGTTGCGTTGCGTAGTCGCTTGAGCCGATTCGCTCGAGATCAGATGATCTGCGAGAGTATGTGCAGACCGATTCCGATCAGGCCGCCGACGAGAGTCCCGTTCACGCGGATATATTGCAGATCGCGTCCGACCGCATTTTCAAGCTGATGCGTGACTGTTCGTGCATCCCAGCCGCGGATCGTCTCAGAGACCAGCTTGACGATGCCGCCACCATAGTCTGCAACCACGCCAACTGTGATGCGGCGGGCGAAGCGGTTGATCGTCGCCTTGAGGATAGTGTCGCTCTGCAGCGTCGCACCTAGCTGTTTCAGCGTCGCGCCGGCATGTCCGCCAAGTGCAGCATTCGGATCTCGCGCCGTTTCGATCAGCCGTCGCCGGGCATTTTGCCACAGGGTATCGAGCCAAGCGGCGACGGCCGGGCTGTCGAGCAGGTCGGACTTGATCCTGTCCACCTTGGCACGGGTGTCCGGATCATGCTGGAGCTTGTCGGCAAGTTGCTCAAGTCCCTCCTGCGCCTTGAGCCGAAGCGGATGGCCCGGATCGGTCGACATGTCGTCGAGCAATTTATGAAGTCCTTCGACGATGGCGGTGGAGAGGCGCTCGTCGAGCCCGGTCCAGCGCATGAATTTACCGGTCCGTGCTTCGACCATCTCGTGGATCATGCCCTCGTTGTGGAGGAGAATCCGGCTCGCCCAGCCGATCAGTCCGTCGAGCATCTCGGCATGGCGGTTCTCGACGATCGCTGCATCGAGGGTGCGGCCAAGCAGGGGGGATATGTCGAATCCGCGCAGTCGGCTGGCAAGTGCCCCTTTCACCATTGCCCCGAGCCGGTCGTCGCCGAGTGATTCAAGGATGCTCGCCAGCGCGCGGCCGATGGCGGCGCGGGTTTGGCCGCCTTGGGGCGGAAGGGCGAGTAGCCGCCCGATCGCACCGGCAACATCCACCCGGCTCATTCGTCGGGCAACAACCGTCGCGGTCAGGAAGTTGGTTCGCAGAAAGGCGGCAAGGCTGTCGCCTATTCGGTCCTTATTCCGCGGGATGATCGCGGTGTGCGGGATGGGCAGGCCGAGCGGATGGCGGAACAGTGCCGTTACTGCGAACCAGTCGGCAAGGCCGCCGACCATTGCCGCTTCTGCGAACGCCCGCAGATAGCCCCAGGCAATGCCGGCGCCGGGTGCTTCATATGTGCGAGCGACCAGATAAAGCGCTGCCATGAGGACAAGCAATCCCGACGCGACTATCCGCATACCCCGCACGCCGCCCTGGGCGGGATTGAAGCGGTCGAGACCGGTGGCCTGCAGGAGGTTCATTCGTACAAAATGGCTGTCGCGGGAAAATGTTCAACCGAAACCATTGGAGGAAGTGAAACTCTCCTAATCGCCTTGCCTGTCAATTTCGTCGCCAGGGCGGGAAGGCGCGCGCCATACGCCTGCGCGGCAGGAGTATAGGAGTCGAACAGGGTGTGAGATCGGCTATTCCGCCGGCTGTGGCCGGGGACTGTCGAGCTTATGCACCTCATCGTTGACGAGGAATCGGCCAAGCCGCGGCGCGAGCCATTTCTCCATGTCGTCGGCCAGGGTGAAGCCTGCCGGGACGATCACGAGCGTTAGCAGCGTGGAAAGCGCCAGGCCGCCGATGACGCAGACCGCCATCGGCGCGCGCCAGCTGCTGTCGCCGGCCAGGCCGAGCGCGATCGGCAACATGCCGGCGATCATTGCCACCGTTGTCATCACGATCGGCTGCGCGCGCTTGTTCGCCGCTTCGAGAATGGCATCGGTCCGATTGGCGCCCAGTCGCATTTCCTCAATCGCGAAATCGACGAGGAGGATCGAGTTCTTGGCGACGATACCGAATAGCATCAGCAGACCGATATACACCGGCATTGAGATCGACATTCCGCAGAGCTTGAGTGCTAATATGCCGCCCAACGGAGCGAGCAGCAGGGATCCCATGTTGACGAAGGGCGGCAGCACTCGCTTGTAGAGCAGCACCAGCACAGCGAAGACGAGTAACACACCCGAGATGACCGCGATGAGGAAGCCGGTTATCAGATCGTCCTGGAATTCTTGTTCGCCGAACTTCACCTGCCGGACTCCTGCCGGAAGATTCTTCATGATCGGGGTCGCGTAGATCGCCTCATAGACGTCGCTACTGATTGCGCCCGGCGCGAAGTCACCGCCGACCACCATGCGGCGCACCTGATTGTAGCGGCGAATCTTGGAAGGGCCCGCGCCGAAGTGGATATCGGCAACGACACGCAACGGGACGCTGCCGCCCATGCTGGTCTGGACTGGCATGTTCTGAATTGTCGCGAGGTCCTGTCGCGATTCCTGGCTGACCGACACCCGAATCGGAATCTGACGGTCGCTGAGAGAGAATTTTGCCATATTCTGTTCGATGTCGCCCAAGGTCGCGATGCGAATCGCCTGGCTGAGGGCGGCGGTCGTCACCCCGAGATCGGCGGCGAGATCGAGACGGGGCCGGATGATCAGTTCGGGCCGCTGAAGATCTCCGTCAATGCGCGGCGCTCGGATGGACGATATTCCGCGCATCTGTTCGACCAGTGCTTGCGAAGCTTCGCGCAGCTTATCCGGATCGTCGCCTGCCAGCATGATCGTCAGATCCCGGCCCATACCGTTGGTTTGCGACTGGAAATTGATACGCGCATCGGGGATTTGCGCGAGGAGCGGCGCGGTCTCGCGCTCGAACTCGATGCTGGTTCGTGCGCGCTGTTTGGCGGGTTTCAGAGAGATGTAGATTGTCGCCATCCGGGTATCGCCATCGTTGCCGATGTCGGCGAAGGCATGTTCAACCTCGGGTTGACGTTCGAGGATGGCGACGGCCTGGTCGCTCACCTTCTGGGTATCCTCTGAGACGCGTGCGCCGGGGGCAAGTTCAATCTTGACCGCGCTGTAATCGACATCGAGCGGCGGCTGGAACTCCTGCGGCGTGAAGTAGAAGAGCAACAAGGTTAGCGCAAACGATGCCAGGCCGAGGCCGATCGTCTTCCAGCGGTTGACCAGTGACCATTTCAGCAAGTCGATATATTTATCCATCCACTTGCCGCCACCATGCTGCTTCACGCCCTCCGCCTTGAGGAAATATGCGGCGATCATCGGGGTGATGAGGCGCGCGACGAGCAGGCTCATCAGCACCGCCACCGCGACGGTCAGGCCGAATTGCTTGAAGAACTGACCGGGAATGCCGGGCATGAAGGACACTGGCAGGAACACCGCAACAATCGCCATGGTGGTGGCCACCACCGCCAGACCGATTTCGTCTGCCGCATCCATTGATGCCTGATATGCGGTTTTGCCCATTCGCATATGCCGCACGATATTCTCGATCTCGACGATTGCGTCATCAACCAGGATGCCGGCGACGAGACTGAGTGCGAGCAGGCTGATCGTGTTGAGCGTGAAGCCCATCATGCCCATGAACCAGAAGGCGGGGATCGCCGAGAGTGGGATCGCCAGTGCCGATATCGCCGTCGCCCGCCAGTCGCGCAGGAAGAAGAACACCACGACGACCGCCAGGATCGAACCCTCAACCATCGCCTCGAGCGCAGACGTATACTGCTCCTTGGTGTAGACGACGCTTGTGTAAAGTTCCTTGAAGGCGACCTTTGGATTTTCCTTATGAAGATCATCGAGAATTTTGTTCGCCTTGTCATACACATCGACATCCGATGCGCCCTTTGCCTTCATCAGGCCGACGGACAGCACCTGGCGACCGTTCATCTTGCTGATTGAGCGCTGTTCGCCCGACGAGTCGACCACGGTTGCGATATCCGCCAAACGAACGACACGCCCGTTGCCGACCGAAATCTGGGTCTGGCCCAGCTGAAAGGCCGACACGGCGTTGCCGAGCACACGAACCGACTGTTCGGCCCCCGCGACCTGCGCCCGCCCGCCGGCGGCGTTGATGTTGACTGCGCGGAGGATGCCGTTGACCTGATTGGCGGTTACTCCAAGTGCCTGCATCCGCAACGGATCGAGAATGACGCGCATCTCGCGGCTCACTCCGCCGCCGCGAACCGCCGCGGCGACGCCGTTGATCGCTTGCAGCCGCTTAATCACACTATTGTCAACGAACCAGCTCAGCTGCTCGAGCGTCATGTCGACGCCTTCGATCGAGTAATAGACGATTGGGCCTCCATCGGCGTCGACCCGCTTGACCTGCGGCTCCAATATGCCTTCGGGCAGTTCCGACCGGATCTTGGCGACGGCGTCACGGACGTCGTTGACCGCACGATCGACCGGTGTGCCAAGCTGGAACTCGACAAAAGTCCATGAGGCGCCTTCGCTCACCCGCGAAGTGATCGATTTAACGTTGCCGATCGAGGCGACAGATGCCTCGATCTTACGGGTAACCTGTGTTTCCATCTCGGTCGGTGCAGCACCAGGCTGGACGACGTCGATCTGAGCGCCGGGGAAACTGATGTCGGGCATCTGGTTGATGTCCATCCGCGCGAAACTGATCAGACCCGCAAGGGTCAGCGCGATGAACAGCACGATCGGCGGAATCGGATTCCGGATCGCCCAGGCTGAAATATTACGCATGCCTAGCTCCGATCGATCAGCGGCCGGAGACGGCGGCTGTGGAGAGATTCGGGGTTATCATGTCGCCCGGGTTCAGGAATGCACCGGCCGAGAGAACGACCTTCTCATTGCCTTGCAGGCCAGAGAGGATCACGACACCCGCGTCTGTGACGTCGCCGGTCTTGATCCCGCGGCGTTCGACCTTGTTGTCCTTGCCGACGACATAGAGAAAGGCACCTTTTTCGTCGCTGAGCACGGCGGATTCGGGCAGTCGCGGTGCGACCATCGTGCCACTGAATATGCGGGCCGCGGCGAAGCCGCCGGGCCGGATGGCCGGATCATATTGCATCTGTATCCGGGCAGTGCCCTGACGCGTCGCCGGATCGATCACGGGCGAAATCTGCCAGACCTTGCCCCGGAAGGCGCGCGTGTTGCCCATCGGCGTCACTTGGGCACTATCGCCGACCTTGATACGCGCGAGGTCCTGCTCGGCGAGAAGGGCGCGGATCTCCAATTCGCCATTCTTCGCAATGCGGAACAATGCGCCATTGCCCGGGCCGACCACCTGGCCGGGTTCGACCACGCGGGTGAGCACAAGGCCAGCCGAAGGAGCCCGGATGTCGAGCCGTCCGATCTGAGCGCGGGACTGGCCGAGCTGGGCGCGCGCAACCGCCACCCGGGCGACAGCGGCGTCTCGGCTCGCAGTTTTTCTGTCGAGGTCGGCCTTGGAGATGAAGCCGCGCGAGACAAGCGCCTTTGCCCGGTCGAGGTCACCCTGGGCCAGATCAGCATCAGCCTGGGCAACTCTGACCGAGGCCGCCAGCGAATTCGCTTGCTGCGCCTGAACCGACCGCTCAATCACGGCAAGGGTCTGGCCGGCTCTCACCCAGGCGCCGGGTTCGACGAGTACACTCTGCACCATGCCGCCTTCGCCCGCGATGCCGACCGGCATCTCGCGCTTTGCATAGAGCGTTCCGGTGGCCGAAATTACGGCGGTCACATTGCTGCGGCCGGGAATGACGACGGTGACGGCGGGAGCAGGGGGCGCGGCGGCCTCCTCTTTCTTGCCACCGAAAATTAAATAGGCAGCGCCGGCGAGCAACACCGCGGCGGCAATCGCAGCGATGATGATCCAGCGACGGCGCCGGGCCTGAGCGTCATCAAAGTCATAGGCCGTGTAATCGGTCTGGATGCCGGATTCGACGTTCATCCCTAATCGCTTTCCATTGATGGCCGCGAAGTGCCTCTGTAGAGTTAGAACTGTATTATCTCAATATGTCACCTCACTCAAGAGCGCAGCGGCGGCGCGCATCGCTATGTCGAGGCGGGATCATTTCGCAGCCGAAAGGCGTTCATGCTTTATGCAGCGACGATCAAGTAGCCCCTCTATCACAACAGGGTCGGGGCGGAAAAGCAGGAGCGGAACGAAAATGGATCATATCTGGCGGAATTTGGCCATGGCAGTGCCCATTGCGCTGCTCTCGATTAGCCCAGCTATGGGACAGGACGTGGTCGCGTCGCCGGTGCCGTCGGTGCTGACGGGTACCAGGCTTGATGTCGTCGCTACTGGTGAAGTGAGCGCGGTGCCGGATATCGCGACAATCGGCGCCGGGGTTGTGACGCAGGAACCTACGGCAGTTGCGGCGATGAGCGAGAACGCCAGGCGCACGACGGCGACGGTAGCAGCGATCCGCAAGGCGGGTGTCGCGGACCGCGACATTCAGACGACGTCAATCAGCCTGAGTCCGCAATATCGCTACGCTGAAAATCAGCCGCCGGTCATCACCGGTTACCAGGCATCGAGCCGGGTCAGCGTGCGTTTTCGCGACATAAAAGCAGCCGGCCCGATTCTCGATTCGCTGGTCGCCGCCGGGGCCAATCAAATCGACGGGCCGACGCTCTCGATAGACAAGCCGGAGCCGTTGCTCGATCAGGCGCGGGTCAGGGCGATCGCGGCGGCGCGGGCACGCGCGGCGTTGTACGCAAAGGCCGCCGGGTTGCAGGTCAAGCGAATCGTGGCGATCAGCGAAGGTAGCTTCGATGCGCCAATGTCACGTCCCATGCCGCTGTTGATGATGCGCGCGCAGGCAAAAGAAGCCGATTCCTCGATCGAGGCCGGTGAACAGAAGCTCGCAATCAGCGTATCAGTTACATTCGAGTTGAACTGACAGGCGGCAACACCGCTCAATATTGCCGCGATGCCGCCAGCGAGGCTCTTTCAGTTTCGGGGCACTTTCCAGTCGCGCCGTGGCGGTCGGGGCGTTGCAGGTGGAGCCTGCGAGCGCCGGAAACCGGTATCCGAGGATGAGGATGGACGGCGAAAGCCGGAATCCTTCACCTTCATCCGGGGCGACTTAGTGTCTGACCCGAAACTAAGTTGGGTGATATCAGTCGGTTGCGCTTGACGCGCTTGCACATGTTTGATTCTGCGGGTTTTGCGAAGAACTCTAAGGACACACGATGTGGACTGACACCACCCGGGCACAACATGCCCGCAAGGGAC
>CANJRZ010000203.1 GCA_947476735.1 Sphingomonadaceae bacterium
CCATAGCGGGACTGAAAATCGGAAAAATGCTGGTTGAGGGGCTCGAACACGGCTTCACGGAACAGCTCCACCTTGGATCCGAAGCTGCGGAACAGCTGGGCTTCGGTCACATCCGCCCGGCTCGCTATCATCGCCGTGGTCGCTCCCGAAAAGCCATGCTCCTCAAAAGCATCGCCGGCCGCGCGCAGCAGGCGCTCGGAGATTTCCTCCGCCGATCGCCGCTTTCGCCGGGTGGTGCCGTTCTGCGCGCTCAGGGTCATCGGTCCTCGTCAATCGCCAGCGCCCAATTGCGGCGCTCGCCCTCTTGCCCGATCCATTCCTAGATAGTAATCACTATCTATCATCATGTCACGGCCGGTGTCGATCCGGCATGAGGGGGAGCCGGATGGCAACCGAAATCACAACCACCCTGAACATTCCGGATCATGTTCCCCCGGAGCTCGTTTGGGACCATGATTTCGACAGCTTCTGCCGCGAACTGGACGATCCCTTCCTCGCGGCGAGCCGCATGCTCGACGGGCCGCCGATCGTTTGGGGCCGGAGCGTCTTCTTTGGCAGGCCGGCCTGGATCCTGGCCAGGCACGCCCTGATCGAGGAAGCCTTCTTTCGAACCGAGGTCTTCTCCAGCGAGCGAATCACACCGGACGAGCGGAGCGGGATGCGGATGATCCCGGTCGGGCTTGATCCACCCGAGCACGGCAAGTACCGGCGCATCCTGCAGCCCTATTTCAGCCCGAAATCGATGCGCTCGATGGAGGGAATGGTGATCGAAACCTGCGATTCGCTGATCGCCGCGATCGCAGACAAGGGCCATTGCGAGTTCATTCATGATTTCGCCGCCCGCCTTCCGAACATGGTCTTCCTGTCGATGATGGGAATGCCGCTCGACATGCTCGATCAGTTTATCGAATGGGAACAGCTGCTCATCCGCGCGAAGGATGATGAGGTGCGCACCGGCGCCGCGCGTTCGATCATGATGTATCTCAACGGCTTCATCGCCGAACAGCGCAAGGAGACGACAACCGAACTGATGCGTATCCTGCTCGCCGCGGAGGTGGACGGCAAACCGATGGCCGACATCGATCTGCTCGGCACCTGCTTCCTGCTTTATGTCGGCGGACTCGACACCGTTTACAGTTCGCTCGGCTGGATCTTCCGGTATCTGGCGCAGGATCAGGATCTCCAGCAAAGGCTGCGCGACAACCCGAAGGACATCGCCGCCGCGGTCGAGGAATTCGAGCGCGCCTATCCGGTGGCGCGGCCGACGCGCACGGTCGCGCAGGACTGCACGTTCCACGGGGTGCCGATGCGCAAGGGCGAGTTCGTGATCCTGCCGACCTATATCGCCGGGCGCGATCCGGCGGTCTATGCGGACCCCCATCGCGTCGATATCGACCGCAAGGCCCGTAACATCACCTTCGCGACCGGCCCGCACACCTGCCTGGGCGTGTTCCTCGCCAAGCGCGAAATCAACATCGTGATCGAGGCCTTCCTGTCGCGCTTCCGGAACATCCGTGTGCCTGACGGTGGTGGCTATGACTATCATGTCGGCGGCGTGTTCGGCGTCGACCGTCTGCCGCTCGAATGGGACATGCCGAACGACAAGGGAGGGCTCTGAACCATGAGCGGAATATCCTTCGACAACCGCGTCGTGATCATAACCGGCGGTGGCGGCGCGATCGGCCGGGCCTGCGCCCTCGAAATCGCCCGGCGGGGCGGATCGGTCGTCGTCAACGATCTCGGCGGCGAAGTCAGCGGAGGCGGCGCATCGACCAGCTATGCCGATGCCGTCGTCGACGAGATTCGCGCGGCCGGCGGGACGGCCGTCGCCAGCTATGACAATGTCGGCACGCTGGCGGGCGCACGCAACATCGCGGCAGCCGCGCTGGACAATTTTGGCCGCATCGACGGATTGATGAACAACGCGGGCAATATGCGATGTGGCTCGTTCGAGGCGCTGGACGAAGATGATCTGCAAGCGGTGCTGCAGGTGCACCTGGTCGGCAGCTTCAACCTGAGTCAGGCGGTGTGGCCCCATATGCGATCGCAAGGCTATGGCCGGATCGTCTTCACGTCTTCGGGAGCGGGCGTGCTCGGCCACCCGACCTACGCCGCCTATGGCGCGGCCAAGGCCGGCATGATGGGCCTGATGAACACCCTCGCGCTCGAAGGCGCCGCACACGGCATCCTGTGCAACGGCCTGCTGCCCAATGCAGCCAGCCGGATGACACGGGCGGTAAGCACGCTGCGCCGCGGCGAGGCTCCGCCGCCGCCCGGCCCGCACATGGCCCTGATCGCGCCAACGATGCAGGCCGAGTTCATGATGGGCATCGGGGTCTATCTTGCCAGCGAGGCCTGTACGACCACCCATGCGCTCTATTCATCGCTCGGCGGCCGCATCGCCCGCGCCTTCGTTGGCGTGACCGAAGGTTGGTATGGTCCGACCGATCAGGGCGCGAGCCCGGACGACATCGCCGCGCACATCGACCTTATTCGTGACACCGGCGACTTCCACATCCCCGCAGGCCTCGGCGAGGAATATGAGATTGTCGGAAGGGCGCTGGCGAAGGCCTGACCAACTTTCCCGGCACGCTTGACATGATCGCTGTCGCCTAACCCGCTCCGGCCGTGCATTATCAGCACCGCACGGCACCTCCACGACAAGGTGCGGGGAGAGGATAATCGGTGGACGAGCTTCTGAACGAGAGGCGCCTCGGATGGCGCCAGATTACGATCGCCCTGCTCTGCCTGCTGGTGCTCGCGATCGACGGGCTCGATTATCAGATGATCGCCTATGTCGGTCCGCTGGTGATCGCCGACTTCGGGATCAGCAAGGCCGAACTGGGCACGACGATTTCCGCGGCCTTGATCGGCATGGCGATCGGCGCAATCGTCGGCGGCCCGATCGGCGACCGGATCGGCCGCAAGCCCGCGATCGTCGCCACCGCCATCTTCTTTGGTTTGACGACCGTCGCCACCGGCTTTGCAGGCAATGCAACCGAGCTCTTCCTGCTGCGCCTCGTTTCGGGCCTCGGCTTTGGCGTCGCCTTTCCCAATGCGTTTGCGCTCATCTCCGAGTGGATGCCGACCCGATATCGCACGATGGCGGTTTCGGTCGGTGCGATCGGATCGGCGGTTGGCGGGCTCGCCGGCGCCGGCGTGGCGGCACTTGTAATCCCCGCTTTTGGCTGGCGGGCCTGCTTCCAGTTCAGCGGCGGCTTCACGCTGCTGGCCGCGGTCCTGCTGGCGCTGCTGCTGCTGGAATCGCCCGATTATCTCCTGAAGGCGGGACGGCGCGAGACGCTTGAACGCAACTTGCGGATCGCATTCGGCCCGGTCGAGCTGCCGCCCGCGCCTGCGGTAGAGGGCAAGCGCGCAGCGCCGCCGGCCATCATCACCTCGCGTCGCTATCTGCGGACCAATCTGGCGCTGTGGATTTCGGCTATCGGTTATTCGATTTCCAGCTTCGGCACCTATAGCTGGACGACGACAATCCTGACCTCGGCAGGCCATTCGCTGAACAGCGCCCTGCTCGGCTCCTCGATCTACAGCAGCCTCGCGTTGGTCGGGCCCTTGGTCAGCGGCGCGATCGCGATCTACCTCTCCGCGCGCACCGTCCTGCTCAGTCTTTCGGTCATCTGGATCGGCGCGACGATCGCCCTGCTCTCGACGCTCCTGACGCATGGCGACCCGCTGTTCCTGTTCCTGTCGCTCGGGGTGATTGGCTATTGCGCGGGCTCCTTCGCCGCGGTCCTCTATGCCGCAGCGGCGTCGCTCTACGAGCCGGCCGGCCGCTCCACCGGGATCGGCGCGACGATCGGCGTGACCCGGATCTGCGGCATGGTGGCCGCCGCGGTCGGTGGGGCCCTGCTCACCATCGATCCCTCCTTCCGCGCCTTCTACATCAGCATGGCGCTGCTGCTGGCGGTATCGATGCTCGGCCTGCTGGCCCTGCCCCGCGTCCCGGCACATTCCGAACAGGGAGAGTTATAATGTGGATCGAAGGACCGTTGAGGGGAAAGGTCGCACTGGTGACGGGGGCCGGCAGCGGCGGCATCGGCCGGGCCATTTGTTCGCGGCTCGCCGCGCATGGCGCGGCGATCGCAGCGCTCGATCTCGATCCGGCGGGGCTCGATGCGACCGTAACCGAGCTTTCCGGTACCGGTGTCCCGGTCCAGTCCATCGCCGTCGACATAGCGGATGCGATGCTGCTCGACCAGGCTGTCGACCGCGCCGTGGATGTGCTGGGCGAGATTGATATTCTCATCAACTGCGCGGGGGTCGTCGACAAGGCCAAGGCGATCATCGACACCAGCGACGAGGATTGGGACCGGGTGTTCGCCGTCAATGTCCGCGCGCCGTTCCGACTGATCCGCAAGGTGGCGCCGGGCATGATGCGCAAGCGGGCGGGCAGGATCGTCAACATCACGTCGAGTTCTGCCCATCGGGCGCGCCAGTCGCTGCCCGCCTATGGGGCGTCCAAGTCGGCGCTGATGCAACTTACCCGCTCCGCCGCCGCAGAGCTTGGAACCCATGACATCAACGTCAACGCGATCGCGCCAGGGCTGACGAAAACGCCGATGCTCGGCGCTGCGTTTGACGAGGCAATGGTCGAGGAGCTGCTGCGCGAAGGGCCGCTCGCCAACCTGCTGGGGCGGGTCTCTCTGCCCGACGACATCGCCGAGGTCGCCCTGTTCCTGTGCCTGCCGGCGAGTCGTCAGATCACCGCGCAGACGATCCATGTCAGCGCGGGAGCGGTGGTTTAGTCCTGGCGGAAATCAGTGGTGTGCTTCGCCGCCGCCTGCGAGCACGAAGCGCCGGTCGCAATAGCCGCAATCGGCATGGCCGATGTCGGGATCGATCTCGATGAACACCCGCGGATGGCCGAGCGCGGCTCCGCCGGGAATGTCGCTTGCGCCGTCGCAGGCGACGCGGGTCGAGGTGACAGTAACGGTCTCGGGTGCGGGCGGCTGGCTGCTCATCCGCGCCGCTTAGCAAGCGCGCCGGAGTCGTGCAATCGCGTGTCGCGCAATCAGTGCCACCGCCCGTAGCGTGTGTTTTCAAAAGCCAGCGCAACTGTACCCGTTTCGCCGATTGGCGCGACCATCGAGGCGGCGATGCCGCGCGCGCCGTTTGTGCCGACCATCATGCTGATCTGGCCATGGATGCGTCGACCAATACCGTTGATCGTCGGCTCCTCGATCTTTCCCGAATTGCGTTTGGCAACGGCTTCGAGGAACTGCTCCTTCTCGGCCGGGCTGAGCGCAATCACCTGTTCTGCGGCCAGGGAGGGAGCAGCCGAAATCAGCGCAGCCAGCGCAAAACAATATCGTCTGGGAAGGCGATGTGCTCTCATGACACCAACAATGGCAGCTGACATGTGAAGCGCGGGTGAACAACTACCGGCAAAAGCCCCTTAAAGTCTTTTTCGACGGCGGCTGCCGACCCAATCCCGGTGCCATGGAATGTGCCGTGGTGCTGCGTGGCGTCACCGACGTGAGACGCAGCCTGGGTTACGGGACCAGCGATGAGGCCGAATGGCTCGCCCTGGTGACGGCCGTCGAGATTGCCGGCCGGGAAGGCGTTCGCGACGTCATCCTGATCGGCGACGCTTTGTCAGTGATCCGCCAGGCCAACGGCGCAGAGCGATGCCACTCGGACGTGACGAGCATCTGGTTGACCCGCTTTCAGGTAGCCGTGCGGCAATTCGATCGCGTCCGACTTCGCCACGTACGACGAACTCAGAATCTCGCCGGGATCGCTCTGGAACGAGCGCGCTGGCACGAAGCGGCCTAGTACGAGGCTCATCCAGCCTTTGCACGCCGCCCCCGCACCCGCTATGCCGCGCGGGATGAGCGAAGCGGCGATCAGCATAAGAGGGCTGTCCAAGGTCTACAAAGGCGGCAAACAGGCGCTGTTCGACGTGGATCTCGACATACCGCGCGGTGAGATTTTCGGTCTGCTGGGGCCCAACGGCGCGGGCAAGTCGACGACGATCAACATCCTCGCCGGCCTCGTCAACAAGACTTCCGGTCATGTCGATATCTGGGGCTTCGACATCGACAAGGACCCGCGCAACGCCAAGGCGTCGATCGGCATCGTGCCGCAGGAGATCGTGTTCGATCCCTTCTTCACGCCGCGCGAGACACTCGATAACCAGGCGGGATTCTACGGCGTTCCCAAGGCGAAGCGACAGACCGACGCCCTGCTGCGCGCCGTCCACCTCTACGACAAGGCCGACGCCTATGCGCGCTCGCTGTCAGGCGGCATGAAGCGCCGCCTGCTCGTCGCAAAGGCGATGGTCCATTCGCCTCCGGTTCTCGTCCTCGACGAACCGACCGCAGGTGTCGATGTCGAGCTCCGCCAGCAACTCTGGGAATATGTCCGCGATCTCAACCACAGCGGCGTCACCGTCGTGCTGACGACCCATTATCTCGAAGAGGCCGAGGCGCTGTGCGATCGGATCGCGATCATCAACCATGGCCGCGTCATCGCCAACAAGCCGACCCGCGAACTCGTCGACATGGCGCATGAGAAAGCGGTGTCGGTGACGGTCGACCGCGATCTCGACAAGGCGCCCGAAGCGGTCGTCTTCGACAAGGTCGAGTTGCAGGGCAGCCGGACTCTCGTCATTACCTATTCAAAGGACAAGGTGAACGCCGGCGAGGTCCTTGCGGCGGTACAAAAGGAGGGGCTCGGCATCGTCGATGTTTCGACGCAGGAAGCCGATCTGGAGGATGTTTTCCTGAATCTCACCCGTGAGAGCAACGCAGCCGGCGCAGGCGATGGGCGCCTATAATTTCGACGTCATAGTCATTGGCTCGGGCGCCGCGGGGCTGACCGCGGCGATCAACCTTGCCGATCGCTTCAAGGTGGGCGTGCTCGCCAAAGGCGCCATCTCGGACGGATCCACCGCCTGGGCGCAGGGCGGCATTGCTGCCGTACTTGAGGCAGGCGACACCTTCGAGTCCCACATCGAGGACACGATCGTCGCCGGCGCCGGGCTCAACAACCGCGCCACGGTTGAGTTCGTCGTCGAACACGCCCCTCGCGCGATCGACAAGCTCGCGGCACTCGGGGTCCCCTTCAACCCGGGCGAGAACAGGGGCAATGACGACCGCTGGCACCTGACGCGTGAGGGCGGGCACAGCCACCGTCGCATCGTCCATGTCGACGACGCGACCGGCCAGGCCGTCCAGCTCGCGCTCGAAAAGGCAGCTATCGCGCACCCCAATATCACGCTCTTCACCGATCGAGCTGCGATCGACCTCGTCACCAGCCGGCACGGCGAACGCTATTCGGGCGACGGTCACGTCTGGGGCGTCTACGCGGTCGACCGGACGAGCGCTAAGGTGGAGATGTTCACGGCCCGCGCGACAATCCTCGCGACCGGCGGAGCCAGCCGTGCCTACCTTTTCTCGACCTCGCCGCGCGGCGCAACCGGCGACGGCATCGCGATGGCATGGCGCGCGGGGTGCCGTGTCTCCAACATGGAGTTCATGCAGTTCCACCCAACCTGCCTCTACAATCTCGACGTCAAGAATTTCCTGATCACCGAGGCAATGCGTGGCGAGGGAGCTCAACTGAAGCTTCCGACCAACGGCCGCCGCTTCATGCCGCGTTTCGACAGGCGTGCCGAACTCGCCCCGCGCGACATCGTCGCC
>CANJRZ010000204.1 GCA_947476735.1 Sphingomonadaceae bacterium
CCTGCCGGCCGGAAATCCGGTGAGCGGGCCGATTTCGGTCGGCGGCGTGCTCTATACCGCGACCGGCTACAGCATCGTCCGCGCCTTTGATGCGGCCAGTGGCAAGCTCTTGTGGGATTATGATCCCAAAGCGGGCGAAGCAGCAGGCGGGAAACTGCGCGAGGGTTGGGGCATTCGCGGCCTGGCCTGGTGGAACGGCAAGATCATTGTCGGCACCCAGGATGGTCGGCTCGTCGCGGTCAATGCCAAGAGCGGCAAACCGGTGTGGAGTGTGTTGACCGTTCCCAAGGATGACTACCGCTTCATCAGCGGCCCGCCCCGCGTGTTCGACGGCAAGGTCATCATCGGCCATGGCGGCTCGGACGCTGCCAACACCCGCGGCTATGTCACTGCCTATGATGCCGATACCGGCAAGCAGGCCTGGCGCTTCTACACGGTGCCGGGCAACCCTGCGGTCGACAAGGACGAAACGACCCGCCTCGCGGCGAAGACCTGGAAGGGTGAATGGTGGAAATATGGCGGCGGTGGCACCGTCTTCAACACCATGACCTATGACAAGGACACCGACACGATCCTGCTCGGCACCGGCAACGGCGCCCCATGGAACCACAAAGTTCGCAGCCTCGGCGAGGGCGACAACTGGTTCCTCTGCTCGGTCGTCGCGATCGACGCAAAGACCGGCAAGTACAAGTGGCACTATCAAACCAATCCCGCCGAGACCTGGGACTATAATTCGGCGATGGACATTCAGCTCGCCGAGCTTGAGATCGACGGCAAGCCGCGCAAGGTGGTGCTTCACGCGCCGAAGAACGGCTTCCTCTACGTAATCGACCGGATCAACGGGAAGCTGATCTCGGCCGAGAAGATCGCCCATGTCACCTGGGCCGACCGGATCGACATCGCGACAGGCCGTCCGGTCGAGAACCCCAAGGCACGCTTCCCCGAGGAGGAACCGTTCAGCCTCTTTCCGGGTCCGATGGGCGCGCATACCTGGCTCCCGTCGGCCTATAGTCCCCAGACGAAGCTGATCTATCTGCCGGTCACCGAATCGGGGCTGCGTTACGACAGCAAAGGGTTCAAACCGGGCTGGCAGCGGCCGCCCGACAACTCGCTGAACGGCGCCTATAATTTCGATTATAATTATGACTTCAGCAAGGACGAGGGAGCGCCGAAGGCGAGCTCGCTGCTCCTCGCCTGGAATCCGGCGACCCAGCGTGGTGTTTGGCGGGTGCCCACCTCCGGCATCTGGAGCGGCGGCGTGCTCGCCACCGCCGGCAGCCTCGTCTTCCAGGGGCAGACCAATGGACAGTTCACCGCCTATGATGCGGCGACCGGACAGGCGCTGTGGCATTTTGATGCGCAGGCGGCGGTGCTCGGACCGCCGATCACCTACCGGGTAAAGGGTGTCCAATATGTCACCGTGCTCGCCGGCATGGGTACCAGCGCGGGGCTCGTCCAGCATGGCGACACGCCGATCGACTACCGTACCCAGGCGCGACGCATCCTGACCTTCAAGCTGGGCGGCAGCGCCGGCAAGCTGCCCAAGGCCGAACCGTTCAAACTGGTCGCGTTCGACGATCCGGACTTCAAGGAGGATGCGGACAGCGCAGCGCGTGGCGGCACGATCTTCGCGCGCAACTGTACAATCTGCCACGGCAATGCCGCCATGGCGCAGGGCTCCGCGCCCGATCTGCGCGCCTCACCCGTCCCGCCTTCGGCCGAAGCGTTCCGCTCGGTCGTCCATGACGGGGCGCTGGTGGCCAACGGCATGCCGCGCTGGAGTGAGTTCAGCGATTCTGAAATTGCCGATATTCGCCAATATCTGCGAACCCAGGCAGCTGCACTACGCAAACAGAGCAAGTAAAATGATCGATCCGGCGCCCGTGACGGGTAACACCGGACCATGCCACCAACTGGCCTACGGACTTCGCCGAGATGGACGTGCGAAGCCCGCACGCCTGGTCCGGACACCATGGCAGCTACCGGGTCGCAACCCGATATGCCGATTGCATCGGCATCGTCCGGTCGCCGAAGGATTTCACTGCGGGCAGGAGAGTCGGGGCGGCCATCGCCTGACGCAGCGATCGCCATGGCGCTGACCGCGCGACAACTGACCCCGCGGATCGGCAGCGAGATCTTCGCCCATCGCGCCGACCTGCTCGCCGGCACCCATGCCGCCGAGATCCGCGCGCTGCTTGCCGAGCGCGGCGTTCTACTGCTGCGCGGCGGCGACTTCAGCGACGACGAGGAAATCACTTTCGGAAAGACCATCGGACGGGTGCGCGACGATTTCGGCCACAGCGTGATGCCGATCACCTTCGACAAGGCCTTCAACCCGAAATTTGCCGATTATTTCCGCTCGAACACGCTGTGGCATTTCGACGGCTCGTGGGACGATGTACCGCCCTTCGCCTCGATCCTGACCCCGCGCGTCCTCTCGGCGACCGGCGGCGAGACCGAGTTCGCCAATCTATATGCCGCCTATGACGACCTGCCCGATGCCGACAAGGCAATGCTCGACAATGTCCGGGTGATCCACAGCATGGAGGCCTCGCTGCGCCGCGCAGTGCCCGATCCGAGCGAGGAGCAGGAGCGCGCCTGGAACGATTTCCCCGAACATCCCGTCCCGCTGGTCTGGCGCCACGCCTCGGGCCGCAAGTCGCTGGTGCTGAGTTCAACGGCGGTGCGGATCGAGGGCATGGAACGCGCCGAGGGCGACGCGCTGCTCGCCCGCCTCACCGCGCACGCCACCGGCCCGCATTATGTCTATCGCCATATATGGCGGATGGGCGACGTGCTGATCTGGGACAATACCGGCACGGCCCACCGCGTCCTGCCCTTCGACATAGAGAGCGGTCGCCGCCTTCACCGCGTCACCCTGCTTGGCGAGGAAACGCTGCGCGAAGCGGCCTAACTCCCTCTGCCCGCGGGGGGCCGGGGCGAGACTATTTCCCCTTCCTTCCCCACAGCCGTGCCAGCGCCATGATCGCCGGCGGCGCCATGACCAGCAGGGCGACGATCACCGCGCCTTCATAGATATCGGCGACCATCCAGCTGCGCGCGCCGCGCGTGACCAGCTCGGCCGAATCCGCACCGAAGCCGATGACATAATAATCAAAGGGGAATTGGAGAGCGGCGATCAGCCAGAAGGCTGCAGGCTGGGCCCAGAAGCGCCTGTCGGCCATCGGCGGACTCCGATCGAACTTTGGAGCGATCAGGCTGAAGGCCATGCCGATCGCCCAGGTGGTCAGTATCCAGCCGAGATAGTTGGTCAGCGGCACCCCGAAGATGCCGGTCGGATATCGATAGGTCCAGTGGCCGTGGACGGTAGCGCCGATCGCGTCGGTTGCGAGATCGAAGCTGGTCACGACCAGCGCGGTGACCAGCGGGGTCCAGATCAGCGAACGGCCGCGATCGTCCTCGACGATGACCCGGGAGATGAGCCAGGCGAGGTAGGTGATCGCGAAGAAGCCGATCGGTATGAAGAGCGGTACCTTCGCGACCTTCACGCCGAGCACGTCGCTGTGGTCGTACCAGCCGAAGGGGAAGCCGGTATGGATGCTGGTGCATTCAGCAGCGAAGCCCAGCGCATAGCCGGCCGCAACCAGCGTCGCAGCGCCCGCCCATCCGAAGCCGATCCAGACGTGAAGCAGCGCCAGAGCGATATAGAGCATCGGCAGCGGCGTCAGTGACTCTTCCGTCATGGTTCCGGGATAGAGTGCCGCCCCTACCGTCCACACCGCCAGTAACGCCCAGCCGGTCCACAATGCTGTAGTCTGATTCCTGTCGCTCATCGCCATCCTCCCCCTGGAAGCAAGTTCAGCCTGTGACGAACTCTTTATAGCCCTGCGCCGCCACCTCGCGGGCGCGCGCCACATAGGCGTTGAGCCCGCCCATATAGACCAGGATACCGCGCGCCTTGCCGGGGATGTTGCCCCCGGTGAACCAACTCGGCACCTTCATGAACAGCGAGGCATTGCCGATCGCCAGCACCTCGGCGGTCCAGGCGTCCTCGGCGTCCTGATCGGGCGACAGTGCCGACACGCCCCGGCGATCCATCCAGGCGATGCAGTCGCCGATCCAGTCGACCGTCGCCTCGATCAGCAGCGGCACATTGGACGCAGCCGCCGAACCCGGCCCGTTGATCAGAAACAGGTTGGGAAAGCCCGCGACGGTCATGCCCATGAAGGTCGTCGGCGACTCGCGCCAATGATCGCGCAGCGACTGCCCGCCGCCGTTGACCGGATTGATCCCGGTGAAACTGCCGGTCAGAGCGTCGAATCCGATCGCCAGCACGATCATGTCGAAATCCTGCCGCCCGGCGCTGGTCTCGATCCCGCTCGCATTGACCCGCACCACCGGGGTCTCGCGCAGGTCGACGAGCGAGACATTGTCCTGGGAGAAGATCTCGAGATAGCCGGAATCGCAGATCGGCCGGCGGGTGCCGATCGGATAGTCGGTCGGGATCAGCTTCGCGCGCAGCGAAGGATCGGGAATCCGCTCGGCCATCTTGCGCCGCACATAATCGGCGACGAACTCGTTGACCTCCTCGTTGAACAATATGTCGATGAACGCCGTGGCATAGCCGGCGTCGCCTTCCTCCCACCATTGGTCGAGGATTGCCGTGCGTTCCTCCGCTGTCATCCCGGCGGCGGCCTTGCCCGTGGTGAACATATAGGCGCCCACCGCATCGTTGCGCATCTTCGCGCGATAATCGGCATAGCCGGCTTTGAACCGGTCGCTCTCCGCCTTGTCCCAGGGCGGATTGCTGGTCGGCGCCGTATAGGCCGCCGAGCGCTGGAAGACAGTGAGGTGCCCGGCGGTCTTGGCGATCTCGGTGATCGCCTGCACCCCCGAAGCCCCGGTGCCGAAGATCGCGACCCGCTTGCCGGCGAAGCTCACCGCCTTGTCGCGGGGCCAGCTCGACGTGCGGTAGAGTTCGCCGCGAAAATCGTCGACGCCCGGAAATTCGGGCTGCTTCTCGGCCGAGAAATTGCCGCTGGCGAGGATGACGAAGCGCGCCGTCAGCTTCGCGCCGGCTTCGGTCTCGACATGCCACAGCCCGTCGCCGTCGTCGCGCCGGACCGAAGCCACCCGGGTGTTGAAGCGGATGCTGCGCCGGAGATCGAAGCGTTCGACGACATGGCGCAGATAGGACAAAATCTCGGCCTGGGGCGAGAAGCGGTGCGACCATTGCCAGTCGCGCTGCAGCTCGTCCGAGAAGGAGTAGCTGTAGTCGACCGAGGGCAGGTCGCAACGGCAGCCGGGATAGCCATTGTGCAGCCACACCCCGCCGACATCATCATCCGCTTCGAGGCAGACGATATCGAGCCCCTGATCACGCAGCCGATGGATCGCATAGAGGCCGCCGAAGCCGGCCCCGACGACGATCACGTCATGATGGTCATTCACAGACATTGCGGTTTTCCTTTGTCGCCCGAGCGGATTGGAGTCCGGCGGTCAGAGTCAGCATTCCCCTTGGAACATTGGCGAACAGGGCCCGACCACCTTCGTCGAGCTTCACATATTCGACGAATTGGCCAAGATCCGTCCGTCGGTCGGCGTAGAGATACTTCAGTGTCCCCTCGACTTCGCCGGACATTGCCCAAGTCCCATCTCTTTCGATGGCTTCCACAATAGCAGCCCAGTCTGCGTCGTTGTCCACCAGATAGCCGAAATGGTGAGGACCGTGACTTGCGTCGGCGGGAAGCGCGCTCCGGAAAATCGAGTCCCGCTCCGGGTCGATTTCGATCAGTTCGATATTGATGGCGCCGAGATAGGCCAGCGCTATTCGTCGGATCAGGTTGTCAGGATCACCGCCAAGCGAAGCCACATCGAGAATGAGGAACGGCGAGGATTGAGCCGGGCTCAGGCTCTCGATGGCCTGATCGAGGTCGGCGCAAACATAGCCCAGCTGAAAGAAACGCGCGGGGGTTCTCATCATCTGGAGAGACCTTCGAGCAGCACCATCAGCGCGTCGCACATTTCCTCATGCACCCTGGCGCTGTCCTTGGCATGCGCGATCGCCAGTGCGGCGTCGTTGAGCGCCGCCAGCGTTAGATGGGCGAGCGGCTCCGGTATGCGCCTCGGCATGTCCCCCTCGTCCATGAGCAGATTGAGCGTATAGACGATGCCCGGAAAAACGATCTCCGACTGGAGTGCGCGCCATTCCGTCCAGCCCATCACCGACGGTCCGTCGATCAACAGGATGCGCTGCGCTTCGACGCTCGAGGCAACCATCCCCAAATAGGTCCGAAAACCGGTGGTCAGGCGATGCCAGGTGCTGCCGGGAGCGGCCAGCACCTTGTTCGATGCGTCCCGCGACAGTTCTTCGGCAATTTCCCGCGCGACCACTTCGAACAGAGCCTGTTTGTCGGCGAAATGGTGATAAAGCATGCCGCGCGTAGCCGAGACCGCCGCCACCAGATCATTGGTGGCTGTCGCGTGATAGCCGATCCGCCCGAAGCTCCTGCGCGCCGCCTGGATGAGCGCTTCCCGTTTGTTGCTGGAGCCGCGCGAAGGAACCGGCATGAGGCGCTTTGCCAGATCTATCGACATGGTCGTCCCTGTCTGCGGATGCACGAGATAGTGCGAGCGAAAAGGCATTTACCAACATACATGCTGTATGTATGTTGTCGACATACAGCATGTATGTCAAGGAGTGGCGGATGCCTTGGACAGAGCGCCCGTTGACGGCCCGGTTGGGGATTGAGCTATCCGGTCTGACCATATCGGCCGGCCTGGGAGAGGACGATCGCAAGGCCATCTACGACGCCACCGCACGTCACGGGGTGGCCTTGATCCGGGGGCAGGCGCTGAGCGATGAGGCCATTTACGATCTCGCCACCACGATCGGCGACGAGCTGGTCCAGATCCAGTTCCTTAAGGACGCCCCGCCCCACGCACGCGGTGTGATCCCGCTGCGCAACATCGATGCGGAGGGACGGCTGCTGCCCGCCGATGACTGGAACGTCCAGCAGAATCGCGCCAACGAACTGTGGCACACTGATCTGAGCTTCCAGCGGCCACGCGCCACCCTTTCGATGCTCTATTCGAGGATCATTCCGCCCGCGGGCGGCGACACCGAATTTTGCGACACGCGGCTGCTCTGGGAGGCGATGTCGGAGGATGAGCGCACGAACCTTGCCGGGCTGAACTGCACCCACTGGGGCTTCCACTCGCGCAGGAAGTTCGGCTTTACTGATCTGCCGCAGGAAGTGCTCGACCGCTATCCGCCGATCGAACGGCCGCTCGTCTTCGAACACCTCCAATCGGGCCGGACCGCACTGACCATCGGCGGCTATGTCGCCTCGGTCGAGGGCATGGACAATGCCCGCTCCGAAGCCTTTCTCGACGACCTGGTCGCGCGCGCCACCGTTCCGGAAAATGTCTATGTCCACCGTTGGCAGGTCGGTGATCTGCTGCTGTGGGACAATCGCTGCATGATCCACCGTGCAACGCCGTGGGACCTGACGGCCCATGCCCGCGATATGCGCGGCGTCCGCCTGTTCGATGCCGCCCATCCCTGAGGAGAAGATATCGATGCCCGCCTATTTCG
>CANJRZ010000205.1 GCA_947476735.1 Sphingomonadaceae bacterium
ATAGACGCCTTCGCCATCCATCCATTTGAGCCGTTCGCCCATGTCCGAGCAGGCGGCGTGGCAATCCTCGACCTGCCAGGTCATGAAGGACGGGTCGCGACAGAGCGCGCCGTCCTTGCCGACCACGCTGGCCGCACCCATGATGTAGATGGTCTTGTCACCCATCACCCAGCGCAGTTCGTTGTCGACCATCTTCCGCTGCGGCATGAACTCGCGCATCTTGGCCGGCGCGCGGGACGTCCAGAGGTCGCCCGGTTCTGTCCAGTGCGTATCGACGTCGATCACCTTGATGCCGGCGAGCGGATTGGCGATGGGGCTGAGCTGATTCATGGTGGCATCCCTCTCCTGATGTTGGACGCCATAGGGCATGGCGGCGGCCTGATTCTCAATGACCGAAGCGATCAACCGATCGATACAATTTCGCTCACATGTTGACAGCGTTGCGCGCCGGGTCGAAGGTTCGGTGCATGGCACGGGCCACCACATCGGCGACCCAGCGGCTGCTAAGCGCGGCCGAGGAGCTTTCACGCGGGCCGCGCAGCGCCGATGAGCGCGCGCGGTTCGAGCAGTTCAAGCTGCTCTATCGCGACTGGCTGATGTTTCATCGCGGCGCTCCCGGACAGCCTGCCGACCGACACGAAAAGGGCAGCCTGCTGCTCCATGTCATGATCGGGGCGGCGACCCTGGGCGATGCGCTGGGGTTGCTTTTGCGCTTCAACCAGCTGGTCTGGGGGCAGCAATCGCTGATCGCGATGGATGATCGCGGCGACGATTGCGCGCTTCTGTTCCAGAGTGACCGGCGGCGCGGGCCGCATGGCCAGCTGAACGATATCTGGGAGCTGTATTTCAATCTTCACCGACTCGAATTCCTTGTCGGGGGGCTGCTGGGCGGGGTGCGGGGGCAGGTGCGCGGGGCGATCTGCCTGCCAGTGGGAACGGGGGCGCTACTGTTCGACCGGCCGCTTGCCTATGATATGGCGGAGATGGCGCTGCTCATCCCGCGGCGGCATCTCGACCGGGCGGTCGTCGCCAAGGGCGATCAGGTCACCGCCTTTTTCCAGAGGGATCTCACCACCGCACTTGGCGCCGGGCCGGTCCGGCCCGAGATGAAGGCGCTGGTCGCGGGACTGCTGCGCGATGATTTGCTGCGCGACCGAAGCTCGGCCGCGCATCTCGGCGATGTTGCGGCCCGGCTTGGATGCAGCGTCGCGACGATCCGGCGCCGGCTCGCCGCCGAAGGCAGCGGCTTTCGCGAGATCAGTGGTGAAGTCCATGATGAGCTGGCGAAAAAATGGCTGGCCGAGCGGCTGTTGCCGATCGTCGAGATTGCCGAGCGGCTCGGCTATAGCGACGAATTCGCCTTCCGCCGCTCCTTCCGCGCGCACAATGGCTATTCGCCCTCGGCTTTCCGGCGGGAGTTGGCTTTAATGGCCGGTAGCGTCGGGCATTAGGGGCTTTTCGTCGGACATCCTCGACAGAAGGACGAAGGCCAGGGTGGCCGCACCCCAGGCCGCCACCGCCACCTGATAGATCGCCTCATAGCCCCGCGCCTCGATCAGCAGGCCGCCGGCAACCGGGCCGACGATCGAGATGAGCGTGTAGGTACCGAACATCAGCGCGAAGATGATGCCGTAAGCGCGGGTACCGAAATAGCGCAGGGTGATGAACGACATCAGGTCGATCTCGGCACCGAGCATGAAGCCGAGCGCGATGACGGTCAGGATTGCATAGTCGATCCCTCCAACGAGCAGCGCCGTCGAACCGATCGTCGCCAGCGCGAAGATACCGATGCCAACCAGCGAGGGACGGATCCGATCAAGCAGCAGGCCGATAACCAGCCGGCCGACGAGGATCATGATGCCCAGGATCGACGCGGTCCCGGCGGCCCGGGCCGGATCGGCGCCCCGGTCCTGCAGCATGGGCACGAGATTGAGGATGGTGCTGCTGATCGGCAGGCCGAACAGAAGGATAGTGATCAGCAGGATGTAGAATCGCGGATCGCGGCTCGCCTCGCGCAGGGTCACGCCATAGACAGGGCGCTCCGGCAGGGGGGTGGGCGACCCGGCAATAACCCGGCTCGTGCCGAGGCCGAACCACGTGATCGGCATGGCGACGAACACCGAGAGGCCGGCCAGCGCCCACCAGACACTCTGCCAGCCTGCCGCGCTCACCAGTGCATGGACGAACAGGGGGGCAGCGAAGCTCGCCACCCCGGTGCCGCTCAGCACGATGCCGATTGCGAGGCCGCGGGCGTGGACGAAGCGAGCGCCGATCACCCGGGTGAGGGCGGTGGCGCCGCCGATGCCGCCGAGGAAGCCGGTCAGGAAGTAGATCAGCTGGAACTGCCACAGCTCGCGCATCAGGGCTGCGGCGGCATAGCAGGCGCCGAGCATCAGGAGCGAGGTAGCGACAAGTATGCGTGCCTCGGTGCGATCGGCGAGCCAGCCCGCCACTGGCGAGATCAGGGTGATGCCAATCGCCATCAGCGACGAGGCGCTGAGTAACTCGACCTGCGACCAGCCGAACGCCGCCTCGAGCGGTTTGATCATCGGCCCGAGGAAATAGAAGGGGATCGACATGACGCCCAGTGTGATGCCGACGAAGGCCGCCACGAGTGGCAGCCAATAGGCCCGGAATTCTTCCCGCCCCGAATCCATCCGTAATGCCTCCCCGCTTTTTCCGCGCCGGTCATGGCGGCCACCGGCGTTGCTGGCAAGCCGGGATAGCTGCCGTTGAGCCAGCCCTGTCGAGACGGCCAGTCAGGACGGCGGGCCACCGCGCGATAGGGTGCGCGCCGTCTGTATGACGAGATCAGCGGTATCGCGATAATGCGATCTGGGCATGGGCTCGCTCGGCGCGCCCTGCACCACGGCGGCGACCGGTCGTCCGGTGTCGAACACCGGGGCGCCGATATTCGTCAGCCCGATGACCGGTCCGCCCTGATCGAGCGAACAACCATGCTGGCGGACCTGCTCCGGCCTCCCTTGCCTCGCGGCATCGGCAATCGGCAAGCATCATCCGCGCGCTGGAGGCTGGTCTTGGTTTCACCTATCATCCGGGAAAGCTCGGCGACTCCGATCGGCTGATGCTCCGCCACAGTCTCCAGCACGCTGATGACAAGCGCGGCACTCTGGTTCTTCAGGACAGCCATTATCGGTGATTCAAGCGTATCGCTGTGCGAGACAGACATTTTCGAGAACTGCGGCGAAACTGCTGATAGAACGGAGCCGGTAAAGGATGTTGGGGGGAAAGAGGCGTGAACCGGGCGACAGCGGCATTGGCGATCCTTTTCGTAGTCGGCCTGTTCAACAATATCGACCGCGCGCTGATCTCGATCCTCCAGGTGCCGATCAAGCAGGACCTTGATCTCAGCGACTCCCAGCTCGGCATGCTGACGGGTTTCAGCTTCTCGCTCGTCTATGCGCTTGTGCTGTTGCCGATGGGTCGAATGGTCGACCGGTATCGTCGCACCTGGCTGCTGGCGGGGGCGCTCACCCTGTGGACCCTGCTCACCGCTGCGAGCGGTTTTGCGCGCAGTTTCACGACCTTGCTGCTGTGTCGGCTGGGCGTCGCGTTTGGCGAGGCAGCGGGCAATCCGGCCTCCTATTCGCTGCTCGCAGACTATTTCCCACCCGAGAAACGCGGCCGGGCCTTCGCGGTATTCGCGGTCGCGCCCTTTCTCGGCGTGTTTGTCGGCATCTTCGCGGGGGGCTTTCTTGCCGCCGATCTCGGCTGGCGGGCCAGCTTCCTGATCGTCGGCTTGATTGGCCTGCTGATCGTGCCGTTGCTGCTGTGGTTGCCCGAACCGAAGCGCGGCCAGCAGGAGGCCGATCCTATGTCGATGGCTGAAGGGCCGCCACCGATCGGCAAGGCAATGGCCCAGCTGTTCGCGATTCCAGCCTTCCGCTGGCTGGTGTTTGCAATGACGTGCCACAGCTTCGTCACCTCCGCCTATCTCAACTGGACCGCGCCCTTCCTGTCACGGGTCCATGGCTTGCCGCTGGCGGAGGTCGGACTGTGGGCGGCGGTGCCGATCGGCGTTGGCGGCGCGATAGGATCGCTCGCGGGTGGCTTTACTGTCGACATCATGACGCGCCGCAGTCAGGGATGGTATGGCTGGGGCACGGCGATAGCCACGCTGCTGCTGTACTTCGCGGGCGCGGCGCAATATCTGGCGCCCAGCGTCTCGGTTTCCATCGGATTCAGCTTCCTCACCGGTGCGCTGACCAGCTTCTTCCTCGCACCTTCCTACGCCTCGGCCCAGACGCTGGTGGCGCCCGCGATGCGCGGCATGACAACGGCGGTGCTGACCCTGGTCCCGGTCATTTTCGGCAGCGGACTCGGCCCGCTCGTCGCCGGCATGCTCAGCGACTATTTCACGCTGACCCGGGGATTCGGCGATGAGGGGCTGCGCTATGCGATGCTGATCGCCTTCCTGCCAGCGTTCGGTGGCGCGCTCGGTTCATTCATGATGGGCCAGCATTTCGCGAAGCGCCAGATGACGGTTGTGGGCTGATCGGCACTTTTCGCTGGACACGAATCCAGTCATTGGTGACGGTATGTCACAGACAGGTTTTGAGAGGACGGGACCCCGTGGCCGAAAAGCAGCTCGATGTTGACGCCTTGCGTGCAAAATATCGCGAGGAGCGCGACCGTCGCCTCGCGGTGGAAGACCGTGCAGCCTATATCTATCTTGAGGATGAGTTTGCCGAGCGCTTCGACCGCGACCCTTGGGTGAACGAGAAAGGACATCGCGATCCCGTCACCCGCGAAGTGGAGGTCGTCATCGTCGGCGGCGGTTTCGCCGGGCTTCAGGCGGGCGCGGCGCTCCGCAAGCAGGGAATGCCGGGCGATGAGATTTGTATCATCGAAAAGGGCAGCGAGTTTGGCGGCACCTGGTACTGGAATCGCTATCCGGGGCTGTCCTGCGACACCGAATCCTATTGCTACCTGCCGTTGCTTGAGGAGTGCGGCTACATCCCGACCCAGAAATATTCGATGGGACCGGAGATCTTCGCGCACACCCAGCGGATCGCCGACCATTTCGGACTGCGCGACCAGGCTCTGCTCCACACCGTGATCACCGAGGCCCGCTGGGACGAGTCTGCTGCCCGCTGGAGGATCACCACCGATCGTGGCGATAGGGTATCGGCGCGTTACTTCTGGATGTGCGGCGGTGCCACCAACCGTCCCAAATTGCCGGGCATCCCCGGAATCACCGAGTTCAAGGGCCACAGTTTCCACACGATGCGGTGGGACTATGGCTATACTGGTGGCAGTCCCGACGGGAAGCTCGACAAGCTGGCCGACAAGCGCGTCGCGCTGATCGGCACCGGCGCTTCGGCAATCCAGTGCGTGCCGCCACTCGGCGCCTCCGCAAAAGAACTCTACGTCATCCAGCGGACACCCTCCGCCGTGAACATTCGCGCAAATCGGCCTACCGACCCCGAATGGGCGAAGGATCTCAGCCCGGGTTGGCAAATGCGGCGGATGGAGAATTTCCAGCACATCGTCAGCGGCACGCCGCAGGACGAGGATCAGGTCGACGACGCCTGGACCTGGAATTTCAAGCATGTCCGCCGGGTCTATGAATCGGACAAGAGCCGGATGCAGGCGAGGGACGTGGTCGAACTAGCCGACTTCCGCCGCATGGAGGAGATACGTGAGCGGGTCGACAGCATCGTCAAGGATCACGCGACTGCGGAGTCGCTCAAGGCCTGGTACGGGCTGCTCTGCAAGCGGCCGACCTTTCACGATGGTTATCTCGACACGTTCAATCTCCCCAATGTCCATCTGATCGACACCAAGGGCAGGGGCATCGAGCGGATCACCGAAAAGGGGGTCATCGCCAATGGCGAGGAGATCGAACTCGACTGCATCATTTTCGCGACCGGTTTCGACACATCATCCGGGGTGATGAAGGGGCTTGGCTTCGAACCGATCGGGCGCGGCGGGATCACGCTTGCGGAGCGCTGGATGCGCGACTTTTCGACTTTGCACGGGCTGATGGTCAGCGATTTCCCTAATATGTTCATTTCCGGAGGCGCGCAGGGCACCCAGGCGACCACGATGACCTATGGTCTCGGCGTGCAGGCCGATCACTGTGCGCGGATCATCGACTGGTGCCGGGATCGTCAGATCGCCCGCGTCGAGGTCAAGCCCGAGGCCGAGGCGAAATGGAAGCAGGAGATGATCGATGCGGCCGTCGACCATCATGATTATTATGACGGCTGCACGCCGGGCTACATCAACTTCGAGGGCAAGGCGAACGGCGGCTTCGTCTGGGAATATTTCTACGGCGCCGGGCCGGTCGAATATCGCAAGCGGCTCGATAGCTGGTTCGAGGCTGAGCTCGAAGAGGATCTGGCGCTGAACGAGCCGGCCTGACCCTGTACGTCGTCCCGGCGGAGGCCGGGATCTCGGGAGGTGACGAGACGAGCTGGCGGCAGGAGACGCTTGAGATCCCGGCCTCCGCCGGGATGACGGGATAGGAGAGGAAACTCATGCAAAGCGAAACCGTCGACGAGGCGCTGCCGGGAGGCGGGCGGATACAGGGAGAATGCGCCCCCGAATTCCGCGCGGTGCTCGACGAGTTCCGCAAAAACTATTCCGAGCGGGGCGAGGTTGGCGCCAGTGTCTCGATCAACCACCGGGGGACAAAGGTTGTCGACCTTTGGGGCGGGATCGCCGATCCGGAAACCGGCAGGCCGTGGGAAAGCGACACGGTCGGCATCATCTTCTCGGGGACCAAGGGCGTCTCGGCGATTATCGCCAATCTGCTGATCGAGCGGGGCAAGCTCGCACTTTACGACGACGTCGCGAAGCTGTGGCCGGAATTCGCCCGGAACGGGAAGGCGGGTACCACCCTCGCCATGATGTTGAGCCATTGCTCACCGGTCCCCGCGCTGCGTGATCCGATCGCGCAGGGCCGGACTACCGACTGGGACTATATGACCGGGCGGGTGGCCGAAGAGCCGGCCTGGTGGGCGCCGGGCACGCGCCAGGGCTATCATGCGCTGACTTATGCCTGGACGGTGGGTCATATGGTCCGTCTGGCTGCCGGGAAGCCGCTCGCCAGGGTGCTCGAGGAGGAGATCACCGGCCCGCAGGGCATCGACTTCTGGATTGGGCTGCCGGAGGAACAGGAGCATCGGGTCGCGCCGCTCAGCTGGGTGGAGATGTCCGAAGCCGACAAGGCCAGCCGCTTCGTCAGGGCGCTTAACGATCCCGAGACATTGACGAGCCGCTTCCTGAACACCGGCGGGCTCGACATGAACACGCGCGAGGGTCACGCGAGCGAAATCTGCAGCGGCAACGGCATCACCAACGCCCGCGGGCTCGCTTCAATCTATGCACTGGTCGCGAACCATGATGGTGCGCTGCTCGACGAGGATACGATCATCCGGATGAGCCGGGCGACGGGTGCTACCCATGAGGATGCGATGATGTTGCGTCCGACCCGCTTCGGCCTCGGCTTCATGCTGTCGATGACCGATCCGAGCACCGGCCGCGGACTCGTCATCGGCGACCGCGCCTTTGGCCATGTCGGCGCCGGC
>CANJRZ010000206.1 GCA_947476735.1 Sphingomonadaceae bacterium
AGCCCCCCTCGTCCTACGCGCTGGGCGGAGAGCCGATAGCCTAGCGCCGTCACCACCCGGATCAGCGTCTCCAGGGTCGGATTGCCGTCCTCGCTGAGCGCGCGATAGAGTTGCTGACGCTTCATCCCCGTCTCGGCCGCAAGACCTGAAATGCCGCGCGCCCGCGCGATGATACCGAGAGCATTGGCGATATAGCCCGCATGACCACTTGCCAGCGCGTCATTGAGCAATTCAGCCTGTGCGTCCTCACTCTCGAAAATGGAATCCAGGTCGATAGGGAAGGTTTCAAGCGCCATCGCATTCACTCCAGTTCGTCCGCCATCGCCCGGGCCGTGGCGATATCGCGCGGCTGCGACCCCTTATCGCCGCCGCAGAGCAGGATGATCAGCACGTTGCCCCCGCTGAACCGCATACAGGCGGTAGCCGGGACCATGATCGATCCTGAACTCGATCAGTCCGTCGAACAGCTTCACATCGCCGAGCAACCCGCCCTGGATACGCGCGATCCGCATCGCGATCCTGCGCTGCGCCACCCGGTCGCGGAGCCCGCTCAACCATGAACGGAATGTTGCAGACTGACGAACCTCTATCATCGATCAGCTAAACGTATGAGGGCCGATTGACAACATATAAGTGACAGAGCGCCGGGTGCATGGGGTTAAATGCGGGATTCACCAGGGGGTATCCCCTCCCCATCCCCCGCATCCGCGCGATGAGGCCGAGCACGGCGGCGATCGACGGCGCATGACCGATCGCCAGCGCATCGTTGCGCAACCCGTCCTGTGCCGCCGCGATCTCATCGACTGCGCCGTTGTCTCCGGCGAGAGGCGCGGAGGCACCGAAGCGCGCGAAGCCGCCCGCGAAAGGAGAAGTGTCATCCCGAAAGCGAAAATTTTCCGGTTGCATGGGATTGAACGCCGAATTTTGCATTTTTCTCGCACTGCCCCTTCCCGCTGCGGGCACGGATGCCCGGCTGATGGGCCTTCAGCTAGCCGAAACGGAGCAAAAACACAAGAACATATAGGGAACATAACAACAAGGCCGACCGCACAGTGCGACAGCAGCGTCAGGCCGGGGTCAGCTCCCGCGCCGGCGCGGGATCGAGCATGACCGGAAGCGTCTGCAGCCCCGATATGCCAAGATAACTGCGCCATGTTGGCGTCCCCGCCAGCCGCAGATGGGGTAGGCGCTGGGCCACGAGTTGCAGTCCTTCCTCGATCTGCGCGCGGGCGAGATACATGCCGATGCAATAATGCTGCCCGCGGCCGAAGGCGACATGCTGGCCGGCATTGGCGCGATCCGGATCGAAGGTCATCGGATCGGTGAAGTAGGCCGGATCGCGTCCCGCCATGCTCACCATCAGGATCAGCATCGTGCCTTTGGAGAATTGGACAGCATCATATTCAAAATCGCGCGCGGCGACGCGATAGACGGTGGAGATGCCGCTGTGGCGCAGCCCCTCGTTCACGACCCTGCGGCAATAGGCGATATCCGCCGCGCAGCGCGCCCATATCGCCGGCTTGTCGATGATGTTGTAGACGATCATCGCCAGCATGTTCCGCGAGGTATCATAGCCGCCGGCCGCGAACATGATCAGGTTCTGGCGCAGTTCGGTGTCGTCGATCATGCCCGCGTCCCGGGCCGCCAGCATGGTATCGATCAGCCCGGTGGTGCCGCGGGCAGTCTGCTCGCGCTCGCGCACCGCAGAATCGACGAAATCCCAGAGCACATCAAACGCCGCCAGCAGCGGATCGCGCATGGCGCGATCGAGGCTGACCGATTCGCCCTGCACTTCGAGCGCGTCGCGAATGCGCGGCACGACATCGGGCGAGACGCCGAGCAGGCCGCAGAACACCGAGATCGGGAACCATGAAGCGAACTCGGCGAAATCGAAAGCCCCTTTCGGCGCCCATTCATCGAGCAGCCCGGAGATGACCTGGCGCATCAGCCCGCGATAGCGATTGATGTTCTTCGGCGTGAAGGCAGCCTGCGCGCTGGCCCGCAGGCGGCGGTGCTTCTCGCCCACCGTCGCATTCATCATCTGCGACATGAAATCGCCCCAGCGCGTGCCTTCCGCATCATACCAGGCCGCGATCCCCGGATAAAAGGGATGGGTGTCCTCATCGCTGCCGATGATATCCCGCGCCGCATAGAAGCCGTGAACGATGTAGCCGCCGACATTGCTTTTCGCGAGCCAGGGGTGCGCCCGGCGCGCGGCTTCGACGAACGGCATCGGATCGGCGGCGAATTCGGGCAATTCGGCCGGCAGCAGCGGCAGCTCCAACTCGTCGGCCAGTGGCATGGCGCAATCCCTCCCCCCGGATTGGACGGCACGCATCGGCCCGCACTCCGGCTGCCCTGCTTATAGCGGCTGATCGGCCTTGGGGAATGCGGATGGCGCGGGCGCCGGCCAGGCTATTTCCGGGGCTTGACGAATTTCAGCACGAACTGATCCGAGCGATCGTGGATTTCGGACGGCTTTTTCATATGATCGTCGTCATCGCGGCGCAGCGCCATCGATTCCCCGGCCAGGACAAAGCCCGCCGCCTGAACCTCGGCGATCACCGCCGCCTGGTCGATCCGGTGCAGGGCATCGGTATCCTCGGTACCCGATCCGGGCCGCGCCCGATGATCCGCGACGATATAGACGCCGCCCGGCTTGAGCGCCGCGAACACCGCGACATTGACATGCCCGGCATTTGCGCCGCGCAGATGGAGATCATGATAATTCTGGCTGGTCCAGACGAGATCGAGCGTCTCGGGCGCAGCGAACTCCGCCCCGCGAACGACGATGACGGCGGGAAGCGCCGCCGCAACCGGGGCGAAACGATCCACCCCGCGACCGGGGCCTTCGCCGGGGATATAGGCATAGACTTTGCCGTGCGGCCCCGCGGCGGCGGCGAACAGGCGCGTAAAATAGCCGCCGCCGGGCAGCAGCTCACCGATCTTCATGCCGCGGCGGATGCCGGCAAAGGCCAGCATCTCGGCCGGCTTGCGCAGCTCATCGCGCGCCTTGTCCTCCGCCGGGCGGCCTGCATCGGCCACCGCGGCGGCGATGAAGGCAGGGGGAGCCGCCATCACGGGCGGAGTGACCATCAGCGCCACGCCCAGCGCCCGCACCATGAAGTTTCGCATCCCTGATCTCCCGCGACTGTAAGGCGCCAGGCTAGGGCTCGGCCGATGGCCCGGCGATACGCATATTGGCTTACCGGGGATCGGCGGATGACCGTGGGGTGAGGGAGGTGAGCCGGGAGCTGGCTGGCTACTTCTGGGCACGGGAATAACCGAAGTGAACATTCACTGTGGGCACGCTCACTTCGTATTTCGACCCATATCGGTCATTCGCAGACGCCGGTGCGGCCGATTCTCTTGACCAGATATGGTCCGGCATGGACCGGTATGGGAGCTGGCCTAATGGAACGCCAGAACAGCGCCGAAGAGAATTGCTAATTGCCCGCGAGCAGCGCGTCGGCAAAGCAAATGGCCAGGGCCGCAGGCACCTTGCGGCCGCGCTGCTGAGCCCATGCGATCGTCGACGCGCGCTCCTCCGGTGCAATCACGCCACCCCAAACGTCAATGTACTTCCAGCTGCTGCCGCTGCGCGTGAGGAAATAGACACCGCGTTCGGACTCTGCCGGCGTTGCCCAAACCAGCCGCCAATCGCCGCCATCCATGATGTCGCTGATCTCGCCAGCTTTGACGGGCTGCGCCGCGCCGGCGCCGCGACGGATCGCCAGGCTCATCGATGACCGCAGCGAGGGCGTCAGGGCAGGATGGGCGCAAGCCGCGACGGGCGAAGCCGCAGCGAGCATGAGTGCCAGGATCATTCGGTCTCCTTCGTTCAGTTGTCCCGCATCACGTGATGAAGGGAAGCCGGGGCGCGGTGCCGGGTTTGGGGACCAGCCCTGCCAAAATGATTGCGATGCCATACAGACAATCGAACATGCCGGAATATTTCATCGTCGAGCGTCCGAGGCAATGTCCGGCATCCCCCAAGTGCAGCAGTAGGGCGAAGCTGCGCGAGTGGCAGCTTTCGGGGCAGACGGACAGCGGCCTTCATGGCTGAGCCTGGCCGCAATCCGGACAAAAGCTCGCCGCCCGCCTGCCCCACGCCACAGGAACATCCCCCTCCCCCGCCCGTTGATATTCCAAACCACGGGAGCCAGGAACATGAACAGCCCATTCCGCCCTATCGCGCCGGACACGACCAACCCCGGCGGCGACGGCATCGAAATCAGCAGTGAGGACGCGCGGGGCGGATCGACATCGCGGATGACGCGCACCATGCTCGGCTGGGGACTGTTGCTCGTCGTCGTCGCGCTGGTGGTCATATTGGGCATTGGTGGATTCAACGGGTAGCCGGGCGAAAGTCGGAGTTCGGCACAGTTTCTCATCATACCGGGCTTGACCCGGGATCCCGCTTCCTTCGGACATTGGTGGAATGAAGCGTCACCCCGGCTCAAGTCCGGGGTGACGTAAGGCGGATTTGGCGGGCATAGCCAATTTTGTCGTGGTCCGGGCCGCCGACAATCCCTCCAGATCAACCACTTATCCCCACATCTATGACGTGCTGTCGCGGGGGTGTCGCATAGCACTAGCCAGCGCCATTTTCCTTCGTTAGGAGCTTTTCCATCGCCCTGAATCCAGGGTTTGAACAGCTTCAACGATACGGGTTTACAAGCTTTGGCCAGCGTACCGCCGCCGATCGAAAACAGCGATATCTCCCCCATCTCGATCGAAGACGAGATGAAGTCGAGCTATCTCGACTATGCCATGTCGGTGATCGTCTCGCGCGCGTTGCCCGATGTGCGCGACGGGCTGAAGCCGGTGCATCGCCGCATCCTCTATGCGTGCCAGGAAGGCGGCTTCGTTCCCGGCCGGCCCTATCGCAAATCGGCCAAGATCGTCGGCGACGTGATGGGCAATTATCACCCGCACGGCGACAGCTCGATCTACATGGCGCTGGCGCGCATGGCGCAGGACTGGGCGATGCGCGTGATGCTCATCGATGGCCAGGGCAATTTCGGATCGATGGACCCGGATCTTCCGGCATCGATGCGGTACACCGAAGCCAGGCTGAGCAAGCCGGCGATGGCGCTGCTGCAGGACATCGACAAGGATACGGTCGATTTCGGCGCCAATTATGACGGATCGCTGACCGAGCCGCTGGTGCTGCCGGCGCGCTTCCCCAATCTGCTGGTCAACGGCGCGGGCGGCATCGCCGTCGGCATGGCAACCAACATCCCGCCGCATAATCTGGGCGAGGTGATCGCCGCCTGCAAAGCCTATATCGCCAATGGCGCGATCACGATCGAGGAACTGCACGAGATCGTTCCCGGCCCCGATTTCCCGACCGGCGGGCTGATCCTCGGCAAGGGCGGCGCGCGCAACGCCTATCATACGGGCAAGGGCTCGATCATCATGCGTTCGCGCCATGTGGTCGAGGAGGGGCGCGGCGAGAAGCGCGCGATCGTGCTGACCGAAATCCCCTACCAGGTCGGCAAGAACGGTCTGGTCGAAGGCATCGCCGAAGCTGCCAAGGACAAGCGGATCGAGGGCATCAGCGACATTCGCGATGAATCGAGCCGGTTCGGCGTGCGCATCGTCATCGAGCTGAAGCGCGACGCAACCCCCGAGGTGGTGCTCAACCAGCTGTGGCGGCACACCCAGGCGCAGACCAGTTTCCCGGCCAACATGCTCGCGATCCGCGGCGGCCGCCCCGAAGTGCTGACGCTGCGCGACATCATCGAGGCGTTCGTCAAATTCCGCGAGGAAGTGATCACCCGTCGCTCGAAGTTCGAGCTGCTGAAGGCGCGCGACCGGGCGCATATCCTGCTCGGCCTCGTCATCGCCGTCACCAATCTCGACGAGGTGGTGCGGATCATCCGGGCTTCGGCCAGCCCCGCCGAAGCGCGCGCCGCGCTGATCTCGCGCGAATGGCCGCGCGGCGAGATCGAGCAATATATCAAGCTGGTCGAGGCGGTTGAATCGATCGGCTCTTCGGAAACCTATCAGCTCAGCGACCTGCAGGTCCGCGCGATCCTCGATCTGCGCCTGCACCGGCTGACCGCGCTGGGCCGCGACGAGATTGGCGGCGAGCTGGCGACGCTCGCCTCCTCGATCGCCGAGTTGCTGCATATCCTGGGCAATCGCGCCCGGCTCTATGAGGTGATGGTCGAGGAGCTTGACGCGATCCTCGCCGAGTTCGCCACGCCGCGCAAAACCGAAATCGCGCCGGCCGGCGACACGATCGACGACGAAGACCTGATCGAGCGCGAAGACATGGTCGTGACGGTCACCCTTGGCGGCTACATCAAGCGCACCCCGCTCGAAGCGTTCCGCGCCCAGAAGAAGGGCGGCAAGGGCCGTTCGGGCATGTCCACCAAGGACGAGGATGCCGTCACCGAATTGTTCGTGACGAGCACCCATACGCCGGTGCTGTTCTTCTCCGACCATGGCAAGGTTTACCGCAAGAAGGTGTGGCGCCTGCCCGAAGGCGCGCCCCAGGCGCGCGGGCGGCCGATGATCAACCTGCTGCCGCTGGCCCCCGACGAGAAGATCACGACGGTGCTGCCGCTGCCCGAGGATGAGGAAAGCTGGAGCGCGCTCCATGTCATCTTCGCCACCGCGCATGGCAATGTCCGCCGCAACTCGATGGATGCCTTCGCGAACGTTCCGACCAACGGCAAATTCGCGATGCGGTTCGACGAGGATGCGACCGACCGCCTGATCAGCGTTGCGCTGGTCAAAGAGGAAGAAGACGTGCTGCTCGCCACCCGCGGCGGCAAGGCGATCCGTTTCGCCGCGACCGACATCCGCGAATTCCAGAGCCGGACCTCCACCGGCGTGCGCGGTATCCTGCTGAAGGGCGATGACGAGGTCATCTCGCTGTCGATCCTCAGGGGTTTCGATGCGACCACCGAGGAGCGCGACGCCTATCTGCGCGCCGCCCCCTGGAAGGACAATGATACCGAAGCGACGCTCAGCGCCGAACGGATGAAGGAGTTCGAGGACGCCGAGGAGTTCATCCTGACGGTCTGCGCCAATGGCTATGGCAAGCGCAGTTCGGCCTATGAATATCGCCGCACCGGCCGCGGCGGCCAGGGCATCGGCAATATCGACAATCTCGAACGCAACGGCCCCGTGGTCGCCAGCTTCCCCGCGCATAATGGCGAACAGCTGATGCTGGTGACCGACCAGGCCAAGCTGATTCGCATGCCGATCGACGGCACCCGGGTGATCGGCCGCAATTCGGCGGGCGTGCGGCTGTTCAACGTCGCGGACGACGAGCATGTCGTCGGCGCGGCGCGGATCGAGGAGAGCGAGGACGAAGCCGAGACGGGCGAAGACGACGGCGCTCTGCCCGACGATGGCGCCGGTGGCGGCGACCCCGCGGAGGGCGGCGAAGGCTCTGCCGAATAAGGCGGGATCGACCCCGCCTAATCGGCGGGCCGCGCCATCCGGTACACCGCGAAATAGGTGGCGTCGGTCACCAGCGTGACCGCAGCGATCAGCAGGCCGTTGATCGCAGCGGCCAGCCAGAA
>CANJRZ010000207.1 GCA_947476735.1 Sphingomonadaceae bacterium
CATCTTGTAGGTCCTGGCCCCTACGGCCAGGCCGAGCATCTGGTGACCGAGGCAAATGCCGAAAATCGGCTTTCCGATTTCGAGAAGTTGACGGATCACCGGTACGGCATAGACGCCGGTCGCCGCCGGGTCGCCAGGGCCATTTGACAGGAAGACGCCATCCGGCTGGTGCGCCATAACCTCGTCAAAGGTCGCGGTGGCGGGGACTACCGTCACCCGCGCGCCTGCGGCGACGAGGTTGCGCAGGATGTTGCGTTTGAGGCCAAAGTCGATCGCGACAACATGCGGCGCATCCGACCTGGCGGCGTCGACGGCATAGCCTTCGCCAAGTGTCCACAGCCCATCGCCCCAATTGTAACTCTGGGTCGAGCAGACCTCCTTGGCAAGATCCATCCCTTCGAGCCCTGGCCAGTCGCGTGCCTTCCTCTGCAGCGCCGCTATGTCAAACCTGCCCCCGGGATCATGGGCGATGACGCCGTTAGGCGCCCCGTTAATCCGAATCAGGCGCGTCAGAGCACGAGTGTCGACGCCTGAGAGACCGATCCGACCATTTGCCTTGAGCCATGCATCAAGATGCTGGGTCGAACGGAAATTGGCGGGACCGGTCACCTCTTCGCGTACGACCATCCCCAGCGCGTGCGGGTTGGTCGCCTCGACATCCTCGGGATTGGTGCCGACATTGCCGATATGCGGGAAGGTGAAATTGATGATCTGCCCGGCATAAGAGGGATCGGTCATCACTTCCTGATAGCCGGTCATCGCGGTGTTGAAGCAGACCTCGCCTACCGCATCCCCGGTTGCGCCAAAACCCCTGCCCCAGATCAACGTCCCGTTCCCCAATACCAAAACGCCCGTGGCTCCCTCAGGGGGTGTCAGACGCGCGTTTTCGGTTTCGGCCACGATCGGGCTCTCCATGTTGGCAACGGGTGCTGGGCAAACGGCGGCGTAACTAGGCACCCCTTCCGGCAGGGTCAATTCTATTAAAATAAGATTCTCTGTGCTACTGCTCCGCCTTTCCAGATCCCCTCACGGCAGGCTCCCATGATCCGAGACGATATCAAGACGGCGCTCGTCGTCGCGATGAAGGCGCGCGACGCCACAACAACCGCGGCTATCCGCTTGATTTCGTCGTCGATCAAGAATCGCGACATCGAACTGCGTACCGCAACGACGCAGCCCGACGACGACCTGCTGATCACCGAAGTGCTCCAGAAGATGATCAAGCAGCGTCGCGAATCGATTGAAATGTACGAGAAGGGCAATCGCCCCGAACTCGCAGCCGCCGAAGCGGCCGAGGTCACGGTGATCGAACGATTCCTGCCCCGCCAGATGAGTGAGGACGAAGCGAAAGCCGCTATCAATGCGCTGGCGAGCGAATTGGGGGCAGAGTCGGTTAAGGACATGGGCCGGGTGATGGCAGCGTTGAAGGAGCGTTTCGCTGGGCAGATGGACATGGCGAAGGCGAGCGGTTTGGTAAAGGCGCGGTTGGCGGGGTGAAGGGGAGCGTCGCGCGAGACGATCATCCTCGCCTCCCGTATGCGGGAGAAAGGCTCAAGGCGCGGCGGGAGACTGAGCTGTGAACCTTTCCCCGCAATGGCTCGACGAGCTCCGCCAGCGCACCACGTTATCCACGCTCATCGGCCGTTCGGTGAAGCTGACCAAGGCTGGGCGCGAGTTCAAGGGTTGCTGCCCGTTCCACAATGAGAAGACGCCGAGCTTCTACGTCAACGACGACAAGGCCTTTTATCACTGCTTCGGCTGCTCTGCGCATGGCGATGCAATCCGGTTCCTGACCGAGGCGAAGGGCCTGCCGTTCATGGATGCTGTGAAGGAGCTTGCTTCAGCGGCCGGGATGGATGTCCCCGCGCCCGATCCGCGTGCAGCCGAACGCAACGAACACCATGCCGGTCTCCATGAGGTAATGGCGGCCGCCGCGAAGTGGTTCGAGGACCAGCTGGAGGGCGTCGAGGGCGCCGCGGCGCGGGACTATCTCAAGCGGCGCGGAATGTCGGACGCCCTGGCCAAGGCGTTCGGAATCGGCTTCGCGCCCGATTCGCGCGGGAAGCTCAAGTCGGCGCTCAAGGGTTTCGGCGAGGGCAAGCTGATTGAGGCCGGCCTGCTAATCCTTGTTGAAGAGAAGGAGCCCTATGACCGGTTCCGCGGCCGGTTGATGATCCCGATCCGTGACCAGCGCGGACGGGTGATCGCGTTCGGTGGACGCATCCTCGACGCGGGTGAACCGAAATATCTCAATTCGCCCGACACGCCGTTGTTCGACAAGGGCCGCACACTCTACAACATCGATCGGGCCGGACCGGCTTCACGCAAGGCCGGCCGCGTCATCGCGGTCGAAGGCTATATGGACGTGATCGCGCTTGCCAAGGCGGGCATCGACGAAGCTGTTGCTCCCCTCGGCACCGCGCTCACCGAAATGCAGCTCGAGCGACTGTGGCGTATGACAGAGATACCGATCCTCTGTTTCGATGGAGACAAAGCAGGCCAGAAAGCCGCGATCCGTGCCGCTCACCGAGCTTTACCGATGGTTGCCCCCGGCCGTACTTTGCGTTTCGCGCTGCTGCCCGGTGGACAAGACCCCGACGATCTCGTGAAGAGCGGCGGCACGGCGGCGGTCGAGGATGTCCTCGGGGCAGCAATCAGCCTCGACGAACTGCTGTGGCGTTCCGAATTTGAGGCGCAGCCCCTCGCGACACCGGAGGCCCGAGCCGGGCTGCGCAAGCGGCTTGGGGAACTGGCCAACACCATCCAGGACGGCGACGTCCGCTTTCAATATCAGGCCGAATTCCGCCACCGCTTCGATGAACTGTTTGCAACTCAGCCCCGCCGCTTCGATCGCCCCTTCCAGTCTCGATCGCCGAGACGGCCAGGCCAGCCCTGGCGACCTGAGCCGTTGCCTCCCTCACGCGCGGTTCACGCCGTCAACCAGTCGGGCATCGACCCGCGGATGACGCGAGCCGCGATGGCCGGCTTATTACGTTATCCCGGTCTTTTTGCCGCCAATGTCGACACGATCGGCGCCATCCGGATCGACGATGAACGGCTCGACCGACTCCGCTCGACCGCCTTCGACCTATGCTTTTCAGGCGCCTCGCTTGAAAAGGACAGTCTCGAAACCATATTGCGTGAGACGGGTCTTGGGGCAGTGATTGAGGAGCTCAAGGCAACGAACGCTCTTGCCTTTTCGTTTTTACGCGGCAATGCCGAGTATAATCGTGCTGTGCAGGACCTATCGGCTACGATTGAGGCTTTGGCAGCCATCCCGATGCTGGATGCTGCGCTGCAGGAAGCGACCGACAGGCTGGGCACGGATACGAGCGAGGCACTGTGGTCGGAGCAGCAGCGGCTGCGCGAGGCACTTGCCGATGCCAAACGTGCGCTAACCGATCTCGCCGAGGGCGGGGACGGCGAAGGCGCTTAAACAATTTGGACCGGACGTCGTTCTGGTTCGGTGACTGATCGAGGGCTGAGATTGATGGCGAAAACGAATGGGAGCGAAGCTGGCGATCGGACTGAAGGCGACGCCCCGCTGATCGATCTCAACGAAGGGACGCTCAAGAAGCTGATCGCCCGCGCCAAGCGCAAGGGGTACATCACCTATGAGCAACTCAACGAGGCGTTGCCACAGGATCAGATGACTTCGGATCAGCTTGAAGACGTCATGTCCGCGCTCAACGAGATGGGCGTGAACATTGTCGAGAACGAGGACGCCGGCGAGGACGATCAACCCGAAGAGGATACGATCGACGAGGCCGCGGCCGCCGACGAAGGTGATAGCGGCCCGACGCTCACCGTCACCGCCAAGAAGGAAACCGTTGATCGCACCGATGATCCGGTGCGCATGTATCTGCGCGAAATGGGTGCCGTCGAGCTGCTCAGCCGTGAGGGCGAAATCGCCATTGCCAAGCGGATCGAGGCCGGACGGGACACGATGATCCTGGGGCTATGCGAAAGCCCGATCACGTTCAACGCGATCATCGACTGGTCAAACGCACTCAACGAAGGAACGATGCAACTGCGCGAGATCCTCGATCTCGATGCGATGCTGTCCAAGGGTCCGACCGCCGAGCAGGTCGAAAATGAGGATGGTGACGGCGAAATCTCGGCCGAGACCGCCGGGCCGACCTTCAAGGAAGAAGAAGAGCCGGAGGAAGAGGAGGCCGCACCCGACGAGGATGAGGAGAACATGACCGAGCGTCGTGCTCCACGCCCGCAGGAAGAGGAAGACGAGGACAACACCCTCAGCCTCGCCCAGATGGAAGAGCAGCTCAAGCCGATGGCGCTTGAGAGGTTCGCCACGATCACCGATCTCTACAAGAGCTTCTCCGCCGTTCAGTCGTCGCGGGTCGCCGCGCTCGGCGTAGGCAATGACTTCCCGGCCCGCGAAGAGGACCGTTATCAGGAGTTGCGCGAGCGGCTCACCGCTGAGGTGGAAAGCGTCCAATTCCACGGCCAGAAGATCGAATATCTGGTCGACCAGCTTTATTCGTTCAACCGGCGCCTGACGACGCTGGGTGGCCAGATGCTGCGCCTCGCTGAGCGGCACAAGGTCCCGCGCAAGGACTTCCTCGACGCCTACATCAACCATGAGATGGAAGAAGGTTGGCTTGAGCGAGTCGCCAAGATCGACAAGAAATGGGCCGCCTTCGCTGGCACCGAATTTGATGCGGTTGAACGTATCCGCAACGAGATCGGCGAGATCGCTCAGGCGACCGGCATGGCGCTCAGCGAGTTTCGCCGTATCGTCAACATGGTGCAGAAAGGCGAGCGCGAGGCGCGGATCGCCAAGAAGGAAATGGTCGAGGCCAATCTCCGCCTGGTGATCTCGATAGCCAAAAAATACACCAATCGCGGTTTGCAATTTCTGGATTTGATCCAGGAGGGTAATATCGGCCTGATGAAGGCGGTCGATAAGTTCGAATATCGCCGTGGCTACAAATTCTCGACCTATGCGACCTGGTGGATCCGGCAGGCGATTACTCGTTCGATCGCCGATCAGGCGCGCACCATCCGCATCCCGGTCCATATGATCGAGACGATCAACAAGCTGGTCCGCACGAGCCGCCAGATCCTCCACGAAATTGGCCGCGAGCCAACTCCGGAGGAACTGGCCGAGCGGCTCTCGATGCCGCTAGAGAAGGTTCGAAAGGTGATGAAAATCGCCAAGGAACCGATCAGTCTCGAAACGCCGATCGGTGACGAAGAAGATAGCCACCTCGGCGATTTCATCGAGGACAAGAATGCGGTGATCCCGGTTGACGCCGCGATCCAGGCCAATCTCAAGGAAACGGTCACCCGTGTTCTCGCCAGCCTTACTCCGCGTGAAGAACGTGTGCTGCGCATGCGCTTTGGCATCGGCATGAACACCGATCACACGCTCGAGGAAGTCGGCCAGCAATTCTCGGTCACGCGCGAGCGTATCCGCCAGATCGAGGCCAAGGCGCTCCGCAAGCTCAAGCATCCCAGTCGCAGTCGCAAGATGCGCAGCTTCCTCGATCAGTAACCGGGGGAACTGACGGCGAGCAGCGCGCGGGCTTCGCCGCGCTGCAGCCGCACGATCCGGAGCGGCCCTTCAAAACCGGCAATCCGAGCCAGATCAAGGTCGCTGATCTCCTGTCGGGCATAGAAATGCTCGACCCAGAGCAACGCGGGACACCGGCCTTCGACGCGTAAGGGTTCTGCCGAAGGCACGATCGTCACTGCCATCCCGGCATCGTTCGCGATCAGATGGTACGTCAGGCCGAACAGATGATCGATCCCTGGCACGCCGTGCAGTTTGTCCCCGGCGGAGTCATCGTGTTCAGGCCATAGAGACGTGATTGCGGACAGGCAGCTACCGCCGCCTCAATCCGCGAGACATTGCTTTCCCAGCGTTTGTTGACGAGCCCGTAGACCGTCGCGCTGGCGGCCAGCACCACCGCGTTGGCGCAGATCAGCGCCAACAGCGAACGACGCATCTTCACCACCGGTTCGAGCCACAGTGCCAGGATGGCGGCACCGATCGGGACCGCAGCGATCATGTGCCGGGGAAGCAGATTCTGGCTGATCAGATTGAACAGGAAATAGACGATCACTACCGTGGCAAGCGCACCGAACAGCATCCGGGCGAAGCCGTCCGCGAAACGATCGACACGGATCAGAGCAACCATCCCGACGATGTTCGTCAGCGCCGCCGCACCAACCACCGCCATGATCGCGATGGCGCCCTGCAATGGCGATACCTGGTTTACCGCAACCGGTTCGATCACTGCCAGCATCGCTACCAGCGAGCAGGACAGGGGTACCGCCGACCCTATCGCGATCATCAGCAAAGCCAGTGCTGTTCGCCGTCGATAGCTGCAAGCCAGTCTAATTCCCTCAACGCACAGCAGAATGAGGCCGACGAGGCTGCCGATAAAATGAAGATTGGTGAGCAGAAAGGCGGTTGGAACCAGCCAGACTGGACCTATCCTACCCTCATCGACCATCCTCAACTGCACGATCAGGCAAGCGGCCAGCACCAGCTGAACGAAATAGGAGCGGAACTCGGCGGCATAGAGAATGAAAAAGGGTGAGGACGCGACCAGCACAGCGAACAACATGAGAAAGTCGTGATTGAGCCCCTGCCGCCAGGCGCTGCGCCAAATGAGCGCAGCATAGAGCAGGCCGCCAAGATTGATCAGCCGCATCTCCTGCACCGACGCGCCGAACAGCGGCTGGAGCAGCCAGGCATAGGCGCTGAACAAAGGGGGATGGACGTCGCTGATCCAGCGTTCGCGTATCATCCTGTCGAGGGTGATATCGTGTGCTGAGAACCAGTAGCTCGCCGCCTCGTCCAGCCAGATGCCGCGCTGACTCATCAGCAGGACCGCCATGGCGACGCAAAAGCCTATGACAGCCATAGCGGTGCCGGTGTGGCTGCGCTCCCCGGGATGTTTCTGCGTCACCTTGCGAAACTAGACCTTGCCAGCATCGGGGAGCAAGGCGAGCTTCATCGGAAACGCTTTCGATCGCCTGAGAACTTCGCCTGTTGCGATCCGATCCCACCAAATTCTGCAGAACGGGTTGGATCGGCTAAAGTACGCCGCGTCCACAGTTCATGTTGCCTGCGCTGGCGCTGCGGGCGCGAGTCGACCGTCCCCGGTCATGGCAAGTGAGGAACAGCCGAGCCACATGCTTGTGGATATGCTCGAATATTGGTCCCCGGCCCCCTTGCCCCTCGCGCGCTACGCCGCCATAGGGTCCGCAGATTCATAGAATGAGGCTGCGATGAAGACCCGCGTCTATGTGACCCTGAAGGGCGGCGTGCTCGACCCTCAGGGTAAGGCGATTCACCAAGCCCTCGGATCGCTGGGCTTCACCGGCGTCAACGACGTCCGCGCCGGCAAGCTGATCGAGCTCGATCATGACGACCGTGTCAGCGATGCGGACATCGAAGCGTTGTGCAAGAAATTGCTGGCCAATACCGTCATCGAAAATTTCCGGATCGAACGCAGCTGAACGCAGGAGCCATGGCATGAAGAGCGCGGTCATCGTCTTCCC
>CANJRZ010000208.1 GCA_947476735.1 Sphingomonadaceae bacterium
CCCAGACCGTCATAGCCCTGCCTGCCGCGTACCAGCTGTGCGAAGCGGGGCGGATTGCGATCCAGCATCGCCTGGCTGATCGGGCTGGTCTCGGCCCCGGCCAGATACCAGCGGCCGAAATATTGGACGATGCTGACGCGAACGCCGGGCACCGAGCGGCGAAAGGCGCCATGCCATGTATTGCCGTGCCAGATGATGATCGAGCCCGCCTCGGCCTCGACCGGCTTGAACAGCGAGAGGTCGGTTGCCTCCTGCGCGGTCGGAGCGCGGCACAGTTTGTGCGAGCCGGGAACGAAGCAGGTCGTGCCGTTGGCGGCGTTGAAATCGGTCAGCACCCAGGTTGCATTGGCGACCTGGGCATGTGGCAGGAAAGGCGAACTGTTGGTCGTCTGGTCCTGGTCGGTGTGGAGCGGGAGGTGGTGCGGTCCCGGCCGCTTGATGAACAATGACTGGTGGATCAATGCGCAGCTCTCGCCGAGCAGATAGTCGACCAGGGCCAGCATCGGCGGGTTGAGCAGCGCCTGTTCGAAAAGCCGGTCTTCGCCCAGGATTCCGATCTCGGCGGCGACGTTGCCAAAGGCGGTGAGCAAATCGGCCTGCGCGCCCTCGGTCGCGAGATCGGGACGGCGGCCCGATGTGCGCTCGGCGAGCGCGAGGCAGGCTTCCAGCAGCCGTCCTGCCATGTCCCGACCGTCGCCGACCTCATCCGGCCGCAACACCGTGTAGCCGTCGGCATCGAGCTCCCAGGCGCGCTCGATCAGGCCCCGATCGCGGATCGCGTCGATGATCCTCTGCCGCGAGGCCATGCCTTCCTCCATCACCTCGCGAGAGGGAAGAAAGGCCGGGGCGAACAATTCTTCGGACATATCAGTTGTCCGTGGGCATCGGCCCGCGTCGTTCGGGCGGAGTCGAGCGCTTCACCGCGAACCATGGCGTGACGGTGGGGTCCTCGAAGCCCTTGCGGCCCCATGGCGGGCCGGCGACTGGTCCGAACAGCTCGGCCTCGCGCTCGAGGAACAGCCAGCGATCGCCGCTCGGCACAAGGATGTCGTGGTACCAGCCGGCGGCCACCACCACGCCGGCATTCTCTCCCGAAGAGACGAACAGGAAGCTCGAACGCACCCTGGCGCGGTCCTCGGCTTCGAAGCTGATCAGGCTGTCGGTGGTCATGTGCAGGCCCCGCAGATGTTCGGGCTGGTCGGCCTCGATGAACGCGCGCAGAGCGTCACGGCCGGTGGTCGAATGGCCGAACATGTGGAAGGCGCCATCCTCGGTGAAGAGGTTCACCCAACCGGCATAGTCGCCGCAGTCGGTGCAATGGTTGATCTCGGCGATGGTCCGGCGGATCTGTTCTTCGCGTGATGCTGCTTGCTGCTGGGTCATTCGGCTCTTCCGGGTTCTCATCTCCGTCATGCCAGCGAAGGCTGGCATCTGAGGAGGCAAGGGCGGTACATCATCTCCCGAGATGCCAACCTTCGCTGGCATGACGATATGGCGTGAGGCATCCCGAACGTATTGGCCTCAGTGGCCTCGGGTCAACCTTACATGGCCTGATCGAGCTGGATCACATTGCCGTCCGGATCGCGGAGGAAGGTCGTCTTCACCGGCGTGCCGCCGCCAAAGGGCTTGAGCGACGGATTGGCATCGAGCAGCCGCGGCGACAGCATCACGTCGCAGCCGGCCTTTACCGCGCGGTCGTGGATCGCGTCGAGATCGTCGACCCACAATGAGATATGGTGGACACCGAAATCGCTGAACCCGATCGGCCTCGGTTCGCCGCTGCGATCCTGTGTGTCGAGCGCCAGAAAGCTTCCATGCTCCTCGCCTGGCCAGGACAGGAAGACGGCGCGGCGGCGATAGGGCTTCACGCCCTCCTGGTTGACGTCCTCTGTTTCGTCATAGGCGCTCTCCAGGCCAAGCACATCCTGATAGAAGGCCAGCGCGCGATCCATGTCGGTAACGCCGATGGCAACATGCGAGAACGCCGTCCGCGGCATGATCCTCTCCTCTCCGCTTCCTGGCGGCCAGAATAGGCATTGGCGCGGATGATTGACAAGCAAGGCGCTCGGGCTTCTCATCGGATCAGAACAGGGAGGAGAGACCCGATGCCGACGATGACCGAGATTCTCGAGCGTAGCTCGCCAGCAAAGGCTGAGGACCTGCTGGGCGGTCTCAAGCTGGTTTCGGCAGACTCGCACATCGCCGAGCCGCCCAATTGCTACACCGATTATATCGATCCTGCGTTCCGCGATCGCGCCCCGCGGATCGAGCGTGACGGCCAGAGCGACGTCTGGGTGGTGCCCGACATGGTCAAGAAGATCAGCCTCGGCTTCATTTCCTGCGCCGGCATCCCGCCGACCGAACTGCGCGGCATCGGCGGCATCCGTTTCGAGGAAATCTATCGCGGCGCCTATGATGCAAAGGCGCGGATCGAGGCGCAGGACCGTGACGGCGTTGCCGCCGAGATCATTTATCCCTCGATCGGCATGGTGCTCTGCAACCACCCTGACGCCGCCTACAAACGCGCCTGCTTCAACGCCTATAATCGCTGGCTCGAGGAGTTTGTCGCGGGCGCGCCGACCCGTGTCTACGGTCTCGGCCAGGTCGCGGTCCGCTCGGTCGAGGAGACCGTCGAGGATTTCGTCAGGATCAGCGAGGCCGGCTTCAAGGGCGTGATGATGCCGCTCGATCCGATGACCGAGTTTGACTATGACGACCCGCGCTTCGATCCGGTGTGGCAGGCCTCGGTCGATCTCGGTCTCCCGCTCAGCTTCCACGCGCTGACCTCGGGCAAGAACGTCAAATCGCAGTTCGGCGTCGAGGGGCGCAGCGACAAGATCGCCAACACCCAGCATCTCGTCATGCGCGCCAACCAGGATCTGATCTGCCTGTTGATCTGGGGTGGGGTGTTCGACCGCTTCCCGACGCTCAAGACGATCTGCGTCGAGGCCGATGCCGGCTGGGCGCCGCATTTCATTCACCGGCTCGATCATTTCTACGATCGCCACCGCCATTGGTCGGGCACCGGCAAGCTCGAGCGGATCCCGAGCGAGGTGTTCCGCGACAATATCTGGCTGACTTTCCAGGACGACTGGATCGCCTTCAAATTCATCGATTCGATGTTTCCGCAGCGCCTGCTCTGGGCGAGCGACTATCCGCACATCGATTCGACCTGGCCCTACAGCCAGCAGATCCTTGCCGAACGGACGAGCGTGCTGACCGAGCAGCAGAAAAGGTGGATACTGCGCGACAATGTGATCGATCTGTACGGGCTGGAGGTCGACTAGAATATCGGTGACAGCGCGAAATTGAATTCGACCGCAATGCATTCTGGGGAACATTACGAATATCGGCATTGGCGGATTTGATCCGACAAGGTCGCGCGTCCGTCCGTATCTGAACTCGGGATCAAGTGATGTTTTGCGCTCGTTTAATGGCAAGATACAGCGCTGTCGTTCTGGCAGGCGTTGCCTTCTGCCTTTCTCCCGCAGACGCCGCGCCGATTTTGATCGAACCGGTACGCATGGACCAGATCGCGGCGGTAGTTCAGCAAAGCGGAGCGCAATGCTCGATCGAAGAAGTGGTTCCGGTATCGCTGCCCGTCCGCCCCAAGGTACGGCGACCCGCGCGCCACGGTGCACGCCTCAAGGCGGTTCATCACAGTCACGTCCGTCGTCGTCGGCAGCCAGTACGGGTGTGGGCGCAGGTACGGCCTCCCCCGCGGTCATATATCTGGTGCTCGACGCCGATTTTCTTCGCGCAGCCGGGGATGGAGCCCTTCACGACCGACTTCAACAACATCATGACGCCTGTCGCGGCCAACGACTCCTTCCAGCAGTGGATCATCGACCGGCACATGCGCCGGGCACGCAGATATTTCGAGGCGGGCCGGGCCTACGCCGCACCTGAACCCGAGGCCTGGCTCATGTTTCTGATCGGGTTCGGCCTTATCGGCTTTACAATGCGTCGCGCTCGATTGATCCCGCCAGGAGCCGGGTCGGCTGGAAGCGAGGGACCGGAGGCGCAGCTTGCCGTTTATTCTGGAGCATAGGTTCGTCCGGTCCGCATCGCTTTAGCAAGTCATGATCGTCCTCGGACTTGATCGACAGCCCTTCAAGGGCGCCAGATGGTCGGAGGATCGTCGCTGGCGTGTGTAGCTCGGCTTAGGTCGCGTCAGCGTGTTTCATCGGATCAGGCCCGAAACGATTAGGCCCGTGGGTGCCGCCGAACAGCATGAAAAAGAGCAGTGTGAACCAGCCGAGAAATGGCACCAGGCCGACCAGTATCCACCATCCACGAAAGTCGATGTCGTGCAGCCGGCGGAATGTGACGGCGATGGTTGGCAGCACCATCGCGAACAGGAACATCGCCAGCACCGGACCGTGCCCGGAAAAATACCAGATGGCCCAGAAGCCGTACCGTTCATGCTCGGTCAATTCGTCGGTGGGGCCATAGCCGATCAGAAAATCGGCCATCGTTGCCATGAGCGCGCCCAGCAGGACGAACACCATGAACAGCCAATATTCCCGCCGCGGGGAACGGCTGGTGAAATCGAGGCAGTGGCGGAAGGAATGCAGAACCCAGTACATGCGACCCCAATCACTGCTGCCGGAGGTACGTCGTTAGGGCGACAGAGACTGGACTGCACCTCAAAACAACGACGGTATCCGCCGCTAACCTCCCGCACAGTTTGCACCGAAAGCCCCCATCGGGCAACGCGAGCGGCTGGCCACCACCGAAAATGACGTTTTAGACTGGCCGGTGGACTCTGTGTTTCTGTTTTGTTCTTGCCGCGCCGCGTGCTTTCCGCTATCGTTCGCGCCCTCGGTCGGGCGAGCGCACTTGCTTCAGAGCGTCGGCGGAAAAGGTATCATGAATCGGGCGGACAACCCCATGCACCCGGAAAACTGTCTCTTGCATGATGACTACCTGGCCTTGTTGACGCCGGCCGGGCGTTGAGTTCCGCGGTCATGGCTTCACCCATCCGGCGCGAAGTTGCTCGCCGCCCAGCCGAGCTGCATCGTGATCGAGCCCGGCTCGGGCGGCGTCAGCACGACCAGCCGGTCGGCGATCCGCCATTCGTCGTTCCTTTTCTCGAAACGGTCCCGGTAGATGCCGAGCGAGACGATGTTGGTCTTGCGCCCATCCGCCTGGGTGATGCCGCTGAACGCCTGATAATAGCTTTCGACGAGCGCGACCGTTGGGCTCTGGAAGACGATCTCGGTATTGGTGATCATGTGTTTGATGTAATCGACCGCGCGCAGCCGCGGCATGCACCACTGCACGAATTCCTCCTTCGGCCCGCGAAACTGGACATGGTCGTCGATCGCGCCGGGCCAGTAGACATCGTGCAGCAGAGCCTCGTCCTGGGTGTCTTGCGCCCGACAATATTGATGGATGCAGGCGCGGATCGCTTCGCGGTCGGCAAGCTCGTCGCGATAGATTGAGGCCTTCTGCACCATGTCCTGTCCCCTCAAGTCGCGCACGCCGTGCTCGGTTATGCTGAAAGATATCGGGCAAAGACGGAATTCGCGCCAGTGGGCGCGCCGAGGAGGATGAGGAATGACGAGCGAAGCCAGCGGCACGGCGGATATCGAGATCGACGTCGAGGCATTGAACAAGCGTTATGCCGAGGAGCGGGCCAAGCGCCTGCGCAGCGAAGCCAATGCGCAATATACCCGGCTTGAAGGGAAGTTCGCGGATTTCGACAAGGATATCTACGCCGATCCGAACTTCACTCGCGCGGCGGTGGATGAGCAGCTCGACGTGCTGATCATTGGCGGCGGCTTTGCCGGCCTGCTGACCGCGATCCGACTGCGCGAGCGCGGCATCGAGAATTTTCGAATCATTGAGAGGGGTGCCGATGTTGGCGGCACCTGGTACTGGAACCGCTATCCCGGTGCGGCGTCGGACGTCGAAGGCTATATCTACCTGCCGATGCTCGAGGAGCTCGGCTATCTCCCCTCCCAGAAATATTCGCCGGCACCCGAAATCCACGCGCACTGCCAGAAGCTGGCGAAGCATTTTGATCTCTATCCCAAGGCGTTGTTCCAGACCCGGGTCACCGGCGATGCACAATGGGACGAGGAGAGCAGCCGCTGGCTGGTGACGACCCACCGCGGCGACAAATTCGCCGCGCGCTTCCTCATTTCGTGCACCGGCACCTATGATTCGCCCAAGCTGCCCAACATTGCCGGGGCCGAGACGTTCGAGGGCCACGCCTTCCACACCAGCCGCTGGGACTATAATTATACCGGTGGTAATTCGCTGGGCGGGCTGGACAAGCTTGGCGACAAGGTGGTGGGTGTTATCGGCACGGGCGCCACCGCGGTGCAGTGTATTCCGCACCTCGCCGCGAGCGCGAAGCATCTCTACGTTTTCCAGCGCACCCCCTCCTCGGTCGACGTGCGCAACCAGAAGAAGACCGATCCGGAATGGGCCAAGTCGCTCAAGCCCGGCTGGCAATGGGAGCGCACCAAGAATTTCACCTCGCTGACTTCGGGCGAACCCGTCACGGAGGACCTTGTCGACGACGGCTGGACCGACATCGCCCGCAACATCGGTGCGGCGGTTGGCGGCGATAGCGAGGGGCCGCAGGATTTCGCGCTGTCGGGCCTCAAGAAGATGGAGATGGCGCGCCGTCGGATCGACTCGATTGTCAAGGACAAGGAAACCGCCGAGGCGCTCAAGCCTTATTATGCCTATTTCTGCAAGCGGCCCTGCTTCCACGACGACTATCTTCCGGTGTTCAACCAGCCGAACGTTACGCTGGTCGACACCAAGGGCATCGGCGTCGAGCAGATCACCCCAAAGGGCGTGGTCGCTGCGGGCAAGGAATATCCGGTTGACTGCCTTGTTTACGCGACCGGGTTTGAGTTCATGACCGAGTTCGTCAAGCAGACCGGCTATGATCTGGTCGGTCGTGGCGGGCGCAAGCTCAGCGAGCATTGGAGTCAGGGCGCACGCACGCTCTGGGGTATCCAGACCAGCGGTTTTCCGAACTTCTTCCTGATGGCCCTGAATCAGTCGGGTGTCGGCGTCAACTATGTCCACATGGCGACAGAGCAGACCGCGCATTTCGCCTATGTCATCGACGAATGCCTCAAAAAGGGTATCGCGTCGATCGAAGTCAGCAAGGAGGCCCAGGACGATTGGGTGGAGAAGGTGCTCGCCGCTGCCGAGGAGGGTGGCCGCAATGCCTTTCTGGATAGCTGCACGCCGAGCCACTATAACCATGAGGGCAAGAAGGCGGAGAGCGCTCGGCTCAACGATCTCTATGCGGGCGGGCCGGGCGATTATCTCAAGCGGCTCGAAGCCTGGCGCGCCGCCGGCACCATGCCGGGATTCCATGTGACCCCGGCCTGACGGCAAGCGCGATGGCCGCACGGGTGTATGAGGTCGAGGGCTTCCGCATCGCCGACGGCATCGACGAGGCCGGGCTGCGGGTGGTGCGCGATGCCCTGCTTCGCCACAGTGTCGTGGTGCTGCGCGACCAGTATCTGAGCCCGGTCCA
>CANJRZ010000209.1 GCA_947476735.1 Sphingomonadaceae bacterium
CGCATATAGTAGAGCGCCTCGGCCCAGCTGTAGCGCGAATCCGGCTCGTTGCGGACACGGGCGCCATAGTCGACCGCGGTGAAATCGCTCGCCCACATCAGCCGCTCGCGCCCGAACGCCTCAAGCGCACGGGCCAGATAAGGACGCACCTCGGGGAAGGGGAATTTCTTCGCCTGGAACATCAGCGGCGCATGGCACCATTTGACGAAGACATTGGGATAGCGGGCCAGTTCAAGCAACCGATCATAATCCGCCGCCGACTGGGGAATGCCGCAATGATCGAAGATGATCGGGAGCGAGGGGCAATCGCGCATATAGGGTTCAAAATCTGGCGCGCGGCCCATCGTGTTGATGAACACCGGCATCGCCAGCCGCTCGGCCCGCCGGAACAGTTCAAGCTGGCCGCCGTCGGCATAGTCCGCGATCTGCCGCGGGGTACGGACGTCCAGCCGGAACGCCTTGCATCCGGGAGACGCCGCGCAGTCCCGCATCACAAAATCGAGATCGGGATCGTCATGATTGATCCGCTGGAAGTAACCGAACCGGTCGGGCCGGCGGAGCGAGGCTGTGATTCCGCCGGGCGACACCGGCCGATAGCGTCCATCGGGCAAGCGGTAGGCCGGCATCAGCTCGCCATCCTCGTCGGGCGTACCGGTGGCGTTCTTGTCACCAAAATCCCAGGCCTCGTCGATCAGCACGCTCCTGATGCCGAGACCATCCATCACCTTGACGGCGTCATTGTCGTCCAGCGTCATAAACAGGTGGACCTGCGTATCGACGATATCCATGTGCTCGCTCCTCAGGCTTTGGCGCGGCGCGCGTTGAGCGCGGCGAGCGACGCCAGCGTATCAGCCAGCTGGGGCGGCGCGTCATGGCCGAGCCCGTCGATGCGGACCATATATGCGCCGGGGATATTGTCGGCGATGTCCTGTCCGCCCGCGATCGGGATCAGCGGATCCTGGACGCCATGGACGACAATCGCAGGGATGGTGAGCTTGCGCAGCTCGGCGCGGCGGTCGGGTGCGGTGCGACCGGCGGCGAGCTGGCGGACGAACCCGGCCGGGTCGAAGGCGCGGCGCATCGGCTCCAGCGCAAACTGGCGCAGCCGCTCCTCGGGGATCGGGAAGCGCGGGCTGCCGATCGCGCGGAACATCTCCAGCGAACCCGCCACGAACCCTTCCTCATCCTCGCGCGGGTCGGGGATCGGCTTGGTCAGCACATCGGGCGTGGGCGGCGGCGCGTCTGGGTTGCTCGAATGCGACATGACGATGGTAAGACTGCGGACCTTATGCGGATGATCCGCCACGAGGCTCTGCGAGACGATCCCGCCGAGCGAGACGCCGAGGACATGCGCGCTTTCGATGCCCAGCGCATCGAGCAGACCCGCCACGTCATCGGCGAGATCAACGACTGTGTAGGGAATATCAGCCTTCTCGCCCCGCGCATGCGCCTCGATCGCGCCCATCAGATCGGGAAAGCCCAGATGATCGAGATGGGTCGAGAGCCCGATGTCGCGCGGGTCAAAGCGGATCACCGAGAAGCCCTCGCGCTCGAACGCTGCGATCCATTCCGGCGGCCACTGGATGAGCTGCGCACCGACGCCGTGGATGAGCAGCAACGGCTCGCCGTCAGCCGGGCCGCTGCGCATATATTCAAAGGTGATTCCGTTGGCCTGTACCTGCGGCATGTTTCTGCTTTCCTATTTCGACCAGCTGCGGATCGCGGCGAGATTGTCGGCGGCGCCCTGCATCACGAAGGCCAGATCGGCGCCGACCGCAATGAAGCTGTACCCGCGATCCTTCAGCTCGCGCGCGGCGTCGAGGCTCAGCGCCGCGCAGCCTGCGATGATACCGTTCTTGCGGCAGGCCTCGGCGATCCGGTCCATCGCCGCGAGCAGCGGAGGGGTCAGCGAATGGGCGAGGCCGAGCCCCAGGCTCAACGCAAGATCGTGCGGCCCGACGAAGATGCCGTCGATACCCGGCGTCGCGGCAATCGCATCGAGATTGTCCATCGCTTGCGCGGTCTCGACCATCGCGAAGCAAAGCGGCTGCCCTGCCTGGCCATCGGCGGAATAATAGCGGCGTACTGGACCGAAGGAACGGATGCCGTCGGGTGGATAGCGGCTCGCCTGTGCGGCGGAGAGCGCCTCCTCCGGGGTCGAGACCATCGGCGCGATGATGCCCGCCGCCCCCAGGTCGAGCGCGCGCATGATCAGCGAGGGATCGTTCCAGCTAACCCGCACCAATGTCGGCCCATGGACGTCCAGCGTCTGGATAAGTCCCAGCAGGTCGGCCGCAGTCACCGCGCTGTGCTGGGTGTCGATGAGGACGAAATCATAGCCGGTCTTGCCGATAAGCTCGGCGATCAGGCGGCTGTCCGACCCGACCCATGTGCCGAACAGGGTTTGTCCATGAGCGATCTTGTCTCTTATCGGGTCCATTGGTCCCCCCTCCTGCTTTTGCAGGGCAATAGGATGATCGGACCCCGCCGGAAAAGGCGAAAAACCTATAGCTGCTGGGATATAAGCTATCGCCTATAGCATGGTGCGATTCTGGTCTTAGCAAGCTGCGCCCCGGCGGGCTATGATATGGCAACTCGATCATCAGGAGTGGGATAGCATGAAGGTCAATCTCGCCGTCTCGGCACATAATTCGGCCGATTGGGAACGGGTTCAGGCCAAGGCCTTCGACAAGCCGTCCAAGGTCCATGATGCAGACTATGTCGATCTCGGGATTGCCCTCGGCGAGCTTGCCGAGCCGCTCGGCTTCGACGGGATCTGGGCGCCAGAGCATTTTGGTACGCCATACGCAATGTCGCCTAACGCTCTGCAAGTTCTGGCCTATTTTGCGGCGCGGACCGAGCGTGTCAGCCTCGGCACGATGGTGCTGGTTCTGCCCTGGTGGAACCCGGTGCGCCTCGCCCACCAGATCGCTTATCTCGATATCATCTCCAAGGGCCGCTATGATACGATCGGCCTCGGCCGCGGTGTCGCAAAGACCGAGTTCGAGGCGCTGGGTGTGCCGCGCGAGGAAAGCCGCATCCGCTTCGAAGAATGCCTCGACATCATCGGCCTGGCTCTGACCCAGGAACAATTCGAATATGACGGCCAGATCTTCAAGATCCCACCGTCGCAGCTCCGCCCGCAGCCGCGCAGCACTGATCTGATGTCGCGACTTTATGGCGCCTCCTCAACCAATACGTCGCTCGAGATCATGGCGCGCCGCGGGCTCAAGCCGCTGTTCGTCGGCAACAAGCCAATGGAAGAGGCTGCCAAGGACGTGAAACTGGTCAACCAGTTCCGCCAGGAGGAAGGGCTGCCGCCCTGCCAGTCGAAGAATATCCTGTTCATGTATTGCACCGCCAATTCAGCGGAGAGCGAAGTGACCAAGGGGTATATCTCGACGGCCAATCGCGACGTCATGATGCATTACGGCTTCGCCGATCCCACCGCGTTCGCCGGGGTGAAGGGTTACGAGGCTTATGCCGCCGGCCAGGCGGCAGCCACCGCGCTCGCCACCAATGGCGGCGGTGCGGCCAATGTCGGCACCGACAGCACCTATGACCTGTCCAACCTGCTGATCGGCACGCCCGATACGATTATCGAGAGGATCAAGGAAGGTCAGCGGCTCTGCTCTTATTCAGAGATCACCGTCATCCCCCATTTCGGCGAGATGTCACGCGAGGATGCCGAGCGGAGTTTGCGCCTGTTCGCGCAGGAAGTGTTGCCCGTGGTCCAGAAGATGGACACGCCGCTCCATGCCCCGTCTCTGCCGGACCCGCTGCCGGAGACGGTTTCCGCCTGAGTCCTGTACGGGCGGCTTTGGCACAACCCGGTAGGATCGCCTGCGAACGGAACGCTGGTGGGCCCGGCAGGACTCGAACCCGCAACCTAGCCGTTATGAGCGGCCAGCTCTAACCGTTGAGCTACAGGCCCCTACCAGCGCGGGTCGCGATAGCCGACGGCCCGGCGCGCGGCAAGTCGGTGCTCCCGAAGGAAACTCAGATCGCGTCCTGCTCGGCGCGACCGCCATCGCGGAGCGGCAGACTGAGGTGAAAACGAGTAGCATCGATCTCCAGCATGCCGCCGCTGGCTATGGCAAGGTTGCGCACCAGGCGAAGCGCAAAGCCGAGCCCGAGAACCGGCGCGTCGGGCCAGTTTCCGTCGGGATTATAGCCCGGGTCGAGCAGCATCTTCTCATCGCGCCCGAACAGCGCACGCGGACGCATGATCGTCAGCAACATGTGCGTCGAGCGGCGCGGATCGCGCTGAAGGTCGACGCTGATCCGCTCGCCTTCACCCGCCATTGCGATTGTCGCCGCCAGTAAGCGCGAGAGCATCCGTTCGACCGTCGGCCCATCCACCGCCACCGCCGGAAGCGTTGAATCGATCCGAAACGCCAGCCCGCTGGCTCGCTCCGCAGCGACTGCCTCAAAATTGGCGTGGAGCCGCGTCAGAATCGATGCGGCATCGACCGGTTCCGGGAACGACGCCGCCTCGGACGCCCGCGCCGCAGCCACCATGTCGAGATCCTCGACCGCGCTCAACAGCTTCTTACTCTGCTCGAGAATTTCCTGAGCCCGGCTGCGATAGACTGCGGCGGCCGGCCCGCGCACCTGTTGATCGATCATTTCGGAAAAGCCGATGATCGCATTGAGTGGCGTCCGCAGTTCGTGGGCGAGCTGGCGCAGCGAGTCGTTGCGCACCGGATCGGGGGCAGACCGCATGCCGGTCATCGCTGTTGCGCTTTCATCTGCCCGCGGGCGTCGGGCGGTGCCGCGATAGCCGCTGAACCGGCCATCCTTCTGATCGAAGAAGGGAACCGCCGAGATGCGCCATTCACCCGATGCCGGCCCCTCGCCCGCAATCGTGAGGCGAGCATCGCGGAATGGCGTACGGCTGCGGTACGCTCCCGCGGCATGGGCATCGACTCCATGGTCTGTCTGACGCGCCGCGACGGCGATGGTCTCGCCGATCAACGGCCCGCGCGGCACCCCTTGCACCCAGCAGATCACGCCGTCGACACCGGTTTCGAAACGAAAATTCTCGATCGGCACACTGCCGGCCACGGCCGGCCGGGGTTCGCCCATAGCCACATCGGCGGGACCAACTTGGGGATAGCGTGCCCGGAATGTCTCAAGACGGGACAGTAGTTCGCGAATCTGGGTCTCACCGCCAGCGGCGCCGCTGCTTGCCACCACCGGTGATTCGGCCATGGGCTGCGGCTCCTCCGCGGCAACCGAAAACGCTTCGAAAGGTTCAGCGGCAGGTTTAGGCGGCCAAATGGCCGACATGTCAGCCGATGAGGCCTGCCCATCACTGGCCTTTGCCTTCGCGACCAACGCCTCGATCGGTGCTGCGAGCGGGGCGAGCGTCGACTGTGGTGTTTCCGACGGCCCGGGGATCAGGAAATCACTTGAGCCAAACCCCTCAAGCGCCTGCTCGACCTCGGTCCCGAGATCGCGCCGGTTGCGCAGCAGGTTGCGGGCGCTGGGATTGAGACGGGGCAACAGATCGAGCCATTGCTGCGTGCCAAGCAGGACGTGACCCAGCATCGGTGCCGCGATATGAGGCAAGTCCTCTGCGAACAGCAACACAAGCTCAGCTGGTACGCGGCGACCAACCAGCCCCCGGCCCGCAGCGAGGCGCAACTCTACCGGGATCTCGGGTCGAACGGCGCGCAGATAGTTATAAGCGTCCATCGCCCGCGGCGCATCAACGAGCGGATCGTCGACGCGGTGGCCTCGGCCCTGCGCCAGAACGTCAACGACCTGCCGCCAGAGAATCGCTCGCGCCTCAGGCGTAGGCGCGGGCTGCGCGAGCAACGTGGCCAACATATCATCGAAACGCAAAGCGCCGTCTCCATCAGACCGGAACCCGGGCCCCGGCCTTACCCCCGAAGCCGGGATATTAAATCGCAATGGAGCAACCGCAAAGGGCCCTTTGACGGTTTAACATCCGCTATTTTAATTGCACTGTCTCGTAACTTTATTCTAACACCATGGCTAGTGGTTGAAAGGTTACTCCATGGCCAGCCCATCTCTTGATCAAATCGATCGTACGATCCTGCACGAGCTGCAGAACGACGGACGGATGACGAACGTCGACCTCGCCAAGAAGGCCGGGCTGACCGCTCCGCCATGCCTGCGCCGGGTGCGGGCGCTCGAGGAAGCGGGCGTTATCGAAAGTTATCACGCGCGCCTCAACGCGTCGGCGCTTGGCTACGGCATCACCATCTTTGCCCTAGTTTCGCTGCGCAGCCAGGCGGAGGACGACTTGCGCCATTTCGAGGCGCATGTCGCGGCACTGTCCGAGGTGCGCGAATGTCATATGCTAAATGGGGAGATCGACTTCATCCTCAAGATCGTGGCCCACGATCTGCAGGCCTTTCAGCAGTTCCTCACCTCACAGCTCACCACCGCGCCCAATGTTGCGAGCGTGAAGACATCACTGACGATTCGGACTTCCAAGGATATTCCCGGAATTCCGGTCGACGGACTCTGACGCGCCGGCCGAGACCGGCATCGCGCGTTAATTCGTGGCAGGATGCTCGGCCCAGGCGCGCCAATAGGCTGCAAGCGGCGCGTAGTTGCCGTTTCTGACCTTATCGAGCGCCGCCAGGCCACCAGACCTGTCGCCAGCCTGGATGAGCGCCGCCGCGAGGCGCACATTGGCCTGGCTCGCATCGGCGCCAGGCTGGGTGAGCGCCAATCTGTACAGCTCGGCCGCCTTCCCAAAATCCCGGATACCGTAAAGCGCGTCTGCCCTGGCGGAAACGGCAGCATATCCGGTCAGGCTCCCGGCGTTACCGCTCAGCTTCTTCCGCTCGGCCGCGAGCCTGGGATCGACCTTTGTCAGGATGGTGGAGATCGCCGGACTTTCAGCCTGACTGATCTTTCCCGCCGAAATTCCTTCGCGGAGCAGCGACACCACCTCATTCAACGAAACCGGCGAGACCAGTTGCGAAAAATCGAGATAATCCTTGAGCGTGAACATGGCCGGAGCGGCCGCAATCCGCGCCAGTCGCAACAGATCGCGATCCGCGTCGGCGGGGAGGCCACCCATCTGGCGATACCCCATCAGCGAAACATACCAGACTTCATGGTCCGGATAAGCGACGAGCCAAGCGGTCGTGATGTCGACGAACTCCGGGGCAAGTTTGGCCCGCGATGCCATCTCGGCGCCGCGCGCATACCAGGCAGAAGGCGCCGGCTGACCGGCTGCCCTGCTGGCGTCGACCGCGACCCGGATATTCCTGACGGCGTCCGCGCTGCGACCTATGCGGAACTGGCTTTCCGCAAGGAAGATCGCCATTTGCGGATCTTTGTTACCGGCGGCCAGTGCGAGCGTCAGAGAGCGTTCCGCCTGAGCATAGTGCCCGGTCTGGAAGGACAATTCGCCCTGGTTGGCATAGTAGCGCGCCTTGTCCGCCTGGGTGAGCTGGTTTGCCGCCGTTCCGGAGAGAATCAGCCGATCGAGCGCGGCGACGGTGCCCGCCCGATCACC
>CANJRZ010000210.1 GCA_947476735.1 Sphingomonadaceae bacterium
CCCGATCTCAGGCGGCGGCTGGCCGCCTGCTGGCCGGGCAGCCTGGTCGACGGCTATGGTTCGACCGAAGCCGGCGGGATCGCCTATCTCGACATCACCGCTCATCCCGACAAGCTCGACACGGTCGGCAAGGTGGCGCCGGGCAGCGAATTCTACATCGTCGACGATCGGGACAGCATCGCGCCGACCGGTCAGGCCGGCGAGATCGTCAACTATAGCAGCGTGGTGATGCAGGGCTATTTCGGCCGCGAAGATCTCACCCGCGAGGGCCACTGGCGCCATCCTGACGGACGGCTGTTCGTCCGCACCGGCGATATGGGCCGGGTCGACGCTGAAGGCTGGCTCTATGTTACGGGCCGCAAGAAGGACATGATCATCTCGGGCGGGCTCAACATCTTCGCGATCGACATCGAAGATGTGCTCGACGCTCACCCACAGGTCCAGGAAAGCGCGGTGATCGCGATCCCCACCGAGCGCTGGGGCGAGAGCCCCTATGCGGTCGTGGTGCTCCATCCCGGCGCCACGCTCGATTCCGCCGAGCTTCTTGCCTGGGCCAATGAGCGCCTCGCCAAGGCGGCGCGTCTGGCCGGCCTCGAACTGCGCGAGGCGCTGCCACGCAGCGCCGATATGGAAAAGGTCCTCAAGCGCGAACTGCGTGCACCCTTCTGGGCCGGGCGAACGGTGGACGTGGCGTAAGATTCCCTTCGTCACCCCAGCGCAGAGTGAGTTCAGTTCGAGGTCGGGATTGCCCCTGGCAATCCCTTATCCATGCCGGGGGCATGGATAACCTTGATCTGAACGTCACTGGGTCCATGTCTCTCGCCTCCAAGATGGCAGCTGAATAGGAAGCAGACATGGATGCCAGCCTTCGGCCTTTGGCCGAAGTTTATCCTGAGCGCCTGCCTTGCAGGCAGTCGAAGGGCTGGCATGACGGATTGGGTTGGCTGGGCGAGTGGACGAAGGGAAGGGGGGCCGTTAGGCTCGCTCAGTCAAAGCACTCAGAAGGTTGCACCTATGGAGATGGATTTCGTCCTCCGACCCGGAGAGAACCTTCCGCTATCGGCGCATGAGCGCATGCGCGCGGCTGGGTCGGTGGTGTGGAGTGAGACGCTCAACGGCTGGGTGGTTTCCTCCTATGAAGGGGTGAAGGGGGTATTGTCCGATCTGTCGCGCTTCACCTCGGTGGGGACTGCGGTCGAGACGACAATGGGCCCCGAGGCGATGCTGGTCGACGATACGCCGCTGCACCACAAGGTGCGGGCGATCTGGACCAAGGCAATGGCCAAGTCGGTGTTCGTCGCGCGGGCGAAGGAACTGGCCGAAAATGCATCACGGCTGATGGAGGAGGCCCGCCCGCGTCTGGAGGCTGGCGAGGCGGTGGACCTCGTGCCGATCTTTCAGAGTTTCGGTACCGCCTTCATCTCGAGCAGCTTCGGCGTCACCACCGACAGGCTCGGTGTGTTCCGACGCTGGAGCAGCATGTCGGCCGATGCGCCCGCGCTCAATCTCGTCGAAGGCAGCCCCGAGGCGCAGCGCCACCGAACCGTCAAGCAGGAGGTGTTCGACCTGGTCCGGGAGGAGATCATCGACCGCCGCGAAAGGATCGGGCGGGGCGAGGAGCCGACCGACCTGATCGCGCTGATGGCCGCGGCCGAGGGAAGCCACGGCATCACCCGCGCGATGGCGGTCGACAATATCTTCAACTTCATCCTCGGATCGATGGACACCACCGAACGCTGGCTGGGCCATGTCGTCGTCCACATCTTTCGCGATCCCGAGCTTGCGGCTGGCCTGCGTGCCGATCGCCGGTTGGTCGAAGCGACCGTCGACGAGGTGATGCGCTGCGACACGGTCGCGCAGGTCATCATGCGCGTCGTCAAGGAGGACGACGTCGAATTTGAGGGCCAGCGGATGAAGAAGGGTGACGATGTCTTTCTGATGCTCGGCGCCGCCAGCCGCGATCCCGACGCCTATCCGAATTCGGACAGGTTCGACATCCACCGCCAGCAAAAGCCGCTGCTCGGCTTTGGCTTCGGGTTTCACCATTGCCTCGGCATCAATGCGGCGCGGCAGGAAGTGATCTCCTTCGCCAATGTGCTGCTGGATGGCTTCCCGGGGCTGAAGATCGTCTCGGTCGACATGGGGAATAACTGGGCGCTGTGGGGACCGCGCGAGCTGATGGTGAAGCTTTAGTTTCGCGTACCACTTCTTCCGTCATGCCTGCGAAGGCAGGCATCCATGTCTGTCTCCTTCTGCGATGCCATCTGGCTGGTGAGAGACATGGACCCCGTGACGTTCAGATCAAGGCTATCAATGCCCCGGCACGGATAAGGGAATGCCGGGGGCAATCCCGACTTTGAACTGAACTCACTCTGCGCTGGCGTGACGTGGTGGGGGATTGGCGGTCAGCACTTCACGAATTTGTGAATAAACCCCGTCGCGCCGAGCGCCTCGGGCGGCCCCGCCGGGCGCAGGCCCGCCTTGGCCGCATAGGGTTCGGGATCGCCGACAAACAGCGTATATCGCTCGCGCGAACGGGCGGTCTCCACCCCCTTGTCGGTGCTCGTCACATAGTCGAGCAGCAGATCGAAACGCCCGACCTTCTCGTTGAACGTCTGTGCCGCCACGAACAGCGTCAACACCCCCCCTTCGATTGGCTTCCGAAACACCGGAATGTCGGGGCTCGGCGCCGGACGCTTCATCGGTTCGGCATCAGGCAGGTGTAGCGCGATGACCCCGCCCGGCGCGAGATGGCGCGCCATGCCGGCGAAGGCCTGCTTCCAGGCGGCCGAGGGCTGGACATGGGCGAAAGTGAAGTAGCTGGCGATGATGGCGTCGAACTGCCGGCCGAGCGCCAGAGAGCGCATGTCGCCGCGCACGAAATGGAGCCGCACGGCGACCTCGGCGGGGAGCGTAGCACGTTTCGCCTCGGCCCGAACGAGCATGCCCTGGGCGATGTCGAGGCCGGTGACCTCGAAGCCGCGTTCGGCGAGCGGGATCGCGACCCGGCCGGTCCCCGCGCCCAGTTCGAGGATCGATCCGCCCGCTTTGGCCATATGGGCATAAAGATCGACATCGAGCTGGACCGCCGGATCGGCGAAGGCGACCAGATCATAGTGTAGCGCCGAGGCGCTCTCGGTCGAATAATAGGGGCGGATCACAGTCATCGGTGGTGGACTACAGGCCGGGGCAGGCCGGGGCTGTCAACCTCGGCCGCCACAGTCCCGATCAGGCGCGTCCGCACAGCACCTCGGCGATCTGAACGGCGTTGAGCGCCGCACCCTTGCGCAGATTGTCGCCGACGACGAACAGCGCGAGGCCATGTTCGACGGTGGGGTCGCGGCGGACGCGGCCGACGAAGACCGGATCGGCGCCGCTCGCTGCGAGCGGGTTGGGCACGTCGGTCAGCACAACGCCGGGCGCCTTACTCAGCAAGCTGAGTGCTTGTTGCGGGGTGATCGCGCGCTCGAACTCGGCATTGATCGACAGCGAATGGCCGGTGAAGACGGGGACGCGCACGCAGGTGCCCGAGACCGGGAGGCCGGGAATCCCGAGGATCTTGCGCGACTCGTCGCGGAGCTTGAGTTCCTCCTCGGTATAGTCGTCCTCGCCCAGCACATAGTTGAGCGGCACGACATTATGCGCGATCGGCACCGCCCATTTCTCGGCCGCGGGCAGGAAATCGGCCTTGCCGTTGCGGGCGAGCTCGGCGGCCCGATCGCCGACATGGGCGAGTTGTTTCGACAATATGTCGATCCCTGCAACACCAGCGCCCGATACCGCCTGGTAGGTCGAAACGGTGAGGCGCTTCAGCCCCGCCGCATCATGCAGCGGCTTCAGCGCCGGCATCGCTGCCATGGTGGTGCAGTTGGGGTTGGCGACAATCCCCTTTGCTATGTTGGCGAGCGCCTGCGGGTTCACCTCGGAGACGACGAGCGGCACTTCGGGATCGCTGCGCCAGGCGGAACTGTTGTCGATCACGATCGCGCCCGCTGCTGCGACCTTGGGTGCGACGAGTTTCGAGGTCGATCCGCCGGCTGAAAAAAGGACGACATCAAGACCGGCATAGTCGGCGGTGGACGCGTCTTCGATCATGATGCTGCGGCCTTGCCACGCGACGGTCGAGCCTGCCGAGCGGGCGGAAGCGAAGAGACGGAGATCGGCGACCGGAAAGGCGCGCTCGGCCAGGATGTCGCGGATCATCGTGCCGACGAGGCCGGTAGCCCCCACGACGCCGAGATTGAGCTTTTGACCTGTCGAAAAACGCTGAACCATCTTGTGCATCTCCGTAACTGGGCGGAGCGCTGCGAGGTCCTGTCCTTTGGAGGAAGCCCCGCGTCGCTCCGCAGGGCTTGGTGTCCAGGTGGCTAGGTCAGACCCGCCGCGCACCCAGAACCGCCCCGCGCGAGCGGGTCGGTTTAATGGTAATCGGCTTGAGCGCGATCATGGACATGGGCGCGCCACCTAAACGGCAGCAGCGGCGATGTAAACCGTCTTTGGCGTGACTTTGACCAAGGGGTCTTTGCTCAGGGCGCAGGCGGCGGTTCGTTGTAAAAATCGACCTGCATCCGCATCGCGCCAAGCGGTTCGACTTCATGCGGTTGTTCGGGAAGGATCAGGCCGGGCCGGCCGGGTTCCAGCACGATCTCCGAGGCGGGCTCAAGATAGCGCAGTATCAGTCGTCCTTCGAGAACGCGGATCACGCCCCAGACACCGGCCTTGGTGTTGTGTCGTGACCGAAGCGCCGCAGGCAGGCTGGTTTCGTCAAAGACCGGCGTCGATCGATAGGGTGTTGCGGTCATGCGGCGTCCGATCGTGGCGGCAACTTGAAGAACAGTGCCAGCTTGAGGCTTTCGGCGATCCGTTCGGCCTTGTCCTGCAGAGCCGCCGCCGCAGGCGGCGTCATCAGCTCATCGGTGGTCGCCCGCCAGATCGCGAGCCAGCGGTCGAACAGCTCGGGCGTGATTCGGTTCGCATGGCGGCGATGTGCTGCAACGGGATTGCCCTTGTAGCGTCCGCTGGTCAGCATCACCGATGACCAGAAGTCAGTCAGCTTCGCGAAATGATCGGGCCAGTCGTCGATCGCGTCGTTGAAGATCGGTCCGAGTGCGCTGTCGCGCCGAACGCGGCCGTAGAATAGCTCGACGAGGCGGGCCAGCGCTGGCTCGTCGATACCATTGATCGAGGCCAGTTGGGTATCCATGGCCATCTTGTATCAGAGGCTTGGCGGAGTGGCAATAAAGATGTAAATTAAATATATCTTTATTGCCGACGTTGCGATCATGGCACTTCAGCACCAAATCGCGTCGTCAGTCGCCGTCCTTCTCGACGCGGACCAGTGCGGTGCCTTCGGCCACCTGGCCGCCGACACGGGCCTTGAGCTCGACGACCACGCCATTGAACGGTGCCAGCATCGCCTGTTCCATCTTCATTGCTTCGAGCACCAGCAGCTTCTGGCCCTTGGTCACATGATCGCCTTCGGCAACCTCGACCGCGATCACCTTGCCCGGCATTGGCGCGGTCAGCGTGCCGTCCGAAACCGCGCCGCCGCCGCCAGCATGATCGGCGCGTGGAAGCTCGAACGGCCAGGCTTCGCCTGCCATAAACAGTAGCCGCTCGCCGCCGACCGTCATGTCTCGTGCGCGCGGTGTTTCCTCGGTCAAAGTGACCAGATGGGTGTCGCCGGCAATCTCGACGGCGACCCTGCAATCGGGCGCGGCATTGGCACGGAAGCCGGTGATCGACGACCAGACACCGTCTGCTGCCGGGAGCAATGCGCGGGCGGCGGCTTGCTGCACGGCAGTCGAGGGCTCGCCGGAAGGAACCAGGCGCTCCGCGTGTCGCTCGATGAAGCCGGTGTCGATATGACCAGCGACGAAATCGGGATCGGCGGCCGCCAGCGCCAGGAAAGCGGCGTTGGTTCGGACCGGCCACACCTCGACCCGCGCGGCCGCCTGAGCGAGCTTTGCCGCCGTCGCCTGCCGGCTCGGCGCTGCCACGATCAGCTTGGCGATCATCGGGTCGTAAAAGGGCGATACTTCGCCACCTTCCTCGACGCCGCTGTCGACGCGGATGCCACGTGGCAGTTTCAATCGGTGGAGGGGCCCGGTGGAGGGCAGGAAGCCGTTGGAGGGATTCTCGGCGTAAAGTCGAGCCTCCATCGCCCAGCCATTGATCGAGAGCTGATCCTGTCGCCTGGGCAGCGGTTCGCCGCTCGCGACGCGGAGCTGCCATTCGACGAGGTCCTGGCCAGTGATCATCTCGGTCACCGGATGCTCGACCTGGAGCCGGGTGTTCATCTCCATGAACCAGATGCGGTCGGCGCGCAGCCCTTCGGAAGCGTCGGCGATGAACTCGATCGTTCCGGCGCCGACATAGTCGACCGCCCTGGCCGCCTTGACTGCCGCGTCGCACACCACGGCGCGGGTCGCCGCGTCCATGCCGGGGGCGGGAGCCTCCTCGATCACCTTCTGGTGGCGACGCTGAAGCGAGCAGTCGCGCTCGAACAGGTGGACGACATTGCCGTGCCTGTCGCCGAACACCTGCACCTCGATATGGCGTGGGCCGAGGATATATTTCTCGATCAGCACCTTGTCGTCGCCGAACGACGAGGCTGCCTCGCGCTGGCAGGATGCGAGCGCATCGGCGAAATCCTCCGCCCGGTCGACCTTGCGCATCCCCTTGCCGCCACCACCGGCGACCGCCTTGATCAGGACGGGGTAGCCGATCTTGTCGGCCTCGGCCTGGAGATGCGCGGGGTCCTGGTCCTCGCCCATATAGCCGGGGGTGACGGGCACGCCCGCCGCGACCATCAACTTCTTGGCGGCGTCCTTGAGACCCATGGCGCGGATCGAGTGCGGCGGTGCGCCGACCCAGACCAGCCCCGCCGCCTCGACCGCCTCGGCGAACTCGGCATTCTCCGAGAGGAAGCCATAGCCCGGGTGGATCGCCTCGGCGCCCGTCGCCTTCGCCGCGTCGAGAATCTTTTGCTGAACCAGATAGGACTCACGCGCGGGCGCCGGGCCGATGCACACCGCCGCGTCGGCCTCGCGCACGAACGGCATGCCGGCATCGACATCCGAATGCACCGCGATCGTGCGGACACCCATCTTCCGCGCAGTCCGGATGATGCGTCGTGCGATCTCACCGCGATTGGCGATGAGGAGGGAGCGGATCATGAAAGGCCTCCGTTGCCGACCCCATAAATCGTCATGCCAGCGAAGGCTGGCATCCATGTCTGTCGCCTTCTCAGATGCATTCTCATGGGGAGAGAGACATGGACCCCTGCCTTCGCAGGGGGGACGGTGGAGCGGGAGGGATTCGATCCCTCGTTACTCCCCGTTCCGGGGAGGAATTCTAAGGTGTCGCCCATCATCACATCCTGAACAGGCCGAACTGAGCGCGTTCCGGGATCGGGGCGTTCAGCGTGGTGGCAAGGGCGAGGCCGAGGACGTCGCGGGTCTGGGCGGGATCGATGATGCCGTCATCCCAGAGGCGCGC
>CANJRZ010000211.1 GCA_947476735.1 Sphingomonadaceae bacterium
CAAGCGGCCTGAGCAAACTACATTCGAAACTCGTGACATCGAAGATAGGCATCCGGTTGAAACGGATGCGCCGCCCTCACACAGGACGTGGGGGAAAATTACCGCTTACGCCTGCTCTCCATTGTTTGTTTTGATTCTGTCTGATGCCGGCACTGTATCATGCCCGCACTGCGCTTGATCTTCCGATCCTAACCGAAACGAGCGTAGCCTGACACCCCAATTCGATTCGCCAACGCAATGGCCGGCATCGTCCCGCCCGGACTTCCCTGTCACGTCACGCAGCGAGGCAATCGCCTCGACAGTCTCCTCGCGTGCGAAGGCGCGCCACGCCTTCTCGTCTCATTAATCTTCAGTGGCGGCGATTACATGCTCTATCGCGACCTGCTCGCGGAGGCCGCGGTCAAGGCCGGCGGCGAGGTCTAAGCCCATTGCCTGTGCCCAACCATGTTCACCTGATCGTCGTACCGTCGCACGAGGACGGGTTGCGGCAAGCCTTCGCCGAGGCGCAGCGGCGCTACACCCGCCATATCGATGCGCGGCATCGCGAGGCGAGGCAATATCAGCACGCCTGGTATCACTTAAAAATGTTATAATCGCCCAAATGGAAGTTTTTACGTCCAAAAATAAAATGGACGACCGATTCCGGAGAGAGACTGGTTACTTCACCGGTCTTATTCTTCCTGTAAAAGGCTGTGCATCCGCCTGTTGCCCAGACCGTATTATTCAGGTCTTTACGCATTTTTTGCATATATTCATTTTGGACTTCGTTCTTAACATCAATGGATTTGATACTATCATCTCGTTTTACAGCACAAATCGCCTTGACGATGTAATTCACCATCGTTTCCATATAGCATAATTGTGAACTATGGCCCGTGCCTGTGTTCGGGCCGTTTACTTTGAAATAATTTGGATAGCCTGAAACCGTGATCCCCTTGTAAGAGACGGTCTCCTTTTCCCATTCACTGTTGAGGCTTCGACCTTCGCGGCCATATACCTGAAACGAGAATGCCTCTTTCATATCTGAATAGGCAAAAAACCCCGTAGCATAAACGATGATATCTAAGGGTATGTCTCTACCTTCTTTTGTTAGAATACCTGTCGTCGTTATGCGATCTATTCCGCTGATATCGACATCAACATTTTCACGTGAAAGCGCAGGAAGAAATAGATTTGTCGGTATAATACGTCGGCAGCCCAGTTCATAATCCGGCATCATGTATTTGCGTAATTTTTCGTCTTTTATATATTTCTTGAAATTATTTTTCAGAGTCCATGCGTATATTTTCTTTACAAATTTACTTATCGTTGACGTAAACGGATACCGCTTAAATCCGATAAATCTTGCCTCATGAATACTAAAAACCATGAATCGATTGATATGGCGCATGACCGGAAGATTTATAATGTAGCGTTCGACAGCGCTATAATTTCTGTCAAATCTTGGAATGATCCACTCGGGTGTTCCCATGAACACTGTCAGCCTATCAACCTGGCTTGCAATGGCCGGGACGACTTGAGCTCCTGAGCATCCGGAGCCAATAACACCCACCTTCTTTCCTTTGCAGGAGATCGTGTGATCCCATCGCGCTGTATGGAATTTTGCTCCCCGGAAAGTTTCCGCTCCTTGAATATAAGGAATTTTCGGGTTGGCCAGAACCCCGCTGGCATCAATAATGAAGCGAGCATTATAGCTTTCGTCTGACTCCGTCTCAACATGCCATAAACAAGTAACGTCGTCATACCTCAGCGTTTTGACGGCATTATTTGCCCTGGAATATTTTCCAAGATCGAAACGATCTATAATATAGTTGGTATATTGAAGTAATTCACTTTGGGGAGCATATTTTTTCTTGAATTTGTAGGGAATGAATGAAACCGAATACAGGCCGGTTGGAATATCCACCTCGGCTCCCGGATAAGAGTTCGCCTGCCAGGTTCCACCTATTTCGGCATCTCTTTCTAACAAGACAAAGTCAGTGATATTCTTTTTTCGTAACCCTATAGCGGCCAGCAAACCTGAAAACCCCGTGCCGATAATCACGGTTTCAAAATACTGACTGCCCTTATTCGGGTTAATGTATTGCCCTTTTTCTTCGGTCGACACTTTTTTCACTCTCCGCAAGGGTACTGATTTTAACAGATTCCGGTGCCAGTTTACTAATCTTGTCCCATTCGATACCCTGACGCAATGTCCCGTCTTGCCCGCGTCGTCCTGCCCGCTCTTCCCTATCACGTCACGCAGTGAGGCAATCGCCGTGCCGGGCAGACGCGGCCAAAGCCGCGGGCAAAGGCTATTGAATCAACTGTCTCCGAATTAAGGATGGCTGAGATGGAAGCGCAGTCGACGACGGGTACCGCCGGCAAGGAAGAGGTCGCGGTCGGCAAGGTCGACTGGTTCGGCAAGGACATCGCGCCGGTCGCGACCCGGCTCTGGTCCGAGATCAAGGCTCTCGATCTGGCCGAGCATATCGCCGAACTGGAAGTGCTGGGCCTGACGGTCATTCCGCCGGAGAAGTTCACCACGCGCGACTTCGTCGGCCGGCTGCGCTCGGCCCTGCTCGACATGGCCGAGATCCGGTTCGGCGAACGGCCCGATCTCGACCATGGCGGGCCGACCGAGGCGGTCCCGTCGCGCGCGGTGGGGCAGATGATCCGCTATGTCCTGCTCGAAAATCCGATCTTCGAGCAGGCGGTGATGAATCCCGCCGTGCTGGCGCTCACCACCTACATGCTCGGCGAGAACGCGATCCTGAGCACCTGCGAGGGCCTGATCAAGCCGCAATGCGACGACGATTTCTTCCTGCATTGCGACGCCTTCTTCATGCCGGCGCCGCTGCCGATGGTGCCGCAGACGCTCAACCTCACCTGGGCGATGACCGACTATACGCGCGCCAATGGCGCGCTCTGCTATGTTCCGGGGAGCCACCGCTACTGCCGCCAGCCGCGCGCCAACGAGGGCTGGTCGTCCGCGGTGCCCGTCGAGGCTCCGGCCGGGTCGCTGATCGTCTGGGGCGGCAATACCTGGCATGGCGCGCTGCGCCGCACCGCGCCCGGACAAAGACTTTCGCTGCTGATGTTCATGATGCGGCCCGGCATGCGCCCGCAGGAGGATTATCGCAGCCGCGTCACCGCCGAAATCCTCGACCGCAATCCGCCGCGCTTTCGCAAGCTGATGGGATTCCATGTCGCCTATGGCTGGCAGGAGAAGGGCCCCGATCCGCGGTTCGACGGAGGTGCGTCGGTGGGCTCGCATTACTGGGACTAATTTCGCGGTGTCACCGAAATGATGCGGCGGCGTCGTAGGCGGCGAGGATGCGGGCGAAATAATCCTCCACGAGCGGTTTCATCGCGGCGTGGGTGGCGATGATCGGAGCGTTTGCCTTCAGCCCGGCGATCGCGCGTTGCGCCACCTCCTCGGGCGAGAGGGTGAAGGGGAAATTGTCGAGCGGCGGCGGGAGGTTCGGGTTGGGCAGAAGCGCACCGTCCGGATCGGGCACGCGGCGGGCGGTCGCGGCGATCGCGGTGTCGGTCGCGGCGGGGATCAGCAGCGACACCGAGACGCCGAATTCGGCCGCTTCGGCCCTGAGGCTGGTCGCGAGCGCGAGGACCGCCGCCTTGGCGCCGATATAGGGGCCGTGGTTCAGCACCCAGTCGGGCGCGAGCGAGGTTTGCGAGCCGGTCAGCAATATCGTCCCGTGGCGGCGCGCGGCCATGTCGGGATAGAAGGCCTGGATGCAGTTGGTGATACCGCGCAGGTTGATGTCGATCGACCAGTCCCAGTCCGCGTCGGTGTGATCGACGAGGCGGCCGACCGTGGTGACCCCGGCATTGGCGCAAACGAGGTCGACCGGCCCGAGCTGTTCAGCGGCGCGGCGTGCCAGCGCATAGACCTGCGCGCGATCGGCGACGTCGCAGGGCACCGCCAGGACCCGAACCCCGATGTCCCGCACCGCCGCGGCGGCCTCCTCCAGCGTCGCCGCGTTGCGCGACGCGAGCGCGATATCCATGCCCTCTCGGGCCAGCGCCTTCGCCAGGGCTAGGCCAATGCCGGTGGACCCACCGGTAACGACGGCGATCTTGCCGATCTGCTGGGACATCATCGTCTCGCAATCCTTCTCTTGCCGGATTCGCGTTCTACGTCGCCGGACTGTTCCGGACATAGCCGCTTATTCTACCAGGGTTCACCGGCCCAGCGCATCCTCGATGAGCGCAACCTGCCGCGCCCAGGCCCTGCTGCCCGGGGCGATCAGCTCGACATGGCCCTCACCGGGGATGATCGCCACACGCGCACCGGCCTTGTGGGCATAATCGGTGGTCATGCCCGGCGGGGAGATGGGGTCATGTTCGGCGGCGACGAGGGTCTGCCGGGCCGGCGAGGGCAGCATCCGGGCGGGCGAGGTATCACGCCAGGCGGCGGGATCGCCGCGCCGCCCGACATCGGTGAGCCGATCCATCAGCACCGGGCCGCCGCAACCGTCGGGGAGGGTTCGGATCACTTCCAGATCGGGCAGGCCGCCGGTGCTGACCACCGCCGATATCGGCAAGGGATCGGCGCGCCACAGCGGGCTGGCCTTCGGCAGGCGATTTCGCGACGCCGCCCACAAAACGAGATGGCCACCGGCCGAATGGCCGAAAGCGACCAGATGATCGAGCGACAGACGGTAGCGCGGGGCTGCCTTGCGCAACAGATCGGTGGCGGCCGCAACGTCGGCGAAGGTCCCCGGATAGCCGCCGCCCGGACGGTCAACGCCGCGATACTCGATATTCCAGACGGCGATGCCGCGGCGGCGCAGATCAGCGGCGGCATAATCCATGATGTCGGCCCCGGCGATATCGCTCAGCCAGCAGCCGCCATGGATCATCATCACGACCGGGAACGGCCCCCTGCCCTTCGGCAGCCACAGTTCCACATACTGGAGCGGATCGGGACCATAAGCGATGCGCGCATCGGAGCGCTCGTGCGGGCGCGACAGCAGACCGGACCAGTCCATGACGGGTGCGGCGGGCGCCATCCCGCCCAGCAGTGCCGCAGCGTCGATCATCACCGCCGCCAGGGTGCGAATGTACCGGCTCAGGGGCCCGACTTGACGAACAGCTTGGCGAAGCGGGCGCGGGCTGCCTTGTCGGCCTTGTCACGCTTCGCCTGCTCGTCTCCCGGCACGCTGACCGCGGCGGTCGTGTCGCGCAGCCGCTCCGACAGGAAGATCGCCAGCGCGCGATAGAAGCGCGCCGCGAACAGCGGCTCCTCGTCGAACTTGTCGAGGATCTGCTTGCGCGGGATGCTGAGAATCTCGGTCGGCTCTTCAGCCACCACCGAGACAACCGGTGCGTGACGCTCGATGAACGACATCTCACCGACCACGTCGCCATGATGGAGATAGGCGACGCGGCTGCCGTCATCGAGGACAACGCCAAGCCGTCCGCCGGTGATGAAATAGATATCGGCGAGCGCCTTGCCGGCGGTCACCAGCTTCTCGCCCTGCTTGAGCAGCCGCAGCTTGCCGATCGACAGCATCCACAGCATGTCGGCATCGCTCAGGCCCGCCGCGATATAGCGCGCATTCTGCGCGTAGCGGGAACTGTCCAGATAATTGGCATTCTTCATCAGCGCCTCACCACCACTGTCCGCAAATAATTAGCATAAGCACTCTTGCCGAGGCCATCGGCAAGCTGTTCCAGCTGGCCCGCATCGATGAAGCCCTGATCGAAGGCGACTTCCTCGGGGCAGGCTATCTTGAAACCCTGGCGTTTCTCGAGCGTACGGACGAACTCCGCCGCCTCGATCAGGCTGTCGGGCGTCCCGGTGTCGAGCCAGGCATAGCCGCGGCCCATCAGCTCGACCGACAATTTGCCGGCGGCCAGATAGGCCTTGTTGACGTCGGTGATCTCAAGCTCGCCGCGCGGCGAGGGTTGGAGATCCTTCGCGATGCCGACGACATCCGAATCATAGAAATAGAGGCCGGTCACCGCCCAGTTGGAGCGCGGCTGCCTCGGCTTTTCCTCGATCGAGACGGCGCGCATGTCCTTGTCAAACTCGACCACGCCATAGCGCTCGGGATCGGTGACATGATAGGCGAAGACGGTCGCACCGTCGGCCCGCGCAACCGCATTGTTGAACATGTCGGTCGAGCCGTGGCCGTAAAAGATATTATCGCCGAGAATCAGTGCGGAAGGACCATCACCGACAAAATCAGCGCCGATGATATAGGCCTGCGCGAGGCCTTCCGGACTCGGCTGAACCGCATAGCTGATCGCCATCCCCCACTGGCTGCCGTCGCCGAGCAGCGCCTCGAAACTGGGCGTGTCGCGCGGGGTGGAGATGACGAGCACCTCGCGAATCCCGGCCAGCATCAGTGTCGACAGCGGATAATAGATCATCGGCTTGTCATAGACGGGCAAAAGCTGCTTGGATGTGACCTGCGTCATTGGATGCAGCCGCGTGCCCGATCCGCCTGCCAGGATGATACCCTTCACCGAACCACGCTCCCATCACGCCTTTGATCGCGGACCAAGGGCGCTTTCGCTAGAATAGATTCCCCCGATTCCACCAGCGAAGGCGGAATCAGATCCGAGGCACCGGCCCCACCAGCTCACCGATAATGTCGCGCACGGCAATGCGCCAGTCGCGCGGATAGATGCCATAATCGGCGGCAATCTTCGATGTCGAAAGCCGCGAGTTGGCGGGGCGCCTGGCCGGCGTCGGATAGTCGGCCGTGGCGATCGCCTCCACCTCGGCCGAAGGCCCGCCCGCAGCAGCGCTCAGTGTGAAGATCTCGCGCGCCAATTCGCACCAGCTCGCCTCACCGGCGTTGACGAAATGGTAGATGCCGGTCGGTGCGGACGGATCGTCGATCATCCGCAGAGCGATCGTGCGCAGCGCGGCGGCGATGTCGGCGGCCGAGGTCGGGCAGCCGCGCTGATCATCGACAACGCGAAGCTTCGGGTTGGTGGCGGCGAGGCGCAGCATCGTCTTGAGGAAATTATGACGATGCGCCGAAATCACCCAGGCGGTGCGCAGGATCAGCGCCCGCGACTGACCGGCGAGGACCGCCCGTTCGCCTTCCAGCTTGGAGGCGCCGTAGAACCCCAGCGGCGCGACCGGATCGTCCTCGGCGTAGGCGCCAGGTTTGCTGCCGTCGAAGACATAGTCTGTCGAGACATGGATCAACGGAATGCCGGTGTCGGCGAGCCAGCCGGGCGCCTCGCCATTAACGCGAAAGGCGGCGGCGGGCTCGTCTTCGGCCTTGTCGACGCCGGTATAGGCGGCGCAATTGATGATCGCGGAGAACGGAAAGGAACGCACATAAGCGAGCAGGCTTTCCGGCGATCCGATGTCGCAGGTCTCGCGGGTGGGACAATGAACCGTCATGTCCGCCGGCCAGCTCTGCCGGGCCAGCTCGAGGCCGATCTGCCCCTGCCCGCCGGTGACGAGGATATGCCGGGTCATGCCCTGGCCAGCCCCAGCCGCCCGGTGTCGTAGCGGCGATCGAGG
>CANJRZ010000212.1 GCA_947476735.1 Sphingomonadaceae bacterium
CGGATCGTTGCGATGCGCCCAGGCAAAGGCGTCCCCAGCCATGCGCTGCTCGATATTCCCGCCCCATTTCTCCTCGAGAAAGGCAAGCCGTTCCTCCGCCCGCTTGCGGTCGTACATATAGGTGATCATGTCTCGGGCGATCGGGGCGCATGCTGCGCCATGCATGCCATGCTCGATGACGATCGCGAGGGCGTAACGCGGCTCCACCACCGGGGCGAAGGCGACGAATAGACCATGGTCCCGATATTTCCATGGCACGCCATAGCCGCCGAACTCGCCCCCGGCGCGCCGCTGCGCCAACGTAATCCGCCGCACCTGGGCGGTCCCTGTCTTGCCCGCCATCTCCTCGCCGGTCGGAAGGTAAAGCCGGCCCGATCCGCCGGTTCCATAAGGGCCATTGATCACCCCGCTCATCGCATCGCGGACGAACTGGAAATGCTCGGCGGAGGCATCGAGCGGTCCGCCCTGCGGCGCATAGCGCTTGTTGAGAATCAGCCGCGGGACGAGCGCCGTTCCGCTCGCGATCCGCGCCGCCATCACCGCGAGCTGGAGCGGGTTGGTGAGCATATAGCCCTGGCCGATCGTCGCATTAAGTGTGTCGTAGGTGCTCCAGCGCGCGCCCTTGTAGCGCTTCGCCTTCCATTCGGTGTCGGGCACGGTACCATAACGTTGCGACGGCATCGGCAGGTCATATTCCTCGCCGAGACCGAGTTGCCGGGCCATCGCTGCGATCCGATCGATGCCCACGAGTCGGGCCATCGTATAGAAATAGATGTCGCAGCTCGCCGCGATCGCGCGATGCATGTCGACCCCGCCATGCCCGCCGCGCCGATGGCAATGGAACCAGGTGTTGCCTAGCCGGTAACGCCCCGTGCAGGTGACCAGCTGATTGGGATCAACCCCGGCCTCAAGCAGGGCGAGCGCGACCATCGGCTTTACCGTCGATCCGGGGGGGTAGAGCCCCTGCATGGCCTTGTTGGTCAGCGGCAGATGATCGTTTTTGGAGAGCTGCCCCCATTCGGCGTAGCTTATGCCGTCCGAGAAGCTGTTGGGATCGAACCCCGGCATCGAGGTCATCGCCAATATTCCACCGGTGTGGACGTCGAGCATCACCGCGGACGCACTTTCGGGGCCGAGCCGGCTGGCGGCGTAACGCTGCAGTCCGGCATCGATGGTGAGTTGCAGAGCGTTGCCCACCTGCTCGGGCCGCGTGGTCAGCTCGCGGACTACCTTGCCATGCGCGGTGACTTCGCTTCGCTTGGCTCCGGGTTTTCCACGGAGCCATTTTTCCATCGTTCTTTCAAGACCTTCTTTACCAATCTTGAATCCTGGCGTGATCAAAAGCGGATCATGTGTACGGTCATAATCCGCAGGTGAGGCGAGACCGACATAGCCCAACAGATGGGCCACAGCCGCGCCCTGTAGATATTGCCGTCCATAGCCGGCACTGGGGGCCACACCGGGAAGGCCAGACTGGCGGACGCTGACCGCGGCGAAGCGCTCATAGCTGATATTCTCGGCGACCGGCACCGGCTGATAGCCCCGCGCCTTGGCCAGATCCTCGCGAATACGGGCGAGATCATCGGCGGTCAGCGCAAGCAACTGCTGTAGCTGACCGAGAACCGCTTCATTGTTCTTGAGTTGTTCAGGGATGATGTCGACGCGGAACGTGGTGCGGTTGATCGCCATGGGTTTGCCCGCACGGTCGATGATCCAGCCCCGGCGTGGTGGCACCAGGGTGAGCTGGACACGATTGCTTTCAGACAGCGTGTTGTAGCGCTCGTTTTCGGCAATCGACAGCCAGGCCATTCGGCCAGCCAGCAGCGTGCCGACCGCTGTCTGGGCCGCGCCCACTACGAAGGCACGCCTCGTGAAGGTGAACGTCTGGCTTTGTTCGGTGATGATGCGCTGACGTTTCATCGCCGAAGCCGCCATCGATCCAACGAGGCGGTAAGCCGCAGTACCGCCGGGAAAAGCAGGATGGCGCCGATGGACTGTGGCAGGATCGTAAACATCGACGTGAGGCTGCTCGCAGGTTGCGACAGCAGCCACGCACCGAAGACGATCAGCACCAGCGCGACCGACGCGATACCCCATTCGATCCACCCGTCGCGCCACACCAGTACCTGATCGACCCACTCGAGGACGAGGAAAGCGATCGTCCACAGGATCATGGACGTCCCGAGATAATGGCCGCTTATCAGATCGTCAGCGAAGCCCAGCGGCAGGGCCGCCCATGGGGGCCACATTTCGGGTCGGAGCAACCGCCAGGCAAGCAGCATCATCAACCCGCAGGGCGGAACGATGGGTTCGGTCGCAATGACAGGCAAAAACCCCATCGCTGACCCCGCCAGGGTCGACAAGATCGGCACCAGCACCGTGCGAAGCGGCGGCTGGACCGCATAGGGATTGGCGCGACGACTGATCACGGCTTGGGCTGAGCCGGCAAATCAGTGATCGCAGCCTGGAAGATGGGGTAGACTGCAGCGAAGTCGGCGCGTGACGGGTCAGCAAGCGGTCTCGCGACGGCGCGATCGCCGCGGACCTCCGTCACCACAGCAACGGGTATATTGGGAGCATAGACACCACCGGTGCCCGATGTCACGGCAAGATCGCCACGCCGGAATGCGCGCCCGCCCGCGATCAGCGCTCTGATTTCCATCGTGCCATCGCCCTGTCCTGTGGCAAGTGCGGCCAACCCATTTCGGACCACCTTGACCGGAACTGCTGTCTCGCCGTCGGTTAAAAGCAGCACGCGCGAAGCGAAGATACCATTTTCGAAAACCCGCCCGATCAAACCTTCGGGCGAGCGCACGGCCATGCTAGGGCGCACACCCTCGGCCGTTCCGGCTGACAATATGGCGAAACGGCGCTGGCCGGTCGGCGTCGATCCGATCAGACGGGCGGAAAGGATGGGCCTCGGCAAATGTTCGGACAACCGCACCAGTCTTTTCAGCCGGGCATTTTCGGCGGCGACAATTTTGGCGCCGATCACCGCGCGGCGCTGTTTGGCGAGCTCCATCTTGAGCGCCGCATTCTGACTGCCCGCCGCGACATAAGCGTCAAACACCTCTCCGGCTTCATTTCCGGAGCGGATCCCGGCCCGCCCTAGGCCGGTGAACACCGCGCCCGCATCGACCACCACGCCCCTGAGCGTGTTGAAGGCGCGAGGATCGAAGCGCGACAGCATCAGCAGGCCGATCGCGAGCATGACGCCGACGATCGCAATGACATAGCCTGCAAACAGGCCGTACTGGACTCGGCGGGAAAATCCTCGACGCCGGTGCCTGGGCGCCGCCATTGCCGATCAGGACCGTTTATGCGGTCTGGAGAACGCCGCGGAAGACCGGGTCTTCCAGCGCACGTCCGGTGCCCAGCGCCACGCAGGTCAGCGGATCGTCGGCGATCGAGACGGGAAGCCCGGTGGCCTCGCGCAGCACATCGTCGATACCGGACAGCAGCGCGCCACCGCCCGTGAGGACGATCCCCTGGTCGACGATGTCGGCAGCGAGTTCGGGAGCGGTATTTTCAAGCGCGATGCGAACGCCCTCGACGATCGCCGAGACCGGTTCGGTCAGCGCTTCGGCGATCTGCGCCTGGGTGATCGTGATCTCCTTGGGAACGCCGTTCACCAGGTCGCGGCCCTTGATGTGGATCGTCTCGCCCTTTCCGTCGGCCGGCATCTTGGCAACGCCCACTTCCTGCTTGATCCGCTCGGCGGTAGCTTCGCCGATCAGGAGGTTGTGATTGCGGCGGACATAGGAGCCGATGGCTTCGTCCATCTTGTCACCGCCAACCCGCACCGAGGTGGTATAGGCGAGACCGCGCAGCGAAAGCACCGCGACCTCGGTGGTGCCGCCGCCGATATCAACGACCATCGAGCCGATCGGCTCGGTAACCGGCATGCCGGCGCCGATCGCGGCGGCCATCGGCTCTTCGATCAGCCATACCTGCGACGCACCTGCGTTCGACGCGGCGTCACGGATTGCGCGGCGCTCGACCGAGGTGGACCCCGAGGGAACGCAGATCACAATCTCGGGCCAGCGCATGAAGGTGCGGCGGCCATGCACTTTCTGAATGAAATGCTTGATCATCTGTTCAGCGACGTCGATGTCGGCGATGACGCCGTCTCGCAGTGGACGGATCGCGTCGATCGTGCCCGGGGTCTTGCCCATCATCAGCTTGGCATCGTCGCCAACTGCGCGGACCCGCTTGACGCCATTCGTCGTTTCGATGGCCACCACCGACGGCTCATTGAGGACGATGCCGCGACCGCGCACGTAGACCACGGTGTTCGCCGTCCCGAGGTCGATCGCCATATCGTGCGACATGAACTTGAAATAACGCTGGAGGAACATGCTTTCGTCCGTCTTTCCTGATCCGCCCCGATGCCGCTTTGGCTCAGATCGCATCGCCCGGCTAGCGGCTCAATACCTGCTGCTATCAAGGGATGCGGAACGCCGCCGCTTGGGCTAGAGCTAGCACCATGTCAATACGCCGCCTGCCCGAGCATCTGGTGAATCGCATCGCCGCCGGTGAAGTGGTGGAAAGGCCTGCCAGCGCGCTGAAGGAACTGGTCGAGAATGCGATCGATGCAGGCGCCACGCGTATTTCGGTAAGTCTCTCAGAAGGCGGCCTTTCTTCGATCTATGTTGCGGACGATGGGTGCGGAATGGCGCCGGACGAGATCGCGCTCTCGCTGGAAAGACATGCGACCTCCAAATTGCCCGACGATGCGATCGAGGCCGTCACAACATTGGGCTTTCGTGGAGAGGCGCTGCCGTCCATCGCGAGCGTCGCCGACGTGACGATCGAAAGCCGGGTGCGCGGAGCCGATGGCTGGTCGCGCCGGATCGACCATGGCGAGCTTGTGGGGGAGGGGCCCGCGGCACTTCCGCCCGGAACGCGTATCCGAGTGTCGAATCTGTTCGCCAAGGTGCCGGCGCGGCGCAAATTCCTGCGGTCGGAGCGAGCAGAATATGCGGCATGCGTCGACGTGATGAAGCGGCTCGCCATGGCGCGACCCGATATCGGATTCAGCCTCGAACATGGTGGAAGGCGAACGATCCTTGTGTCGGCTGGCGAGGGCCGGATCGATCGGGTCGCGGCACTCACCGACCGCGACCTCGCCGAGAACAGCGTCACGGTCGATTATCGGCGTGAGGCTGTGTTATTGACCGGCGTGGCAGGCCTGCCGACCTTCAACCGCGGTGTCGCCGACCAACAGTTCCTGTTCGTCAATGGCCGGCCGGTCAAGGACCGGCTCCTGGTCGGTGCGGTCCGCGCCGCCTATCAGGACATGCTGGCGCGCGACCGGCATCCGGTCGTGGCGCTGTTTGTCGACCTTCCCGGTGATCAGGTCGACGTCAACGTTCATCCGGCCAAGACAGAGGTTCGGTTCCGCGATCCGGGGCTGATCCGTGGCCTGATCGTTGGTGGCCTGCGGGCGGCGCTCAACGAAGCCGGGCATCGCAGCGCGCAACGACCGTCGATGGGGACGCTCGGCAACTGGCAATCAGGCGGCCTCCCATCGCCCTCGTCGATCCCCAATGGCTTCTCCTTCCCGGCGGCAGCCAGAGCGATCGGGCAGGGCAGCGTTTGGGACCGGGTAAGCGATTTCACGCCGCAGCCGATGGCGCGCGCCGAAACGGCTCATGCGCCACCGCCTGAGCACAAGGCCTTCCCGATGGGTGTGGCGCGCGGGCAGGTTGCGGCGACCTATATCGTCGCCGAGGCCGAGGACGGGCTCGTCATCGTCGACCAGCATGCCGCGCATGAACGGCTTGTACTTGAGCGGATGCGCCGGGCAATGGCCGAGGGCGGGGTGTCGCGGCAGGCGCTGCTGCTGCCCGAGGTCGTGGAACTCGACGAGGTTGGCTGCGACCGGCTCGAGGGACGGATCGGTGAGCTCGCCGAAATGGGCCTCGAACTCGAGCGTTTCGGCCCAAAGGCAATGCTGGTCCGCGCGACCCCCGCGCTGCTCGGCCAAGGTGACGTCCAGGGGCTCGTCCGCGATCTCGCCGACGAACTCGGCGCCTATGACGAGGCGCTGTCGCTCAGAGAGAAGCTCGACCATGTCGCCGCGACCATGGCCTGTCACGGGTCGGTCCGCGCCGGCCGCACCCTGTCGGTCGCCGAGATGAACGCGCTGCTCCGCGAGATGGAGGTCACGCCGCATTCTGGCCAGTGTAACCATGGCCGTCCGACCTGGATCAAGCTCGGCCATGGCGACATCGAAAAGCTGTTCGGGCGGAAGTAGACCTGTAACCGGCAAGTCGTCGCATGCCGACTCGAGCGATCACATTTCGGACGAGAAACATGCCGCCAACGTGCCGGCATCGCGTGATGACCCCGTAAATGTACTTAGATTCAGCGGATTGCCGTTAGTTCATTAGTCGAGAATACACGACGGATAGCCAATTAACCATGATTAGTAAGCACCGCACAACGTTGAAAAACCTATCCAATGCCCAGGGAAATTCATTGGTAGGAGCCGTGGAGTGTTCCGTTATATTGACCACATGGGCATAATCGGTGAAATACTGTTCAAACATTATCTCGATATATTCCGCGATTACGTTGCCAATATTATCGACGATTATCGCTTGCGAGATGGAAGCGGGAGCACAAGGCGTCCACTTCTCAAGCTTGCCGCGGCACTGAGCCTGGCGGGATTGTCTGCCTGCACCGCGACCATCCCGGTCGGTACCAGCCTGCGCGACGGCGCTCCGACGAGGGGACCGGCCGGCTGGGCCGATTTCTGCCGCCGCAACACGACCGATCCGTCGTGCGACGCGCGGCCGCTCGACAAGCAGTCGTGGAACGAGCTTCAGAACGCGCAGAACCGGATGCGGGCGATCGTCTGGGCCGACGACAGCAAGAATTTCGGCAAGAGCGAATATTGGCAGGTGGCGGTTAAGTCCGGCGATTGCGAGGATCTCTCACTGGCCGCACGCCAGCGGCTGCTCGATCTCGGTTGGCCGGTCCGGGTCCTGCGCCTCGCTTCGGTGTTCACCGAAACACACCAGATGCATTCGGTGCTGACGGTCGAGGTGATCCGCGATGGGCATCGCGAGACATTGGTCCTCGACAGCAGACGTCCCGACGTCACGAGTTGGGACAGGCTGGCCGACCTCGGCTACTGGTTCGTCGTCCGCCAGTCAGCCAGCGGCTCCGCCTGGGTCAAGATCGATGGCGGCCAGGGCAGGGGCTGGAAGCAGACCTGAGGCTGTGCGGCGGCGAAAAGCTCTACGGCTCCGGAGGCCTTGACGGTCGCCACTTATCGGTTCTCTCTAGACGCTGCGGAACGTACGGCGAGGGAGAGGGTCATGATCAAGATCATGTGTTTTCTGAAGCGCAAGGCCGGGATGAGCCGCGCCGAATTCAAGGCCTATTATGAGTCCACCCACGCGCCATTGATCGAGAAGATGCTGCCTTTCTATCACACGTTCGAGCGCAATTTCTTTGCGCCGGTGCAG
>CANJRZ010000213.1 GCA_947476735.1 Sphingomonadaceae bacterium
GCTGGGCTTTACCAGCTGCGGCTTCGCGCGCGCCGATGCCGCGCCCGAAAGCGCCGTGCAGCTCGAGCAGTGGATCGCCTCCGGCGCGCACGGGTCGATGGCGTGGATGGAGGCGCGCAAGGATCAGCGAGCCCGACCCCGCGAGCTGTGGGCCGCAGCGAATAGCCTGATCATGCTGGGGATGAGCTATGCGCCGCGTGAGGATGCGCTGCGGTTGGCGGACGAGAAGGGCATTGGCCGGATCTCGGTCTATGCGCAGGGCGCCGATTATCATGATGTGGTCAAGAAGGCGCTCAAGAGTCTGGCACGCCGGATAGTCGAGCGGACAGGCGGCGCATTGAAGGTCTTCGTTGACACTGCTCCGGTGATGGAAAAGCCGCTTTCGGCTGCGGCGGGGATCGGCTGGCAGGGAAAGCACAGCAATCTCGTGTCGCGCGAACATGGTAGCTGGCTGTTTCTCGGCGCGATCATGACCTCGCTCGAGCTGCCGCCTGACGAGCCGCATGACGATCGCTGCGGCAGCTGCGACGCCTGTCAGAGTGCCTGTCCGACCGATGCCTTTCCAAGGCCGTACGTCGTCGATGCGCGGCGCTGCATCTCCTATCTCACCATCGAGCATCATGGGCCGATCCCGGCCGAATTCCGCGTTGCCATCGGCAACCGCATCTACGGTTGCGACGATTGCCTTGCTGTCTGCCCGTGGAACAAATTTGCGGCGAACGCAGCGGCGAACCGCGCCTTTGCCGCGCGTGCGGAGCTGGCGGCGCCCGAGCTCATCGATCTGCTCGCGCTCGACGATGCGTCTTTCCGCACGGTGTTCTCGGGCTCGCCGATCAAGCGGATCGGGCGAGACCGGATGGTCCGCAACGCGCTGATTGCGGCCGGAAATAGCGGCCTTCCCGGCCTGGTGCCGCGGGTTCGCCTTTTGCTGGACGATCCGGCACCTGTGGTGCGCGGCGCTGCGATTTGGGCGCTGGCGCGGCTTTATCCCGAGAGCTTGCCCGTGGAACACGCCGCCCGTGTCGACCGGGAGGTCGATCCGGCGGTCCTCGCCGAATGGGATCTGGCACTGGCGGGCGACAGTGTCGCCCGGTGACCGCACCGTTGGAGCCTAGGCAACCCGATAGGGCACGACATCCCTGCGGTCGGCGTCGACCTCAATCGCCCTGCCGGCAGGCGGGAAAGCGCGCTGGTCGCACTGGGCGCGGGGGCAGAGGCGACAGGAGATGCCGATCGGGGTGACCGCGCCCGGATTGGCGGTGTCGAGCGCGTCGGCATAGATAAAGTCGCGGGCATGCTCGACCTCGCAGCCGAGCGCTACCGCATAGCGGCGCGGGGCGCGGGTGAAGGAGCCCGAAGGTTTGACCAGCCCCTTTGCCATTGAGACATAGCGGACGCCATCGGGCATCTCGGCAAGCTGGACGAGGATCCGGTCGGGGATCGCGACCGCTTCATGGACAATCCACAGCGGACAGGCGCCGCCGAAGCGGGCGAATTGCAGCCGCGTCGCCGAATGGCGTTTGGTGATGTTTCCGGCCATGTCGACCCGGCAAAAGAAGAAAGGGATGCCGCGTTCGCCCGGACGCTGCAGCGTCGAGAGCCGATGGCAGGCCTGCTCGAAGCTCACCCCGAAGCGCTGGCAAAGCCGGTCGATATCGTGGCGCATCGCCCGCGCGGTTTCGCGGAAACTCCGGTAAGGCATCAGCAGCGCGCCTGCCGCATAGTTGGCGAGACCAACCGAGAGCAAAGGCCGGGCCTCGGGCGCACGAAGCCGGGCCTGCTCGGCGACCAGCGCGATCGGCCAGCGGAACTCGAGCAGGGCGAGTTGGTGGGCCATCATGAAACGCCGCGTCTCGGGCGGCTGGGCGGCCCCAACGGTGAGCAGGCCGCGCGACCGGTCGAACCGGCGGAGCATGCCGCCGTCATCGCTCGCGGTGATCACGTCGACGCCATGGCGGGTTTTGAGCACATGCCCGAGCAGCGCTTCGTTCAGCGGTTCGGCAAGGGATTCGGGGGTGATCTCGTCGGCCAGCGCTTCGGCGGCGCGATCGATGCTGTCGACATAATTGCCCGCTTCGTGAAACCAGTCGCGAACTTCCTCCCAGGGCAGCCGATCGTCGCCGGGCACGCCGCTCGCGATCCGGTCGTCGACCATCTGAAGCCGCTCCTCGGCGCGACGCCAGGCATCGTGGAGGCGGACGAACTGATCGGCGAACAGCGGTTGCTGCTCGACCGCGCGATGGAGTGCCTGCGGCCCGAAATCCTCGCTCGCGAACAGCGGATCGGCGAAGGCTTCGCGCAGCGCCGCCAGCCGCCGCTCGGCATCGTCGGCGGGGGCGCTGGTCCAGTCGGCCGGGAAGGCGCGGGCGAAAGCTTCGGTGACCGCCGGGGTCAGCGGCCGGTCGTCATTCTCGAGCTGCGAGAGATAGGAGACCGAGAGGCCGACCCGCTCGGCCATCGCGGCCTGGCCCAGCCCGGCCCGCTGGCGCAGCGTACGCAGTTCATGGCCGGCGAAAATTCGGGCTCCGGTGCGGCGTGGCATGGCTCCACTCCTTATGTGTCATGACTGCGCAGGCTGGCATCTCGTGAAATGGCGAACCACCCCGACGTCCTGTGATTCCAGTCTTCGACGGGACGACGAGGACGTGAGGAATCTCAATCTGCAAATAGATACTTCGCAATTCCGCAAGTTCACATTTGCCATAGCGCCCCTGCTTTGGCTAGGGCCGGGCCAACACCGAATCCACCAAGGGAGCAGAGTGCCCACATGCTGGCGATCCTGCAGAAGCTCGAAGAAAAACGCACCGCAGCCCGGCTGGGCGGCGGACAGAAGCGCATCGATGCGCAGCACGCCAAGGGCAAGCTGACCGCGCGCGAGCGGATTGAAATACTGGTCGATGCCGACTCGTTCGAAGAATATGACATGTATGTCGAGCATAACTGCACCGACTTCGGCATGGACGAGGAGCATATTCCGGGAGACGGCGTCGTCACCGGGTCGGGGACGATCAACGGCCGGCTCGTCTTCGTCTTCAGCCAGGATTTCACCGTCTATGGCGGCGCGCTTTCCGAGCGGCATGCGCAGAAGATCTGCAAGATCATGGACATGGCGATGAAGGTCGGCGCGCCGGTGATCGGGCTCAACGATTCGGGCGGCGCGCGCATTCAGGAGGGCGTCGCTTCGCTCGGCGGATATGCCGAGGTGTTTCAACGCAACATTCTGGCCAGCGGTGTGATCCCGCAGATCAGCGTCATCATGGGCCCGTGCGCGGGCGGAGCGGTCTATTCGCCGGCGATGACCGACTTTATCTTCATGGTGAAGGACAGCTCGTTCATGTTCGTCACTGGCCCGGACGTGGTGAAGACCGTCACCAACGAGGTTGTGACCCAGGAGGAGCTGGGCGGAGCGGTCACCCATACGACCAAGACCTCAGTCGCCGACAATGCGTTCGAGAACGATATCGAGGCGCTGCTGTCGGTTCGCGATTTCGTCGACTTCCTGCCGTTGTCGAATCGCCATGACCTGCCGGAGCGGCCAACCGAAGATCCGTGGGATCGCCTCGAGCCTAGTCTCGACACGCTCATTCCGGACAGTGCGACCAAGCCTTATGATATGAAGGAGCTGATCGCTAAAGTTGTCGACGAAGGGGAATTTTTCGAGGTCCAGCCGGGCCATGCAGCCAATATCGTGATCGGCTTCGGCAGGATCGAGGGTCGCCCGGTCGGCATTGTCGCCAACCAGCCGACGGTGCTCGCGGGCTGCCTCGACATCAATTCTTCGAAGAAGGCGGCGCGCTTCGTTCGTTTCTGCGACGCCTTTGACATTCCGATCATTACCTTCGTCGACGTGCCCGGCTTCCTGCCCGGTACCGCGCAGGAGCATAATGGCATCATCAAGCATGGCGCCAAACTGCTCTTCGCCTATGGCGAGGCAACCGTCCCCAAGATCACCGTGATCACCCGCAAGGCCTATGGCGGAGCTTACGACGTCATGGCCTCCAAGCATCTGCGCGGCGATCTCAACTATGCCTGGCCGACTGCCGAGATCGCGGTGATGGGCGCCAAGGGCGCGGTCGAGATCATCTTCCGCAAGGATATCGGCGACAAGGACAAGATCGCCGCCCGCACCAGGGAATATGAGGATCGTTTCGCCAATCCCTTCGTGGCGGCGTCGAAAGGCTTCATCGATGAGGTAATCATGCCGAATTCGACGCGCCGCCGGATTGCTCTGGGTCTTCGCAAGCTCAGGAACAAGAGCCTCGAAAATCCATGGAAGAAACACGACAATATCCCGCTTTGACCAGCGGCAGACACAGGATTTGGTTCGAATGCCCCAGCTTGAAGACATCTACATCGTCAGTGGCGCGCGCACCGCGATCGGAGATTTCGGCGGCGCGCTGAAAAGCTTCTACCCGTCCGATCTCGGCGCAAAGGTGGTCGAGGCCGCGCTGGAGCGCGCCGGCGTGCCGGCCGCCGATGTCGAGCATGTCGTAGTCGGGCAGGTCATGCCCACCGGCGCCAAGGACGAATTCCTGTCGCGCGCGATCGCGCTCAAGGCCGGCCTGCCGATCGAGACCCCTGCGCTCACCCTCAACCGGCTGTGCGGGTCGGGCATCCAGGCGCTTGTCTCGGCGGCACAGATGATGAAGCTCGGCGAAGCGTCGATCACCGTCGCCGGTGGTGCGGAATCGATGTCGAACATTCCCTATCACGACCATGGCGCGCGCTGGGGCAAGAAGATGGGCGACAATGTCCTCGAGGACGCGCTGACCCGCGGCCTTGAGGATGCGATCGGCGGCTATCATATGGCGATCACTGCCGAGAATTGCGCCGAGCGCCACCAGATCACCCGCGAGATGCAGGACGCGCTTGCCGTCGAAGGCCACAAGCGCGCGATCCGCGCGATCCGGGAAGGCCGCTTCAAGGAGCAGATCGTTCCGATCGAGGTGAAGACTCGCAAGGGTGTGACGATCTTCGACACCGACGAGCATCCGCGCGAGGACACCAGCATGGAAGCGCTCGCCGCAATGCGGCCGGCGTTCAAGAAGGACGGCACCGTCACTCCCGGCAACGCCAGCGGGATCAACGATGGCGCCGCCGCGGTGGTGCTGGCGACCGGCAGCGAGGTCGAGAAGCGCGGGCTCAAGCCGCTCGGCAGGATCGTGTCGTGGGGCCACGCCGGGGTCGAACCCGAATATATGGGCGAGGGTCCGATTAAGGCGGTGCCGATCGCGCTGAAGCGCGCGGGCCTCCAGCTTTCCGACATCGATGTGATTGAGGCCAATGAGGCGTTCGCCGCGCAGGCGCTGTCGGTCGCCAAGGTGCTTGGCTTCGACAGCGAGAAGCTCAACCCGAACGGTTCGGGTGTCGCGCTCGGCCATCCGGTGGGTGCCACCGGCACGATGCTCGCGATCAAGGCGCTCTATGAACTCAGGCGGACCGGTGGCCGCTATGGGCTGCTCACGATGTGCATCGGTGGCGGCCAGGGCATCGCCATGGTCGTCGAAAGCGTCTGAGATGAAGCTCGGGCGGATCAACCATATCGGACTCATCACCGAATCGATGGAGAAGAGCCTCGCCTTCTACCGTGACGTGATGGGCGCCGAGGTGATTCATCCTCCCTTCGAGATGGGCGGTCCCGACGGCGCCGCGATCTGCTTCATCGAGACCGGCAACAGCCAGCTCGAGCTGATACAGCCGCTGACCCCGGCCTCGCCCTTCCACCAGTTCATCGCCCAGTTTCCGACCGGCAAGCAGCACCATATCTGCTATGAGGTGCCCGATATCCACGAGGCCAAGGGCTATTTCGAGAGCAAGGGCTGCCGCATCCTGTTCGGGCCGATGATCGGCGCGCACGGGACGATGATCTTCTTCGTCCACCCCGACGATATGGACGGGGTGCTTACCGAATTCCTCGAGCCGCATGGCGGTCCGAACGATCCCAACAAGGGGCACGCAGCATGAAACTGGGGCGTTTGAATCATGTCGGGGTCGCCACCCCGTCGATCGAAAAGAGCATCGCCTTCTACCGCGAGGTGATGGGGGCGGAAGTGATCCGCGCGCCCTTCGATCTGCCTGCGCAGGGGGTGAAAGTCTGCTTCGTCGACACGCCGAACAGCCAGATCGAGTTGATCGAGCCATTGGGCGAGAATTCGCCGATTCACGGCTTCCTTGCCAAGAATCCGGCGGGCGGCCAGCACCATCTCTGCTATGAAGTGCCCGACATCCATGCCGCCAGGGCCTGGTTCGAGGGCAAGGGCGCCAAGGTGCTCGGTGAGCCGCGGGTCGGCGCGCACGGCACCCTGATTTTCTTCGTGCACCCCAAGGACATGGGCGGGGTGTTGACCGAGATCATGGAATCGCCCGGTGGTCCGAACGATCCCGGCGGCCATCACTGAGGACTGGAACAATGAGCGACAATAAGCCCGATCTGGCCAAGTGGGAGGCCGCCGCCGCGAAAGAGGTGAAGGGCAAGGACCTGACCTGGCACACCCCCGAGGGCATTGCGGTCAAGCCGCTCTATACCGCGGAGGATGTCGCCGACATCGATCCCGGCCTGCCCGGCTTTGCGCCCTTCACCCGCGGCGTGCGGGCGTCGATGTATGCCGGGCGCGCCTGGACGATCCGCCAATATGCCGGCTTCTCGACCGCCGAGGCGTCGAACGCCTTCTATCACCGCAACCTGAAGGCGGGTCAGAAGGGCCTCTCGGTCGCCTTCGATCTCGCCACCCATCGCGGCTATGACAGCGATCATGCGCGGGTTACCGGCGATGTCGGCAAGGCGGGCGTCGCGATCGACACGATCGACGACATGAAGATCCTGTTCGACGGCATCCCGCTCGATCAGATGTCGGTTTCGATGACGATGAACGGCGCGGTGATTCCGATCCTCGCCTTCTTCATTGTCGCCGGCGAGGAGCAGGGCGTGGCGATGGCCCAGCTCGACGGGACCATCCAGAACGACATCCTCAAGGAGTTCATGGTCCGCAACACTTATATCTACCCGCCCGAGCCGAGCATGCGGATCATCTCGGACATCTTCGCCTTCACCAGCGCAAACATGCCCAAGTTCAATTCGATCTCGATCTCGGGCTATCATATGCAGGAAGCGGGGGCGACGCAGGTCCAGGAGCTCGCCTTCACCATCGCCGACGGCCAGGAATATGTGAAATATGGCGTCGCCTCGGGGCTCGACATCGACGCCTTCGCCGGCCGCCTGAGCTTCTTTTTCGCAATCGGCATGAACTTCTTCATGGAGATCGCCAAGCTGCGCGCGGCTCGCGTTTTGTGGCACCGGGTGATGACCAAGCTGGGCGCGAGGGACGAGCGCTCGAAGATGCTGCGCACCCATTGCCAGACTTCGGGCGTCTCGCTCACCGAGCAGGACCCGTATAACAACGTCATGCGCACCACGATCGAGGCGATGGCAGCGA
>CANJRZ010000214.1 GCA_947476735.1 Sphingomonadaceae bacterium
CCGTAATTGACCCCCGTCTGGAGGTTCTCGACCGCCGGCATCGCCGAATAGGAAAGCGGCGCAAGCAGCGAGAGGCTGAGAAAGCCGTGGGCGATTGTGCCGCCAAATGGCGATTCCGCCGCCGCCGCCGGATCGATATGGATCCACTGCCTGTCCTCGGTGACGTCGGCGAACACATCGATCCGCGACTGATCGACCAGCATCCAGTCGGAGATGCCGATCTCCTCGCCGATCCTGTCGCACAGCGCCGCAATCGGGACCGCCGGCTTGTCGGAGATGACACCCGGCTCAGCCATTGGCGACACTCTTGTCGGCGACTGGCCGGTAGCCGGCCTTGGCGAGTTCGAAATGCGTCTGATCGAATCCACTGGCCGGCAGCATTTCGTCCGCCCGGTCCCCGATCGCCTCGAGCCCGGCGAGGATCGCCTCTGGCGCATCGTTACCCGTGCCGACGAACACACCCCGGGTCAGCGTGATATGCGCCGCCTCGACCCCGCCTGCGCCGGCGCACAGGACCATCTTTGTCGGCGCGTCATCGGAGACCAGCGCCAGCACCGCGGGGCTCACGGCCTCGGGTACCAGCAGATCGAGCATGTCCTGCGGCAACAGCCCTTCGAGCATCCGCGTCGCACCGCTCGGGGCGATGCAGTTGACCCTGATATTATTCTTCTCGCCCTCGATCGCGAGCGTGTTCATCAGGCCGACCAAGGCCATTTTGGCAGCGCCATAATTGGATTGGCCGAAATTTCCATAGAGCCCGCTCGACGAGGTGGTCATGACGATGCGGCCGTAATTACGGGACCGCATGATCTCCCACACCGCCTTGGTGCAATGCACCGCGCCCATCAGATGAACGTCGACCACTGCCTTGAAATTATCGAGCTCCATCTTCGAGAAGCTCTTGTCGCGCAGGATACCGGCATTGTTGACGAGGATGTCGACCCGGCCCCATTTCGCCATCACCTCGGCGACCATCGTCTCGACCGCCGCATTGTCGGTGACCGACGCGCCATTGGCGATCGCCTCGCCGCCTGCCGCAATGATTTCCTCAGCAACGCGCTGCGCGGCCGTAAGCGATCCGCCCGTTCCGTCAGTAGATCCGCCCAGATCGTTGACAACCACCCGGGCGCCGCGCCTCGCCAGGAGCATGGCATGCGCCCGCCCGAGCCCGTTGCCCGCGCCCGTCACGATCGCGACCCGGCCTGCCAAGTCTATCGTCATCAACATCCTCTCAGCGCGACTGCGAGTCCCGTTCTCGCGACTGAGCTACGCCCTCCGTCATTCAAGTCAAGCAACTTTGATCATCCGTACCAGTTAGAAACCGGTGAACTGTGCCACTTCCATCGCGAGGCAGGTGTCGTCGAGCGCACCGATCAGCGCAAACTGTGCGTGGACACCGGGAAGCCGGTAGCGGAAGAAATAGCGGAACGCCGCAATCTTGCCCGCGTAGAAAGCGTCACCCGCCACCTCTGCCAGCCGGGCCTTGGCCACCCGCGCCTGCCACAGCCACAGCCAGCCGATCATGACCTCGCCAAAGGCATCAAGATAAAGCGTGGCATTGGCCAGCGCGCGATTCCGGTCGCCACACCCGATCACCGCGCGGGTAGCCGCATCGAGCGCGTTGAGCGCCATCCGCAGCGCCGACGCCTCGCATGCCAGATCCGGATCCGTCAGGCCGGCTTCGATTTCGGACCCGATCTCGGCGAGGAGCACAGCCAGCGCCGCGCCGCCCTGCATCGAAACCTTGCGGCCGAGCAGATCGATGCCGTGGATGGCGTAAGTGCCCTCGTGGATATGGTTCAGGCGGTTGTCGCGATAAATGCGCTCGACCGGATAATCGCGCGTATAGCCATAGCCGCCGAGGATCTGGATCGCCTGCTTATTGGCTTCGAGGCAATGTTCGGACGGCCAGCTCTTCGCAACCGGCGTGAGGATGTCGAGCAGCAGGCCGATCCGCGCGAGTTCCGCTGCGTCAGTGACGGTCTGTTGCCGGTCGAGCAGCAGCGCGCAATATGCGAGCAGGGCCGTGGCGCCCTCGACGGCCGCCTTTTGCGCCATCAGCATCCGCCTGACATCGGCATGCTCGATGATCGCAACCTGCGGCGAAGCAGGGTCCTTGTCGTGCGGCAGGCGGCCCTGCGGCCTGTTCCGTGCATAGTCGAGCGAGTGCAGATAGCCCGCGAGGCCAAGGCTCGCCGCACCATGGCCAACCCCGACACGCGCTTCGTTCATCATGTGAAACATATAGCCGAGCCCCTTGTGCGGCTCGCCCACCAGATGGCCGATACAATCCCCCTGCTCGCCAAAATTGAGCAGGCAGTTGACGGTCCCGCGCTGACCCATTTTGTGATTGAGCCCGGCCAGCGCGATGTTGTTCCAGGCGCCGATCGACCCGTCATCGTTCACCCGATAGCGCGGCACGATGAACAGCGAGATGCCCTTCACTCCGGCCGGTCCGCCCGGGATCTTGGCGAGCACCAGATGAACGATATTCTCGGTCAGCTCATGGTCGCCGCCGGAGATCCACATCTTCGAGCCGCTGATCCGATAGTTCCCGTCAGGCAAAGGTTCGGCGCGCGTCCTGATGTCCGAAAGCGACGATCCCGCCTGCGGCTCGGACAGGCACATCGTGCCGAACCAGCGCCCTTCCAGCAGCGGCCCGAGGAAGCACGTCTTCTGCTCCGGCGATCCGAAAGCCTCGATCAGATGCGCATTGGCGATGGTCAGGAAGCTGTAATTGGCGAGCGAGACATTAGCGGCCTGGAACATGCCATTGACCATCATGGTCGCCAGCATCGGCAATTGCATCCCGCCGATCGCTTCGTCAAAACCCGCGGCCAACAGCCCTGCCTCGGCAAAGGCACGCAAAGCCTCGCCGACGGCGGGCTCCATCACGACCTTGCCATCAACGAAATGCGGCTCATGCGCGTCAACCAGCGCCGCGCAGGGCAGAAATTTGGTCTCCGCGATCGTCTGGGCGGTGTCGAAAACCGCCGCAATCGTCGCCCGGTCCCAGCCCGCAAAACGCGGCTCGGCAAGCAGCGCTTCGAGACCGAACATCTCGTAGAGCATGAAGTCGACATCGCGGCGGTTGACGATCGCTGACACCGATATGCTCCTCATCACGCTTGGGTTTTCGGTCCGACCGATATCATATTTTGAGTATCTGTACCAGTTTGGCCGAGAACGGACAGATCGCCCGGCTCATTGACATTGGGAAGCACAGGCCAGTCGATCGCAGCCGCCGCGACCCTGTCCGCCCAAGCCTTGATCGAATGCTTGCGGTGTTCCGCCATGAAGGCATCCAGCGCAGGCGCCAGACGGGCAGGCCAGCAGCCGATCACTGGCAGGGCAGCGACAAAGGCGGGGTCGGGAGAATTTCGCAGCTGTCTCAGCAGGGCGCCGGGCAACAGCGGCGTATCGCAACCGGCCGAGATCACCACATCGAAGCCATGCGCTGCCGCATGATGAAGTGCCGCATTGAGGCCACCAAGCGGTCCCATGCCCGGTGCGGGACGATCGGGGATTCCAATCCGACCGCCAAAATCGCGCCCGCAGATCACCAGCTCGTCGACCATCGGTCGAAGCGCAGCGATGACATGTTCGATCAGGGGCTTGCCCTGCCAAAGGGCTATCGCCTTGTCCGATCCGTATCGGCTCGACCGGCCGCCGGCGAGCACCGCGCCGAGCAGCCTCGTCATGGCACCACCAGCATCGCGTCAGGCCTGGCCAGCACGATCAGCCGCAATCCGGCATCGCGGGCCCGGTCGATCGCAAGTCCGGTCGGCGCGGAAAGGGTGACCAGTGTCGGGCAACCGGCCAGCGCCGCTTTCTCGACCAGTTCATAGGAACAGCGCGACGAGAGCAGCGCGAAACCGCCATCCCAGCCATGCCCGGCGCGCAACATCGCTCCGATCAGCTTATCGAATGCATTGTGACGCCCGACATCCTCACGGGCGAGGCGGATATTGCCGTCACTTCCGCACAGAGCAGCGGCATGGGCCGCACCGGTCGCGGCGTTGAACGGCTGATAACCACGCAGGGCTCCGAGCGCGGCAAAAATCGCCTCGTCGGCCGGCGCCTCACCGGCATCGGTGCGCGGCACCTCGCGAAGCGCCTGCTCGAGATTCTCGATCCCGCATAACCCGCATGAGGATTCGGACACCCGATGGCGCACCCGATCGGCCACCAGCGCCAGCCGGTCATCGGTCAGGGTAATCCGGAGCAGGACGCCCCGCTCCACTATATGCACATCGACATCGATGATCTGGCCGGGTTCGTCGATCAGCCGCTCGGCCCGGCTGAAACCATAGGCAAGATCATCGAGGTCGGCGGCACTCGCCATCAGCACCGCATAGCCGAGACCGTTATATTCGATCGCAATCGGGGTCTCGTCGGCAACCGGCCGGTCGATGTCGCTGATCCCGCCATTCACCGTAATCCGGCGAAAAGGCTGGGACCGGATCGCCGGCGGCGGGATCATCCCTGTGCCGTCGACACGCGAAGCTGCGCTACCGCCGCCGCTGCGATCGGCTCGAATGACCCGGGCTCCGAAGCAGCGAGCGTGACAATCTGCGCCTTCATGCGCGGATCCCAGAATTTGACGATATGATCGAGCGTGCCCGCAACCGCCGCATCATGGCCCTCGATCGCAAAATTTCGGCCGATCTGGTTTGCCATGTAGATCAGCCGCGCCTGAGTCTCAGCACTCATTCGGCCGCCTCGACATGCGCGATCCGCCGACTATGCCGCGCCTGCTCGGCATAGTCCTCCTGCCAATCGGACGGTCCGTTCGAGGGGCCGACCTGGACCGCCGTCACCTTGTACTCGGGGCAATTGGTCGCCCAGTCCGAATAGTCGGTGGTGATTACATTGGCCTGCGTCGCCGGATGGTGGAATGTCGTATAGACCACCCCAGGGGCAACACGTTCGGTGACGGTGGCGCGCAAGGTCGTCTCGCCCGCACGGCTGCGCAGATAGACCCAGTCATTGTCCTTGATGCCCCTGTTCTCGGCATCGAGCGGATGGATTTCGAGCAGATCCTCAGGATGCCAGACGACATTGTCGGTCCGTCGTGTTTGCGCGCCGACATTATACTGGCTGAGGATCCGACCGGTGGTCAGCAGCAGCGGATAGCGCGGGCCGGTCTTCTCGTCGGTCGGCACATAGTCGGTCACGACGAACTTGCCCTTGCCGCGCGCGAATCCGTCAATGTGCATCATCGGCGTTCCGAGCGGCGCCTTTTCGTTCGCCGGCCATTGCACCGATCCACGCTCTTCGATCAGCCTGTAGCTGACCCCTGCGAAGGTCGGCGTGAGGCGGGCGATCTCGTCCATGATCTCCGACGGATGGGTGTAGCTCCAGTCGAGCCCGAGCGCATTGGCAACGAGTTGGACAATCTCCCAGTCACCAAATCCGTTGCGCGGCGCCATCACCTTGCGGACCATCTGGATGCGCCGCTCGGCATTGGTGAAGGTCCCGTCCTTCTCGAGGAAGGTAGAGCCGGGCAGGAAGACATGCGCGTAATTGGCGGTCTCATTCAGGAAGAGATCGTGGACGACGACACATTCCATCGCCGCGAGCCCGGCCGCAACATGGGTGGTGTTGGGATCGGATTGGAGGATGTCCTCACCCTGGATGAAGATGCCCTTGAAGGCGCCGTCAGTCGCGGCATCGAGCATATTGGGGATGCGTAACCCCGGCTCGCCGTCGAGCGCCACGCCCCATTCGCGCTCGAATAGCTCGCGGGTCTCATTGTCCGAGACATGGCGATAACCCGAAAATTCATGCGGGAAGCTGCCCATGTCGCAGGCGCCCTGGACATTGTTCTGGCCCCTGAGCGGGTTCACCCCGGTACCTTCGCGGCCGATATTGCCGGTCACCATGGCGAGGTTGGCGATAGCCATCACCGTCGACGAACCCTGGCTGTGCTCGGTGACGCCAAGGCCGTAATAGATCGCGGCGTTGCCCCCGGTCGCATAGAGCCGTGCCGCTACGCGCAGCTCGGCTGCGGGAATATTGGTCAAAGGCTCGATCGCCTCGGGCGAACGTTTCGGCTCGGACACGAACGCTGCCCAGTCCTGATATTCGTCCCAGTCGCAGCGGGCGCGGATGAAATCCTCGTTCGCCAGTCCCTCGGTGACGATGACATGCGCCATCGCGGTCAGCACTGCGACATTGGTGCCGGGCTTGAGCGGCAGATGATGGTCGGCCTCGACATGCGGGGTGCGAACCAGATCAATCCGGCGCGGATCGACGACGATCAGTTTCGCGCCCTGCCGCAGCCGCCGCTTCATCCGGCTGGCGAACACCGGGTGGCCGTCGGTCGGATTGGCGCCGATCACCATGATCACATCGACATGCTGAACGCTGTCGAAATCCTGGGTGCCGGCCGAAGTACCGAAAGTCGTCTTCAATCCGTAGCCGGTCGGCGAATGGCAGACCCGCGCGCAGGTATCGACATTGTTATTGCCGAAGCCCTGGCGGATCAGTTTCTGGACCAGGAAGGTTTCCTCATTGGTGCAGCGGCTCGACGTGATCCCGCCGATCGACCGGGTCCCATATTGCTTCTGGATACGGCGGAACTCGCTCGCGGTGTGGGCGATCGCCTCATCCCAGCTCACCTCACGCCAGGGTTCATCGACTGAAGCGCGGATCATCGGGTTAAGGATGCGCTCCTTGTGGTTCGCATAGCCCCAGGCGAAGCGGCCCTTGACGCAGCTATGGCCGCGATTGGCCTTGCCGTCCTTCCACGGCACCATGCGGACCAGCTCCTCGCCGCGCATCTCGGCACGGAAGGTGCAGCCGACCCCGCAATAGGCGCAGGTGGTGACGACCGCGCGATCGGGGGTGCCCTTCTCGATCACGCTCTTCTCGATCAGTGCCGAAGTCGGGCAGGCCTGGACGCAGGCACCGCAGCTCACGCATTCGGACTTGAGGAAATCCTCGTCCTGGCTCGCCGCGATATGGCTCTCGAAGCCGCGCCCGTCGACGGTCAGCGCCAGTGTCCCCTGCACCTCGTCGCAGGCGCGCACGCAACGCGAGCAGACGATGCACTTGGTGCTGTCGAAGGTGAAATAGGGGTTGGACTCGTCCTTGTCGGCGACAAGATGGTTCGCGCCCTCATAGCCGTAACGCACCTCGCGCAGGCCCACTGCGCCGGCCATGTCCTGCAACTCGCAGTCGCCGTTCGCAGAGCAGGTCAGGCAATCGAGCGGGTGGTCGGAGATATAGAGCTCCATCACCCCCCGGCGCAGCGACTTCAGCTTCTCGGTCTGGGTGCGAACGATCATGCCCGGCGTCACCGGCGTGGTGCACGACGCCGGATAGCCGGCGCGCCCGTCAATCTCGACGAGGCAGAGCCGGCACGAACCGAAACTCTCCAGCGTGTCGGTCGCGCACAG
>CANJRZ010000215.1 GCA_947476735.1 Sphingomonadaceae bacterium
AACTTCGCCGGATTCCGGGAATAGAGATCCGGGTCGGCGAGCGCCGCCTCGTCGCGCGCGATCGCGGCCTCGAGCTTCTCTATCTCCTGCGGAAGAATGTCGAGATCGCGCTGGTCCCGATAACTGAGCTTGGTCTTCGCCTTCGGCGGCGAAACAGCGGGTGAATCAGACTTCGGAGCGGTGGTCCGCCTCGCCTCGGCCATGGCCGCGCGGTCCCGTTCCCAATCCTCATAACCGCCGGCGACGATATCCACCCTGCCCGACCCGTCGAGACCGAGCGTCACAGTGACCGTCCGGTCGAGAAAGTCGCGATCATGGCTGACGATCAAGACGGTACCCTCATAGTCCGCGATCACCTCCTGCAGCAGGTCGAGCGTCTCAAGGTCAAGATCATTGGTCGGCTCATCGAGGACCAGCAGGTTCGACGGACGGGCAAATTCGCGCGCCAGCAGGACTCGCGAGCGTTCACCCCCGGACAGCGCGCCGATGCGCGTGTCGGCAATGGCTGGCTCGAACAGGAAATCCTTCAGATAGCCTAGCACATGCTTCTTTATGCCCTGGACTTCGATCCAGTCCCCGCCGTCGGCAAGCACGTCACGCACCCTTTTCTCAGGCGCCATCAGTGCGCGCTGCTGATCGATGACGATGCCGTTGAGCGTCTTCGACAATTTGACGATGCCCGTATCCGGCGCGAGTTCACCGGTCAGCAGCTTGAGCAGGGTCGACTTGCCTGTGCCATTGGCACCGACCACGCCGATCCGGTCGCCACGCGTCACCCGGAAGCTGAAATCCTTGATGATCGTGCGCGCGGAATCTCCGGCTCCGAAGCTTTTGGTGACATGTTCGGCATCGATGACGACCTTCGTCTTCACGTCATCGGCGGCGATTGCGAGCTTCGCAGTGCCGGGAGGACCGAGCATCGCCTTCCGTTGCTCGCGCATCTCATAGAGCTTTGTCAGCCGCCCCTGGTTACGCCGACGTCGCGCGGTAACCCCGCGCAACTTCCAATGCTCCTCGATCTTGAGCTTCGCGTCGAGCCGCTGCGCGTTGCGCGCCTCTTCCTCGTAAACTTTCTCGGTCCACGCCTCAAAGCCGCCAAAGCCGACTTCATGGCGACGGATTCCGCCGCGATCGAGCCACAGGGTCTGGCGGGTCAGCCGCGTAAGAAAGGTGCGGTCGTGGCTGATCGCGATGAAGGCGCCGGAGTATCGGCTCAGCCAGGATTCGAGCCATTCGATCGCTGCAAGATCGAGATGGTTGGTTGGTTCGTCGAGCAGCAGGACATCGGGGCGCATCGCCAGCGCGCGCGCAATCGCTGCGCGGCGGCGCTCTCCGCCGCTGGCGCTCGCCGCCTCGCGTGACAGATCGATACCGATCTGATCGGCAATCGCCTCGACTTCATGCGGCGCGGGAGCGTCCGGATCAGCAAGTGCAAAATCGCGCAGTGTCGCAAAACCTGCGATTGACGGCTCCTGTTCGAGCAGGATGACCCTCGTACCGGGAACGATCGTGCGCAGCCCTTCATCCGCTTCGATCCTGCCGGCCAGCAGCTTGAGTAGCGTGGTCTTGCCCGCGCCGTTGCGCCCGATCAGGGCCAGTCGGTCCCGCGGCGCAATATGGAGGTCCAGCCCACGGAACAGCCAGCCGCTGCCCTGGACGAGCCCGAGGTTCTGAAATGCAAGGATCGGTGCGGACATGAAGCAACTATTTCGGATATTCGTTCAAAATATAGATAGGACTATAATTCCATCAGAGCATATATCTTTATGATATATCACCGTTTTCCTGAACTTCCAGGATTCGGACCCGCCAGAATTTGTCCCCAGACACAAACATTCATGCCCTATTCAAGCCCATGACCCTATGCCAGTAGTCCATGTCAATGCGTAACCCCCTTGCCGCCATGGCCGTGGCGTTGGTCTTTCTTGTGACTTCGCCGTTATCAGCGGAACGCAATCGCGTGCCCGAACAGGATGCGCTGCGCAACGGCGTCCGTGCCGGCGAGTTCCTGCCCTACCAGGAAATGCGCGCCCGTGCGCAGGGCCGCATCGACGGCCAGATGATCGGCTCGGAGTTCGATCCGGGAACCGGACGCTATCGTTTCAAGTTTCAGCGTGGCGGATCGGTGATATGGATGGACATGGACGGCCGCACCGGACGCGAAGTCGGACGCGTTGGGGAATGAGAGTCGGCTGCAGAAGCGGCCAGAGAAGGAAAAACCATGCGCGTCCTGATCGTCGAAGATGAACCCAACCTGGGGCGGCAGCTACGCGCTACGCTCGAAGGTGCCGGCTATGCCGTCGATCTCGCGACCGACGGCGAAGATGGCCATTTCCTCGGATCGACCGAAAGCTACGATGCGATCATCCTCGATCTCGGCCTCCCCGAGATCGACGGCTTGACGGTGCTCGACCGCTGGCGACGCGAAGGCAAGGATACGCCAGTGTTGGTGCTGACCGCGCGCGACAGCTGGTCGGATAAGGTCGCGGGGCTTGATGCCGGTGCCGATGATTATCTCGCCAAGCCATTCCAGACCGAGGAACTGATCGCGCGCCTCCGCGCCCTGATCCGCCGCGCCTCGGGGAACGCATCGTCCGAGCTCACCGCCGGAGACGTCCGCCTCGACACGCGCAGTGGCAAGGTGACACTCGCCGGCGAACCGGTGAAGCTCACCGCGCAGGAATATAAGCTGCTCAGCTATTTGCTCCACCACAAGGGCAAGGTGGTGAGCCGCACCGAGCTTATCGAGCATATTTACGACCAGGACTTCGATCGCGATTCGAACACGATCGAAGTGTTCGTGACGCGCATCCGCAAGAAGCTCGGCCAGGACGTGATTACAACGATCCGCGGGCTAGGCTATTCGCTGGATGACCCGGCTTAACGACGCTCTCGATAGCGCGCGGGACTGGTTCCTGGAACGGCGCCAATATCAGGAGCAATCGACCGGTTCGCTGACCGGGCGGATGATCTCCATCGCAGCACTGTGGATCGGTGTGCTGCTGATCGGCGGCGGCTTCGCGCTCGATCGCGTGCTGAGCGAGGCAATCACCCGCAATTTCGACGCGCAGCTCGAATATGTCCTTACCGCCATGATCGGATCGGCCGAGATCGGCCCCGATGGTGAAGTCCGTTTCAATCGCCCGCTTGGCGACCAGCGCTTTCTCGAGCCTTATTCGGGCCTCTACTGGCAGGTCTCGGCGCAGGGCCACGAGCCGTTCCGGTCGCGGTCGCTGTGGGATCGCGCGCTGCGCCAGGGTGAACTCCATTTCGGACAGCCGCTGCAGGTCGCCGACAGCGACGAGTTCGCAGGCGAGCCGCTCCGGGTGCTCGACCGCGAGGTACGGCTACCCGGAGCACCGACCGAATGGCGCTTCCAGGTCGCGGCGAGCCGGGTCGGCCTGAACGATCAGATCGCGGTCCTGCGACAGACGCTGGTGCGCTCTTTCGCGATCCTCGGCCTCGGCCTGCTGATTCTTGCCGCGCTGCAGGCGACCTATGGCTTGTGGCCGCTGCGCAGCCTGCGGCGCGCCGTGGCAGCGATCAGTTCGGGACGCAGCTCGCGAATCGATGCAAAGCTCCCCAACGAAGTCCGCCCGCTGGTCGAAGAGCTCAACGACCTGCTCGCCCATAATGAGCGCCAGGCGGAAGAGGCGCGCCGCCATGCCGGTAATCTCGCCCACGGCCTGAAGACACCGCTCACCGTGCTGATGAACGAGGCGACCGCAAACAGCACCGAGCTTGCCGATACCGTGATCCGGACCGCGACGGCGATGCGCCGCCAGGTCGATCACCACCTCGCCCGCGCCCGCGCGGTCGGCCGGCGCGCCAACGCCCAGGCACGTGCCGAAATATGGCCATCACTGAAGGCTGTTGAACGCGCGGTTACCCGGATGCATCGCCACGTCACCATCGATATCACCGGCGACCAGCATGCCATCGCCCATGTCGAACGGCAGGATCTCGACGAGATTCTCGGCAACCTGATCGAGAATGCCGCCAAATACGGCCGGGGACGCGTTTTCGTCACCGTGGTCCGCGTGGCGTCCAACCCGTTGGCATCGCGAAAGATCGATCTGGTCGAGATATTGATCGAGGACGACGGCCCCGGCATCCCCGCCGCCGAACGCGGCAAACTGTTCGAGCGCGGCGCGCGCCTCGATACGGGCAAGCCGGGCACCGGCCTTGGCCTTGCCATCGTCCGCGACGTCGTCGACCTCTACAGCGGCACCATCAGTCTCGAAGAAAGCGAAGATCTCGGCGGCTTGCAGGTGCGCGTCCAGCTTCCGGCAGCGAACTGATCGGTCCATTTTGGCGCCAATACCGCTAGAAAGCTATGCCGTCGCTCTTTACCCTCCCCGGGCAGGAGGGGGAACGGATGTCGACGCCGACGGAAAACTCCACCCGGGCGCAGCTCGTTTCCGTAACCGGAAACAGCGCCATTGCCTCGCTTATCTCCGGCAGCCGCTGGTTCGGTGAGCCTAATGTCCTGCTCACCTACAGCTTTCCTGGACCGGCAAGCAGTTGGGACCCAGGCTATTCCTCGCTCAACGAACCCAGTGGCGTTCAGCCCTTCAGTAGCGCGCAAGCCAATGCCGCTCGCACCGCGCTTCAGATCTGGGGTCGCTATGCCAATGTGACCTTCACCGAAACGAGCGATAGCGCCACAAACGTCGGCGACATACGATTCGCAAATTCATCGGTGGAGGCCGAGGATTCCTCGGCGCATGCCTATTATCCGAGCGACGCTCCGGTCGCGGGCGATGTCTGGCTCGATGCGAGCATCATTTCGCGCAGATACGATCCTGGATCGTTCGGATTCCTCATCCTGCTGCATGAGATCGGCCACGCGCTGGGATTGAAGCATCCTTTCGAGGCGAACGAATTAAATACAGTCGTGATCGATCCGGAAAAGGATTTCCTCAGCAATACGGTGATGTCTTATAATCTTTACCCCGATCTTCCAGGGGAAAGTCACATCCTCAGTTATTATCCGACAACGCCCATGCCCTTTGATATCGTGGCTATCAGGGCGCTCTACGGAGCAGTCGATTTCAACAACGGCGACAGCCAATATATTTACAATGAGGACGCCGACTATTTCGAGACGATCTACGACACAGGCGGCAACGACACGATCATCTGGAACTCCGACGAGCAGTACGCGATCATCGACCTGTCTCGCGGCGCCTGGAGTTCGCTGGGCAATGCCCTATATGTCTATGATCGCTTCGGAGATGTTGTCGACACCGACATCTACAATGTCACGATCTTCCGGGATTCAGTGATCGAGAACGTCATCTCCGGCAATTCCGACGACGACATCTATGGCAACGAAGTCGGCAACCGGCTTGAAGCCGGCGGCGGGCACGACATTGTCTGGGGCGACGAGGGCGCCGACACGATCATCGGCGGCAGCGGAAATGACCATCTTTATGGCCAGTCCCCGTCGGGTGGCAGCGACGGCGCCGACAGCATTTCAGGCGGCGACGGCAGCGACTATCTGCAGGGCAATGCCGGCGGCGACACGCTCGACGGCGGCGATGGCTCGGATCGGATCAACGGCGGCGGCGCCGATGACAGCATCTTCGGCATGGCCGGCAACGACACGATCAATGGCAATCTCGGCGCCGACATGATCAGCGGCGGCGAAGGCAATGACTCGCTGCGCGGTGGCCAGGGCGGCGATTCGATCAGCGGCGACGCTGGAAACGACACCGTGTCGGGCGATCTTGGAGCCGACACGCTAAGCGGTGGTGAAGGAATCGATCTCTTCACCTTCAGCGGGGCCGGATCCGCGACGAGCCAGCCCGACCGCATCGCCGACTTTCAAAGCGGCACCGACCGTCTGGCAATCGGCTTCCGGCCCTCGGCGATCCTGACGGGAACCGCGCAAACAAGCCCCGAGCAGGCCGCATCCGCGGCGCAGCAGCTGTTCGACGGACGGGCTGGCGATGGCGAGCTCGCGGTCATCCCGATCGGTACCGACAGCTATCTCTTCTATGCGAGCGGCGGCGGCGGGACAGTGGATTCGGCGATCATCCTGGCAGGCACAACGACCCTGGCGCTGTCCGACTTCGGCTGATCAAACCGTCTTCCCCGCCCTGCCGGCGAGCTCAACGACATATTGCCAGGCGACTCTGCCCGAGCGGCTGCCGCGCTGTGTCGCCCAGGCGATCGCGTCGAGCGGCTCGAAACTGAGATCGAGTCGTTCGGCATAGCCGCGCACCATCGCGACATAGGTCTCCTGATCGCAGACGTGGAAGCCGAGCGAGAGGCCGAAGCGGTCGGCCAGCGCAAGCTTGTCGTCGACCACGTCGCGCACGTTGATCGCGCTGTCCTGCTCCTTGAGATCGCGGGGCACGATATGGCGGCGATTGGCGGTGACGTGGAGCCGGGCGTTGGCCGGGCGCGCCTCGGCGCCGCCTTCGAGCATCGAGCGGAGCAGGCGCGGCCCCTGCCCGATCGCCCCTTCGTCGAAGCCGAGATCGTCCAGGAACAGGATGAAGGCGCGCGGGCTATCGGAGATCAGGTTGAACAGATGCGGCAACGCCTCGACCTGGTCGGTCGCAACCTCGATCAGGGCGATATCGTGGCCGGTCCCGCGCAAATGGCCTACCGCCGACTTTACCAGCGCCGACTTGCCCGCACCCCGGGCGCCCCAGAGCAGCACGTCGTGCGCGGCGGCACCGGTGGCGAGACGGCGGGCATTCTCGACCAGCGCTTCCTTCTGGGCATCGATGCCGGTGAGCAGGTCGAGCGGCAGCGGCGCGAAGGCCCGCGCCTCGGCGAGACCGCCGTCGCGCCAGACATAGGCGGGGTGCGCAGCGGGATCGGCATGCGGCGCGGGCGGCGGCGCGAGCCGCTCCAGCGCGTCGGCGATACGGGCGAGGATCTCCGGGTCGGTCATGAGTGGCGGATAGTCCAACCTCATTCGTCATGCCAGCGCGACTCTTCTCCCCTCCCCTTCAGGGGAAGGGCTTGAATAAAGCCCTAGTTCAAAGTCGGCGCCGAGGCGTGATCCCAGACCTTCTCGCAAAACTCGACCTGCACCCCGTCGGGATCGGTGAAGTAGAAGGTGCGGGCGCAGATGTCGGCGCTCTCCTGGGTCAATATCTCCGAAGTGATGTTCACGCCGAGACCCTTCAATCGCGCATGGTGACCGTCGATATCGTCGACCCACAGGCTGATATGCGCATTGCCGACCTTGTTGTGGCCGAGCGGAAGCGGCACATCGCTCCCGCCACTGACATATTCAATCAGCTGGAGCCGGAAACCGCCGAGCGTCAGATAGCAAAACTGGATGTGGATGCCCTCGATCGCGATCAGCTTGTCGAACGCCTCGCTGGCAACGACCGAGCGATATTCGAGCTCCATGCCGACCGCGTCCT
>CANJRZ010000216.1 GCA_947476735.1 Sphingomonadaceae bacterium
CCTCGGCGATCGGCCGGGCATGGCGGACATCATGGATCACCAGCACCGGGATGACGGGGGCAAGCGTCATGATCTGCTCGACATTCATCGGCTTTGGTCCTCCTGGAAAGCGGCGGCCGCGCCGAGCAACCCGGGGTCCGGATGGCGGGCGAGACGGATAGGGAAGCCGGCCATGCGCGCCTCATAGCGCCCCTTGGCGCGGAACCGGTCATGGAACAGCGGGCCGCGCAGCCTTGTCTCGATCCGGTTGGCGAGCCCGCCGGTGATCACAACTGCGTTGGCGCCGTGGGCGAGCGCGAGATCGCCGGCCACCGCGCCGAACGCCATCACGAAACGGTCGAGCGCCTCGGCGGATATCCGGTCGCGGCCCTCGGTCGCCGCTGCCCAGACGGCGGCGTCGTCCATCGGTACGATCGGTTGCTGGCCGATCAGGGCAAGGGTCGAGCGGATTTCGGCAAGGCCCGGCCCGGAAACGATGCGTTCGGCCGAGACGCGGCGATGCCGTTCGCGCAGGCGGGCGAGCAGCTTCTCCTCGAAGCCGTCGAGGGCAGCGAAATCGATATGGCCACCCTCGGTCGCGATGACGATCGAGCGGCCGTACCGGTGGATCAGCTGTGCCACGCCAAGGCCGGTGCCCGGGCCGATCACGGTGGTGACACCTTCGCCTGGCAGCGCTCCTTCGGGTCCGCCCAGATAGCCCAGCTCGTCTGGCTGTAGCACGCCGACTGCCGCCGCCATCGCCGCAAAATCATTGCACAGATGGAGGCGTCCCACCCCGAGTTCATGGGCGAGCGTGGCGGGACGGATCACCCAGTCATTATTGGTGAAACGGATGAGCTCTCCTTCGACCGGCGCGGCGATGGCAATGCTTGCAGCGTGCGGCAGAGGGATTCCCTCGTCGCGCGCATAGGCCGACCAGGCCTCGGCAAGCCCGGTAAAGTCGGCAGTCCTGTATTTGCGCGGCTCGCTCAGGCTCGGGCGGCGATCGCGGTGCAGTTCGGCGATCGCGAAGCGCGCATGGGTCCCGCCCAGATCGACAGCGACGAGTTTCATGCGAACAGCACCTAGAGCCCCGCCGCCGCCAGCATCGCCGATCCGCCGCGTTCGGCGGTATCGGCGCCGGCGCGCATGAAAGCGAACAGTTCGCGGCCGGTGCCGCTTTGGGCTGCTGGTGGGCGAGCGGGTTCGCGCGCCTCCCATTCACCGTCATCGATCAGCACCGACAGCGCGCCATCATGGCCGCACAGTCGAACCAGATCGCCGTCGCGAAGCCTGGCGATCGGGCCACCGGCGAGCGCTTCGGGGCTCATGTGGATCGCCGCGGGTACCTTGCCGCTAGCGCCCGACATGCGGCCGTCGGTGATGAGCGCGACCTTGTAGCCCTTGTCCTGCAGGACGCCGAGCGGTGGCGTAAGCTTGTGCAACTCGGGCATGCCATTGGCCTGCGGTCCCTGGAAACGGACCACGACGATCACGTCACGGTCGAGCTCGCCGGCCTTGAAGGCGGCTGTGACCTGGTCCTGATCGTCGAAAATCCGGACCGGCGCCTCGATCGTCCAGCGCTCGCGATCGACCGCGCTGGTCTTGAACGTGCCGCGACCGAGATTGCCCCGGACCAGCCGCATCCCGCCATCGGGCTGGAAGGGGTTGGAAAAGGGCCGCAGCATCGCCTCGTCGATCGGGGCCGGCGGCGCGTTGCCCCAGGCGAGCGCGTCGCCGTCGAGTTTCGGCTGCTTCGCATAGGCGCCGAGACCGCCACCTGCGACGGTCATGATGTCGCGATGGAGATAGCCGCCGTCGAGCAGCGTCGCGATCACATAGGCCATGCCGCCGGCCGCCTGGAAATGGTTCACGTCGCCTGAGCCGTTGGGATAGATGCGCGCGATCAGCGGCACGGCGGACGAAAGCCGGTCGATATCCTCCCAGTCGACGACGATCCCCGCCGCGCGCGCAATCGCCGGCAAGTGGATAACATGGTTGGTCGAGCCGCCGGTGGCGAGCAGGCCGACTGCGGCGTTGACGATCGCCTTCTCGTCGACGCAGCGCCCGAGCGGCCGATAGTCGTTGCCGTCCCAGCCGATCTCGCCAAGCCGGTGGACCGCGGCACGGGTCAGTTCCTGGCGCAATCTGGTGCCCGGATTGACGAAGGCGGCGCCGGGGATGTGGAGCCCCATCACCTCCATCATCATCTGGTTCGAATTGGCGGTACCGTAGAAGGTGCAGGTGCCCGCGCCATGATAGGAGGCGGCCTCGGCCTCGAGCAGTTCCTCGCGGCCGACCTTGCCCTCGGCATAAAGCTGGCGGACCCGCTGCTTCTCCTTGTTGGCGAGGCCCGAGGGCATCGGCCCCGCCGGGATCAGAATCGTCGGCAAATGGCCGAAGCGGAGTGCACCGATCAGCAGGCCGGGGACGATCTTGTCGCAGATGCCGAGCAGGGCCGTACCTTCGAACATGCCATGGCTCAGTGCCACCGCGGTGGAGAGCGCGATCGTGTCGCGGCTGAACAGCGAAAGTTCCATGCCGCGCTGGCCCTGGGTCACGCCGTCGCACATCGCCGGCACACCGCCCGCGACCTGGGCGGTGATCCCGACCTCGCGGGCCCAGAGTTTCATCTGGTCGGGATAGCGGCCATAGGGCTGATGCGCCGACAGCATGTCATTATAGGCGGTGACGATTGCGATGTTGATCGCCTTGCCGGCGCGGATCGCCGCCTTGTCCTCGCCCGACGCGGCAAAGCCATGTGCGAGGTTTCCGCACGACAGATTGGGCCGGTCGACCCCGCTGTCGCGTTCGCGGGCGATCAGGTCGAGATAGGTCTGCCGGCCGCCACGCGAGCGTTCGACGATACGGGCGGTGACGGCTTCAACCTCTGGATGCAGGCTCATGTCACATACTCCTGTCGGTCACCCCATATGGGGACACGCCGCGTAAGGAACACGGCCGGCTCGTCTGCCGCCTTTCAGAGAATCCTCCCCTACGCACACCAGTGGATGTCGACCGCCTGCTCGGCGTCGGCCAGCACGCGGCCGACCGGTGCCGATGACAATGCGCCATCCTTGAGCGCTCGTTCGAGCATCTTCCGTTTGTCTTTGCCGGTGACCACCATCATCAGCGTGCGCGCTTCCATGATCGCGGCCTTGGTGAGCGTAACGCGCGCCACCGGCGCTTCGGCAGGCAAGGGATCGGGCATCACACCGATCATGCGGCGCGCGCGCGGGCCGTTGAGGGCCTCGTCGAGATCGGGCCCGGGAAAGATCGACGCGGTATGTCCGTCGACGCCGACGCCGAGCCAGACCAGGTCGGGCGGCCAGGGGAAATCCTGCAGGCGCGCGTCGGCGGCCTTGCCCGCGCTTTGATAGTCGGGTGCCTTTTCGCTGATCACGGGAATGACGCGCGCGCCCTTGGGCAGGAAGATCTTGGCGATCATCGCCGCGTTCGACAGCGGGTCGGTCATCGCCACGATGCGCTCGTCGGTCGGGATGATCGTCACCCGCTTCCAGTCGAGCTTGGTCTTGGCGAGCTTCTCGTAGATCGGCCCCGGCGTTGTGCCGCCGGGCAGCGCGATCAGCGCCTGGCCCCGCGCATCAAGCGCCGATTCGATGATGAAGCCGACATCGCCCGCCACTGCGTCGGCCAGTTCGCCGATATCGTCATAGTCCCACCATTCGGCTTCGATCATATGTCTTTCCTTCTAAGATCCTCCCTGCGCGAAGCGCGGGGAGGGGGACCGGCGAGGCCGGTGGAGAGGTCTGCGACTCCTACCCCTCCGCCACCTTGCGGGTGATCCCCCTCCCCATCGGCGATGGGGAGGAGCTATTACAACCTCTAATCATGCCATGTGACACCGTCGCGCTCGGTGAGCGCGATCGCCGCCGACGGGCCCCAGGTACCCGCCGTATAGGTTTTCGGCTTCATCGCATTGGCCGCCCAGCCGTCGCGGATGCCATCGATCCATTCCCATTGCGCTTCGACTTCATCACGCCGGACGAACAGGGTCTGGTCGCCTTCGATCAGGTCAAGCAGCAGCCGTTCATAGGCAATGCGCCGTCGGGTGTCGGCAAAGGCGTTGGGCAGCGAGATGTCGAGCGGCATTTCGCGCAATCGCATCCCCTCTCGGTCGAGGCCCGGTACCTTCGACATCATCAGCAGCCGCACATTTTCGTCGGGCTGCAAACGGATGATGAGCTTGTTGGGTTGCAGCACCGCGCCGCGACCGTCGAAGATCGAATGCGGCACGCTCTTGAACTGGATGAAGATCTCGGACTGGCGGCTCGGCAGCCGCTTTCCGGTACGCAGGTAGAAGGGCACGCCGCGCCACCGCCAGTTGTCGATATGCGCCTTGAGGGCAACGAATGTCTCGGTGTCCGACGGCTTGCCCAGTTCGTCGATATAGCCGGGCACGGCGCCGCCTGCGACCGCGCCGGCTCCATATTGGCCGATCACGCTGTGGCTGTTCGCATTGGTGCGATCGATAGGCCGAAGCGAACGCAGGACCTTGACCTTCTCGTCGCGCACGGCGGTCGAATCATAACGCGACGGCGGCTCCATCGCGACCAGTGCGAGCAGCTGGAGCATATGGTTCTGGACCATGTCGCGGATCGCTCCGGCTCCGTCATAGAAGCCAACCCGGCCTTCGAGGCCGACCGTCTCCGATACGGTGATCTGGACATGATCGATCCCTCCCGCGCGCCAGAGCGGCTCGAACAGACTGTTGGCGAAGCGCAGCGCAAGCAGGTTCTGGACGGTTTCCTTGCCGAGATAATGGTCGATCCGGAAGATGCGATGCTCGGGGAAAACGCGCGCCACCGCGTCGTTGATCTGGCGGCTCGATGCCATGTCGTAGCCGAGCGGCTTCTCAAGGCCGATGCGGACGCCTTCGCCAGCCAGGCCCGCCTTGGCGAGCCCGTCGATCGTCGCGCTGAACAGCGAGGGCGCGGTCGAAAGGAAAATCGACAGGCCCTTTTCGGTTGACCCGACGACCTCGGCCAGCGCGGCAAAATCGCTTTCGTTCGAGGCGTCGACGGGAACATAACGGAGCCTGCCGAGAAAGCTGGCGAGGGCCTCTTCGGTCAGGCGCTCGCCCGGGACGAAACGGCGCAGCGCCTGGTCGGCGAACGCGCGGAAGGATGTGTCATCGTGCGCGCTGCGCGCGGTCGCGACGATCGCCAGTCCGGCGGGAAGCAATTCTTCGGCCGCAAGGCCGTAGAGCGAGGGGAGCAGCATGCGTTGCGACAGATCGCCGGTCGCGCCGAACAGGAGGAGCTTTTCGCTGGGTGCCGTCACCTGTTCCTGTCCTTTCGCTGTTGCACCATAGCCGGGAGGCCCGGCGGCGTCACGCTACCTCAACGTTCTTGTAACAAAAAGCTCAGCGCGCGGTAGCCGCCGTGTCGCATTGCCGCATTATTTGCCTGTCGATCGTTACATCAGGGGGACAGGCGGATGTCAGAACCGGTCGGGGCGGGCGGACGCAAGCTGGCGGTGCGGCTAGCGGCGGGGCAGGAAGACATAGCTGCGGCGCAGCGCCTGCGTTACGACATCTTCTTCAGCGACATGGGTGCCCGGGGAACGGGTGCCGGCGTCGATGATCCGGACCGGCGACGCGACATCGACCCCTATGACGAGCTCTGCGACCATCTGCTGGTAGAAGATCATGGCAGGCAGGGCCGGCCGGTGGTGGGCACCTACCGCCTGCTCCGCCAGCGCGTCGCCGAGGCGCATGCCGGCTTCTACTCGGCGCATGAGTTCGACCTGTCAAAAGTGCTGGCGCATGCCAGCCGCGAGGGCGTCGAACTGCTTGAGCTCGGCCGTTCGTGTGTTGATCCCGATTATCGCGACGCCGGCACGATCCAGCTGCTGTGGCGCGGCATCGCTGATTATCTCCAGCGCCACCGTATCGGTTATATGTTCGGGTGCGGCAGCTTTCCCGGCACCGATCCGGCGGAGCATGCCGAGGGACTTTCGCTGCTTGCCCATGATCATCTGGCACCTGCCGAGCTCCGCGCCCGGGCGATCGGCGACGCGGCGATCCCTCTCGCGACGTTGCCGATCGGCGGCTATGATCCGCGGCTGGCACTCCGCCGGCTGCCGCCACTGATCAAGGCCTATCTCAGAGTGGGGGCAGAGCTTGGCGACGGCGCCTATATCGACAAGGCCTTCAACACGATCGACGTCTTCGTCATGATGCCCGTCGCGCGCATCTCCGCCCGCTATGCCCAGCGTTTTGAGGTAGCCGCCTGATTTCGCTTCATATCGGGCGGTCTGAGTTAATCTGCGTGCTCCGGCTGGCAGTGCCACGCTACGGGTTTCGGCGTATTTCTCTCCCTTAATGTCGGGTTCAGCCCTATTTTCCGATTGACGCCGCCGTCGTCCGATGGTTGGCGGCGTGAAGTCGGGGCAAGGGGGATCGTCATGGGGCATCATTTCCGGTTGGCGTTGCTGACCGCCTGCGCGGTCGTCGTTTCAGGGCCGGCTTTCGCCGCCGACGACGCCAACGACATCATCGTGACGGGCCAGGGGCTCAATGCAGCGCCGGGCGATGCCGCCTATGACGTGATCACGATCGATCGATCGCGGCTCGAAATGTCCGCGAGCGGGCGGATGGAAGATGTGCTGCGCGACGCGGCTGGCTTCCAGCAATTCCGTCGCTCGGACGCGCGCTCGGCCCATCCGACCAGCCAGGGTGCCACCGTGCGGGGCCTCGGCGGTAATGCATCGACCCGCGCGCTGGTGTTGCTCGACGGCGTGCCGATGATCGACCCGTTCGGCGGCTGGATCAGCTGGGCGGCGCTCGATCCGTCCAGGATCGGCTTTGTCCGGGTGACGCGCGGCGGCGGCAGTGGTGTGTTCGGTCCGGGTGCGCTTGCCGGCACGATCGAGCTGTCGAGCGTCAGCGCGAGCCAGGCGGCGCCGATCGAGGCAGAGTTCGCCTATGGCAGCCGTCAGTCGATCGATGCCGATGCGACGGTCACGGCCCGGCTTGGCGGCGGTTTCGCGATGCTTTCGGGCGGCTATTCGCACGGCAATGGCTTTATCCCCATCGTCAAGGCGAACCGCGGTCGGATCGACGGCCGTGCGGGCTATCTCCAGGGGCGCGCCGCTGCGCGCGCCGTGATCCCGGTCAACGAAGATACCGAGCTTCAGGCGAACGGCTCCTATCTGTTCGACGAGCGTGATCGCGGCGTGATGTTCACCGGCAACACCAATATCGCGGTCGACACCTCGCTGCGCCTCGTCGGCCGCGGCCTGTGGCAGTGGGAGGC
>CANJRZ010000217.1 GCA_947476735.1 Sphingomonadaceae bacterium
AGCCGTCAGGTGATTCCACCTGACTTGAAATCATACTAGACATCGCGCTTGCCGAAGCGGGCCAGCCCCTTGTTCTGGCCGGGTGGGTCAAGCACCGACAGATCGAGCTGAACCGGCTCGCCGATCCAGTGGCCGAGGCTGGTGTGATCGGCGAGGTCATCGTCGGTCAGAGGATGGACGAGTGCCCGAAGGCCGGAAGGCTCGATCAGAGCGATGAGCTTTGGCACCGCGCCCGCGAGAAAGTGGACTTCATATTGGGCCATCGGGTGCGGGCCGATGGGGTGATCGATCATCTCGCCGGCGAACAGGATCGCTTTCTCCTCGCGGAGCCGTTCGCGCAGCCCGGCAGCAGCAGGCCGCTGATCCGGCGTGTAATAGATGTGGGCATGACAGGGCGCGTCAGGATCGTCGAAGACCGTCATCGGAACGGCGGCTCGTCGAATGCCCTGAGCTTGCGGCTGTGCAGACGCGCGCCCTCGCCCCGCAGCTGTTCGACCGCCGCGATTCCGATCTGGAGATGTTCGGCGATGGCGCGCTCATAGAAGCGATTGGCCTGACCGGGCAGCTTGATCTCGCCATGGATCGGCTTGTCCGACACGCAGAGCAGCGTGCCGTAGGGGACGCGGAAGCGATAGCCCTGCGCCGCCAGTGTCGCCGATTCCATGTCGACCGCGACCGCGCGGCTCTGGCTGAAACGGAGCGCCCAGGCGGTATAGCGCAGTTCCCAGTTGCGATCGTCCGACGTGACGACGGTGCCGGTCCGCATACGCAGCTTCAACTGCTCCCGGCTCTCGCCCGAGACGATCTCGGCGGCGCGGGTCAAAGCCTGCTGGACCTCGGCGATCGCAGGGATCGGGATTTCGGGCGGCAACACGCTGTCGAGCACATGATCGTCGCGCAGATAGGCATGGGCCAGCACATAGTCGCCGATCCGCTGGCTGGGCCGCAGACCACCGCAATGACCGATCATCAGCCAGGCCGCCGGGCGGGTGACCGCGAGATGATCGGTGATCGTCTTGGCGTTGGACGGGCCCACCCCGATATTGACGAGGGTGATCCCGGACCGGTCGGGCCGGCAGAGATGATAGGCCGGCATCTGATGCTTGCGCCAGGCGCTGTCGGCGATCGCCTGCTTGGGATCGGGATCGCCCCGCCGGATCTCGACACCACCGGCACCGCTCAGCAGATCATAGCCGCTGTCGCCATTCAGCTGCTCGATCGCCCATTGAACGAACTCGTCGACATAGCGGTGATAGTTGGTGAACAGGATATAGTTCTGGACGTGTGCAGGCGGCGTGCCGGTGTAATGACGCAGCCGGGCGAGGCTGAAATCGACCCGCGGCGCATCGAACAGGGCGAGCGGCCTCGGTGCGCCCGGCTTGTGATCCCACAGCCCGTCGGCCAGCTCGTCGCCGATGTGCGACAATTCGGTGGATGGAAAGATCCGCGCCAGCTCGACCGGCGCGGCCCCGGTCAGATCGAGGTCGTCACCCGCGTCGAGCACATAATTATAGGGAATCTCGGTGCGGCTGAGCCCCGCTTCGACACTGACCCCATAATCGTCGAGCAGCAGGTCGATCTGCTGGGCGAGATAGGGGGCGAACAGCGCGGGCTGGGTTACCGCGATCGCATAGTCGCCGGCCGCCTGCAGCCGGCCATAGGCGCGGCCCAGCGGCCCCGGATTCCGCTGCCCGTCGTAGCGCAGCCGGATCTCGGGATAGGCGAAGGCGCCGCCATCGCGCTCCGCCGGATCGGGCCGCTCGCCCGTCCGGATGTAGGTGGTCAGCGCGGCGCGCAGGCGGGAGACCGATTGCTGATAGATCGCATCGAGTTGATCGACGATCTTCAGGCTCTGGTCCGACGGCAATCGATGCTCCCTTCCGTTACGGCTCAGATCAAAGCTGGCCCAGCATATGCTCGGCGCTGCTGACCTTATACTCGCGCGGCTCCTCGACGTTGAGCGTGGTGACCACGCCGTCCTTGACGATCATCGAGAAGCGCTGGCCGCGCAGGCCGAGGCCTGCTCCGGTCGCGTCCATCGTCAGGCCGATCGCCTTGACGAAGTCGCCATTGCCGTCGGCGAGCATCGAGACCTTGCCATCGGCGCCGGCCGATTTGCCCCAGGCGCCCATCACGAAGGCATCGTTGACCGCGGTGCAGACAATCTCGTCGACACCCTTGGCCTTGAGCGATTCGGCGCTGTCGACAAAGCCCGGCAGATGCTTGGCCGAGCAGGTCGGGGTGAAGGCCCCGGGCACCGAGAAGAGCGCGACGGTGCGGCCTTTGAACAGCTCGTCGCTGCTGACGTCGGCGGGGCCGCCATCGGTCATCTTCTTGAAAGTGGTAGCGGGGATCTTGTCCCCCTGGGCGATCGTCATGGTTCTTCTTCTCCTGCGTGGCTGGTAAGGTTAGACTGCTGTTGTTGCAGATTTGGGCGTTGATGGCGGAGAAATCTAGACCCGCTCGCGTATCTTGAGCAACCAGCGCGCCAGAAACGGCGCGATCCGCATCAGCAGCAGTGCCCGACCCCAGCGCGGGCTGCGCTGGCCGACCCCAAGCCGAACGAGATCGGCCACCCCGGCGCGAACCTCACCGGCACGCACCCGGGCGAAGGCCGCCTCGATCGCCTGGTCATGCTCGATCCGCCGGATCATCTCCTCGGCCGCCGCCGCCTCGGGCCGGCCGGCGAGATGGGCCCGCGCCTTGCTCATCACGGCGTGCGCGGTCTGGAGCATCACCGGCGTATTGCCCGACATCTGCCCCTCGCGCCGGCGGTAGCGGGCAAGCGGACGCGGCACATGCGCGAGCCGCCAGCCGGCCGCCATGAGCCTGATCCAGGCATCGAGATCCTCGGAGGATCTGAGGCTGGTATCGAAGCCGCCAATCCCTTCGATCGCCTCGCGCCGCATCACGGTGAGCCCGAACACGTTGAACTCGCGCCGGATCAGCCGTTCGAGCGTGATCGGTGGCTCTTGCGCGCAATAGGAAGAGAAGAGTTCCCCCACCCGGTCGGCGCCGAAGAACGTGGCGTCGCCGGTGGCGAAGCCGTTCCTCGGGTCGGCCTCGATCGCGGCGATCAGCGAGGAGACGAAGTCGGGCTCGAGAATGTCGTCACCGTCGAGCAGCGCGACATAGGGGGTGGTCGAAGCCGCGATCGCCCGGTTGCGCGCGGTCGGCAGCCCGCCATTGTCGGTCTGGAGGAAGCGAATGCGCGGATCGGCAAGATAGGGTTCGACATAGGGCGCGACCCGCTTGTCGCCATCGTCGACAACAATCGCCTGCCAGTCGCCGCGATCCTGCGCGATCACCGAGTCGATCGCATCGGCGAGCATCGTCGTCACGCCATAGGCCGGGATCACGATCGTGATCACCGCCTCGCTGTTCCGCTCTTCCCCCAATTGCGTCGACATGCACCCGACTATAAAAGCTCACAATGGATGCGCCAGCCTCTCTGCGCGGGCAATATCTGCTCGCCATGCCCGGGATCGGCGATCCGCGCTTCGAGAAGGCCGTCATCGCGATGTGCGCGCATGATGAAGAAGGCGCGCTCGGCATCGGTGTTGGCCGCATCCTGCCCGGGATCACCCTGCACCGCCTGTTCGAACAACTCGATATCGAGCCGGGCGTCGCACCTGATCGCGAGATTCACGTCGGCGGACCGGTCGAGCCACAGCGGGGCTTCGTTCTGCACAGCACCGACTGGGTCGGCGGCGACACGTTGATGGTCGACAACCGCTGGGGACTGACCTCCACGCTCGACATCCTCCGCGCGATCGCCGAAGCGACGGGGCCGAAGAACTGGCTGGTCGCGCTCGGCTATGCCGGCTGGGGCGAGGGACAGCTAGACGATGAGATGCGACGCCATGGCTGGCTCGCGACTCGGGGCGAGGACAACATCATCTTCGATCATCTGCCAACCCGGCGCTGGGAGCTGGCGATGCGATCGGCCGGAATCGATCCACGGCTGCTCGCGTCGACCAGCGGCCAGGCATGACCAGGCAGGCAGAAGTCCTAGCCATTTCGCGGATTGTTACACTAACGTACTGATTTATTTTATCTTTTCTTCTGAGAATCAGGCGTTTTCCACAAGACTGGAAGCAGATTATCGGTCAATCTTCCGCGCACGGGATGGTCACTCAATGGGGGTGACCCCCGGGGTAGGGCGGGGATTTCTCCAATGCGTACATATATCTGCGCGGCCACGGCCGCGCTCATGGCCATCTCTCCGGCCAATGCGGCCTGCTGGATGGCCGATCATGCGGACGCGGCGCGCGTTCGCGATCTCCAGACTTTCCTGATGGTCGAGACCCTGCGGTGCTCGGCAATCGGGTTCAACATCTCGCGCCAGTATAATGCGTTTGTTCGCGGTAACCGTGGAGCGATCGTCCAGGCCAATGATACGCTGAAGGCATTCTTCATCAAGTCGTCGGGCCCTGTGTACGGCCAGTCCGCTTATGACCATTTCACGACACGACTTGCCAACACCTACGGTGCGAGCCCGACCGATGCGAGTAGCTGCGACAGCGCTCGCAGCGTCGCGGAGGAAGCCACGCTGATGGATAATGACAGCGAAGGACTGATGATGATCGCGGATCGTCAGGGCCTTGATCCGGCACTGCCCGGCGGCCTTTGCGGCCGGAACATGATGGCAGCGCGCGAGCGCTGAGCCTGACAACCCTGGAGCCCCCTCGCTCCAGAAGAGGGGGGTCTTATCAATATCCCGAAAAACCGCCGGCCGTGGACGCTTCAGCGCCCGCGGATTTTTTTGCCTGCTGTCCTTCGCCTTTTCCCAACCCCGCCCTTGAAGGGAGGGAGAAACAGGTCATATAAAGATATCTTTATATTTGCATTTGCGGATTCGGATCGCTATTGCGCCGCCATTGGCGCCGGTCGTCCCGGCCGCCTCAGCCGCTAAGGAGAAGCAAGGTGGCCACCGCCGTTGCGAACGATTTCAACGATTATGTCATTGCCGATCTGAGCCTCGCCGATTTCGGCCGCGCCGAGATCAACATCGCCGAAACCGAGATGCCTGGACTGATGGCGTTGCGCGAGGAGTTCGGCGCGGCGCAGCCGCTGAAGGGCGCGCGCATCACCGGCTCGCTCCACATGACCATCCAGACCGCGGTGCTGATCGAGACGCTGACCGCGCTCGGCGCCCAGGTCCGCTGGGCGACCTGCAACATCTTCTCGACCCAGGATCACGCCGCTGCTGCTATCGCCGCCTCGGGCGTGCCGGTGTTTGCAATCAAGGGCGAAAGCCTCGCCGAATATTGGGACTATGTCGGCTCGATCTTCGACTGGGGCGACGAGACCGCCAACATCATCCTTGACGATGGCGGTGACGCCACCATGTTCGCGCTGTGGGGCGCCAAGCTTGAGGCCGGCCACACGCTGGGCGAGCCCGAGAATGACGAGGAAGTCGAATTCCAGCGCGCGCTCAAGGCGTTCATTGCCAAGCGCCCCGGCTATCTGACCGAAACCGTCCGGGCTCTGAAGGGCGTCTCCGAAGAGACCACCACCGGCGTCCACCGCCTCTACGAGATCGCCAAGAAGGGTGAACTTCCCTTCCCTGCGATCAACGTCAACGACAGCGTCACCAAGTCGAAGTTCGACAATCTCTATGGCTGCAAGGAATCGCTGGTCGACGCGATCCGCCGCGCCACCGACGTGATGCTCGCCGGCAAGGTCGCCTGCGTCGCCGGGTTCGGCGATGTCGGCAAGGGCTCTGCCGCCAGCCTGCGCAATGGCGGCGCCCGTGTCCTCGTCACCGAGATCGACCCGATCTGCGCGCTGCAGGCGGCGATGGAAGGCTATGAGGTGGTGACGATGGAGGACGCGGTCCAGCGGGCCGACATCTTCGTCACCGCGACCGGCAATGCCGACGTCATCACCGCCGACCATATGGCCGCGATGAAGCCGATGTCGATCGTCTGCAACATCGGCCATTTCGACAGCGAGATCCAGATCGCGGCGCTGTCCAACTACAAGTGGAGCGAGGTGAAGCCCGGCACCGACCTGGTGACCTTCCCCGACGGCAAGCAGATCATCGTGCTCGCCAAGGGCCGCCTCGTGAACCTCGGTTGCGCAACCGGCCATCCGAGCTTCGTGATGTCGGCGAGCTTCACCAACCAGACCCTCGCCCAGATCGAGCTGTGGACCCGCGGCGACAGCTACGAGAACAAGGTCTACGTCCTGCCCAAGCATCTCGACGAGAAGGTCGCCGCGCTTCACCTCGAAAAGCTCGGCGTCAAGCTGACCAGGCTTTCCGAGAAGCAGGCCGCCTATATCGGCGTAAAGACGGCAGGCCCGTTCAAGCCGGACCATTATCGCTACTAAGGGGTTTCCGATCCTCCCCATGGCATGACCATGGGGAGGATCTTCCGGATCCATTCGCGCTCGCCTGCGTAGCGATCCCGCTTTAAGAAGCGTTGCCATGACCCACCCGATCCAGCTCGATCCGATCGCTGCCGTGATGCTCGCGATCATCGTTGCTCTGTGGGTTGCGGCGGCCGTGGCGGCGATCATCATGGGGTTGAGGCGCGACGCTCTCGCCAAAGCCCGATGGCATGATGTCGAACGACAGGCAGCCCTGCTCGCCAGCGCACCGGCCCTGCCCTTCCGCGTCGGGCACGACGGAAGAATAGCGGCGGACCGACGGCTCGCCGACTGGCTCGGGCTCGACGCCCTCCCCACCGACATCGAAGCGATGGCCGGCGGCGGCATGGGTGGCTTATCGGTGGTCGATGCCGAAGGGCTGGCCGCCGACATAGCTGCCGCCAGCCTCGCCGGCCGGCCGTTCGACCGGGTGCTCCATCTCGCTGCTTCCGAACGGGTTTTGCTCGCCCGCGGCCGACCCTCGCCGCCGCTGATCGGCGACGGGGTTATCGTCTGGCTGTTCGACGTCAGTGAGAGTGAACGGACCATCGCCCGTCTGTCCGACGAAACCGCATCGATCAGCGACGCGCTCGACAGCTGCCTTGCACTGATCGAGGCGGCGCCCTTTCCGATGTGGCATCGCGGCCCCGATCTCAAGCTCGCGCTGGTCAATTCGGCCTATGTCCGCGCGGTCGAGGGCGAAGGCGCCGAAGAGGTCGTCACCCGCGGCATCGAACTGATCGACGCCGCCGAGGGCCGCCCGCCGCGCGCCACCGCGCTTGCCGCGCGCGACAGTGGCCGGATCAAGACCAACGTCATCCCCGTCACCCTCTCGGGCCAGCGCCGTACGATGCGGATCGTTGACGTGCCGATGGGCGAGCA
>CANJRZ010000218.1 GCA_947476735.1 Sphingomonadaceae bacterium
CCTGTTCGTCAACAGCTTCACCTCTTTCCTCTCCGATTATGACCGCGAGTTTCAGGACGATGCGCAGCTTGGCGTGATCCTGCCCAGCATCGGCAGCGGCGTCACCGCGATCGCGAAGGCGCTCTGGTGGGCGAAGAAGGTGTCGGGCTGACCGGCCTCAGGGCACGCCGATGATCGAGAAAGGCGCCCAGAAGGCGGGCGAACGCCAGTCCGGATCAGCGCGCAGGTTTTTCGACGCGAGATAGAGCGCCTCATCCTCGGCCATCCCGGGATTGGCGGCGAGGGTCGCGAAGAAGCGGGACATGAGGATGGCGGTCGCCTCGTCGCTGACGCTCCAATGCGAGGCGATGACATTGCGCGCGCCGGCGAACTGGAAGGCGCGGGCCAGGCTCTGCAGATTGCGCGTGGCGCTGCCGGTTTCGACCGTCGCGGTGTTGCACGCGGACAGGACGATCGAGGCCCCCGCGAAGTTGAGCTGGGTCACTTCGGAAGCGGAGAGATAGCCGTCGTCCGTGCCGTCGGCGGCGGCGGTCGGCGGCGGGGTCAGCACCAGCCCGGGATCGGCGAGTTCACCGATCTCGCTGGCCAGCACGCCATGGGTCGAGAAGATGACGAAGCGCGCGCGGCTTGAACCGAGCTGGCGGCGGACATTGATCTCGCTCGCCTGCGGGCCGAGGAAGAGCTGCGAACGGGCAGCGCCATAGCTTTGGGCGATCGCTTCCAGCTCGCGCCGCGATCCGGGCAGCGAGGGCATTTTGAGCAACTCGCCGCGATTGGCAACGCCACGCGTCAGCATTCCGGCCGGCTCGTTTGCACCCCTCAGCTCGTCCTTGACCGGCGGCCCCAGCACCGGATCGCCGAAGCCGGTGAGCATCGCCGTCGTGGCGGCCGCGGCGGTGGTGCGGCCGCTCGCGCCGGAGCAGCCGGGGTGACGCCTGGCGGGATCGGCAAGCAGGCAACGCACCGACCGCAGCATCGCCACCGAGGCCAGCGCGTCGACCCGGTAAGTGTCGGCGAGCCATGTGATGCGCTCGGCATCCTCGGCGTTGCCGCTGACGAGCAGTTGCAGCGGCAGCGCGGCGAGCGGTCCGCTCACCACGCTGAGCAGACGGCGCTTGCCGCCGATCACCGCGTCGAGCGGTGCGATCAGTTCGCTGTACAGTTTGGCCGAAAGAACCGGGTCGAACCCGGCGCCCATGTAGCCGGCAGTCAACTCGCCTGCGATCTGGCTGCGCAGCAGGCGGACCGATTCGGCAAGGACCGGATCGCTCAGCAGGGCGCTGCGGTGCCAGCGCGCATCGGTCGCGGTCAGCGCGAAACTGTAGGTCGCGGTCTCGAAGGTAAAGACGAACAGGAGGGCTTCGTCCGGGTTGAGCAGTGCCTGCGCGGCTTTGAGCGAAAGCGCGTCGGGACGGATCAGATCCCAATAAGCGGGGTCGGCCTTGCGGACCTGCGCGGCAATCGCGGCGATCTCTGAGACAAGCCTTTCGCGGTCGCGTCGCGCCACCTCCAGCTTCGTCTTTGCCTCGGGCCCCGGATCGGACAGGGCCGCTTCATAGGCGCGTACTGCCGCATCCTGCTGCTGTTCGAGCGCGTCGCGTCTGCGTTCGAGCATGGCCACCGGTCCCGCTCCCCGCGCCGTGCGGGCAGCGATGGTGTTGAGGGTGATGCTGGACTGGGACAGGCTCGCCAGCTGGGCATATTCGAACGCCTCGGCCATCGCCTTCGCCTTGTCGACAACAGGTGCCGGCTGCGCGGCGGCGAGGCTCGCCAGCGCGGCCCAGCACAGGATCAGCGCGCGTATCGCCGTCATCGATCAGCCTCCGAACCTTCCGATGAAGGCGCCGGTTTCGGCATCCCACATCCAGATATTGCTCTCGCTTGTGGCGACAAGGCGCTTGCCGTCGGGCGAGAAAAGCAGCTTGCCGAGCTTGGGCGCGAAGCGGGCGAGCTCGATCGCCGGCCGTGTGCCGCCCGGCCAGGCGAGCCACAGGCGGTGCGCCTTCGTCAGCGCAAAGCCGTGCTTGCCATCGCTGGCGAAACCCACCGTGACGACCGGGTCGTCGGCGCCGCCGAGACCGGAGGCGAGCGCGAAGGCATCGCCGCCGAACACCAGTGACTGGGTCGCGCTGTCCTGGCGGGCGGCGTCGCCGATCAGCTCGGCCTCGCCCGCGCAACTCCGCGCATTCCATCGTGCGCTACGGGTGATCAGCCCGGCGAACGCCCGTTCCTCGCTGGTGGTGGCGAGCTTGCGGCCGATGCCCGCGAGGCTTGCCCCGTCGGCGGTGAAGGCCAGTTTGTCATAGGCGAAGCGCGCGAGATCGCCCTCGCCGCTGTAGAAGCCGCCTTCGACGTCGACCCCGCAGATCCGATCGCCGTTTCTTGCGTCGAGGATCGTGATCGCTTCTTCATCGTCATTGGGATTGGCGAGCGCGATCATCCTGCCGTCGGGGCTGACCGCGATCGACTGGCCCTTCGCTCCGGCGTTCGACCAGAGTGTCTTTCCGTCGTTCAGCGACAAGGCCCTGGTCCCGGCGAAGGAATATCCCAGCACGATCGCCGTCGATCCCTCGGCGAGCGCGGCATCGGCGAGCCCGGAGATTGCCTCCTCGATCAGCTTCGGATCGTCCGGCCGGGCGACCTCGTAGATCGCGACATCCGAATAGCCGAGCGCCATGAACCGCGATGCGTCGGGCGCCACCAGGAGGCGGTCCGGCGAATCCGCGTCGAACTGGTTGACCGCGCGGCGGGTGCGGACGTCCCATTGGCGCACCGCGCGCGAACCCGAGCCGATCTCCTTCGCGGCCGAGAAGAGGAAGCGCGAATCCTGGCTGAAGGCAATGTCGCTGACTTCCGAACGGTGGGCGTCGACGCCCTTCTCCTCGCCCATCCTCGCGGTCACCAGTCGGCTCTCGACATCGAATATCAGGATCGCGCCGCTCTTGCTGCTGGACGCCAGCCGCATCGAGTCCGGGTGCCAGGCGAGGCTCAATATCTTGTCATTATGCCCGTCGAGCTGCGAGATCATTGCGCCGGTGCTGCTGTCATAGACCCGGATGATCGGAGCGAAAGCGCCGCCCAGCGCGACCCTTTTGCCATCCGGGGAGACCGCGCCGACCGACACCACGCCACCGAAGCCGATCCTGACCGGCGGCTTTCCGTCGCGCGCTTCGATGGTCAGGCCGTCGGGGTCGAAACGGGCGCTGCCCCTGCGACCGGGAAAGTCGAGCGGTTTGCCGGTGTAGAAGAAGGATGCCTTGCCGGACAATGGCTGAACCGCGAGCCCCTTGCCGCTGTCCGCATCCCAGATGACGGTCCTGCGGAACTCGTCGCTCGCCAGACGGGAGCCGTCTCGCGAGAAGCGCAGCGCGAGCGCGAAGCCGGCGCTGTCGAAGCCGATGTCGAGCGGCGTTCCGGGCCGGGCGTCGGCCACGCTCAGTGCCTCGGGCGCGGCGGGCATTGACGCCAGCCATTGCGCCTCGACCCCGGCGCCGAACAGCGTCCTGAGCCGGAGCGCCTGTTCCGACGCGGTCGGGCCAGCGTTCACCGCGATCCGCCGGCGGGCAAGCGCGATTGCTGGCTCGATCGCGCCAAGGCCCTGGCTTGCCTCGCTTTCATGCCGCGCGAGCAACAGGCCGATCGCGCCGCGCACCTCGAGCAGGGTCAGGTCGTTTGCCGGCACCGCGCCGGCGAGCAGGTCGCGCGCTTTCTCCAGCGATGTGCGGGCTTCCGGCCAGGCCTTGCGCAGCATTTGGGTGGCGGCGAGTCGGCGCCAGGCTTCGGCCAGCGCGAGCGGCCGCGCTATCGTCTCCTGGCGGAGGATGTCGAGCGCCGCGACCCTTGCCCCGAGTGCCGGATCGAGCGCCCCCATCCGTTCGAGTGCATCGGCGCGCAATGTCTGACGTCGGGCGCGGATTTCGGTGCTCAGCAGCGATCTCTCGCCGTCATAGGCGAGAGTGAAACGTTCGAGCGCCGCCTGAGCGGTGACAGCGCGGGCCGCGTCCGGATCGCCGCGGCTCTGCGCAAGGATAATCTCAGCCCGAAGCGCCTCGGCGTCGCCAAGCCGGACGAAGAGTTTCTTGCGCGCATAGCTCCATGCGACGCTCCCGGCGCTGTTCAGTCCCATCGCGCCATATTCGCGACTGGCGGTCCCGAGTTCCTGAAGATCGGTGAGCCGGCTGTACTCGGTGGCGTCCAGCAGCGGCGGATCGGCGGCGCCTGAACGCGACCGGATCTCGTCGAGAAAGCCGGTGAGTGTGGGCATGTCGACAGCGCTCAGCTCGATCCTGAGAGCATTGCTTCGGCGTACCAGCACCGCCTTCGTGGCCGACGGCAGCGCGCCATCGGTTTCGAGCCCGGCGATCGCAGCCTCGGCGAGCGTCAGGGCGCGGCCGAGTTCGCGCTCCTCAAGCAGGATTCGCGCGAGGCCGAGCCGCGCTTCGGCGCGGATCTCCGGCTGATCCCCGGCGATCGCCTCCTCATAAGCGGCGCGCGCGCCGGGCCGGTTGCCGAGCGCCATATGGGCCTGGGCGAGTTCGAGCCGCGATTGCCCCCAGAGCGGGCCGAGCAGCGCCCGGCTCGCGTCGCTGCCCCGGAGTGCTGCGATCACCCGTTCGGGCGCGCCGTCCCTTACCGCCATTGCATAGGCGGAACGCAGCGCCTGCGCCGCGCATCCCGGGCCGATTTCGATACAGGTCAAACGCGCGCCACTGGTGATGTCGAACACCATGACCGGTTCATCGGGAAAAGCGCTGAGCAGCCGGGAGCCCGACAGGGTGCGCGAGCGATAGGTGTTCAGGAGATAGGCGGTCGAAAGGGGCAGGGCGGTCTCGGGCCCGTCGGGCGGGAGCGATACGAAGATGCGCTCGGACCGCTCGCGGAGCAGCCGGCCACCCGATATCGTCGCGCCGTCAAAGGCCTTGTCCGCCAGCTTGTCGACAATGATCGCGCCGGTCTGGAGATCGCGGATCTGGTAGCGGCCCGATCCATTGGCGCCGCCGTCGATCTCTACACTCAGCATCGTGACGTCGGGTGAGAGCCGGTCGGGGGTGCAACCGGATTCATCCGCCGCCACGGTGACGGGCGTCGATCCGGAGGGATCGCGCGGGTCGAACAGGGTGATGCCGCAATCATAGCCGATGACCGCTATCCGTTCGTCGCGGCGGAACATCACTTCGAAGTTCAGGCTGTCGAGATCGCGAGTGGCGATCGCCCTGCCGTCGGCGGCGTCATAGAGGGTGAAGCCCTTCTCATCGGCGGATTTGGTGACCAGCGTCTTTCCCGATGGCGCAAAGGCTGCCTCGCCATAGTCGCCGACCGCGCCCAGCGCCTTGCCGCTTGCGAAATCGATCAGATAGCCGGGGCCGCGATTGTCCGGACGGACCAGCAGGCTGCGTCCGTCGGGCGAGAACAGCGGTGTGCCGACACCGGCCTGCGAAAGCGCCCTGAAGGGCGCGTCATAGGTCCTCGGTGGCGACGTGCCCACTTCCCAGAGCAACAACCGCAGCCGGCCCTCGCCATCATCGCCGACTGCAGCCAGCCGCCGTCCGTCAGGCGACGCCGCGATTGCGCGCCACAGTCTTATGTCGGATGCTAGCTTTGCGACCTCGCTATTCCGGTCGATGGCGCGGATCGCGATTGTGCCGTCGTCATAACCGAGCAGCAGCATCTTGCCGTCATCCGACAGGCCGGCGATCCTCGGTTCAGGCGCAGCAAAGGCCGGCTCTGCCGGCATCAGACATACCAGCCCGATCAACAGTCCGAATCTGATGATGTTCTGCCAGACCAACCGCATCCGCCCCAGGTGACGACTGTTAGGTAATCCGGGTGTGGTTGAGACGCCAGTGCGGATTGATCCGAGGCACCGGCCGGCCATGTCTCTCGCGAGTCGTGATCTTTCGCTGATCGCAACCTCAACCGGTTCACATCTAGGACAAACTGTCGGATATGTTTACAGTATCTCTACTTGTTCTTTGCCATTTCTACTATCAAGCGCCGTCAATTTCCCGAAATCGGGCGTTGGAGTTTCAGTAATGATTGACCGTTAAGGACAGTTCGCTATTGGAAATGATCGATTGGGAACGGTTTTGGTTCGTTTCGTGTTTTGGCCGAAACGGGATGCGCTCCCGGTCAGGGCGGCCCTTTCGGGGGGAAGATGTATGCGTAGTGTATGTAGCGGCAAGGGTTTCGATCGCGCGACGACTGTCCGCGAAGGACGCCGCGCATGAGCACGCTCAGCGGTACCGCCGGCCTCGACACGATCTACGGCACCGCCGCCGGCGACTCGATTTCGGGTCTTGGCGACGAGGATTTCCTCTCCGGCCTCGGCGGCAATGACACGCTGGCCGGCGGCAGTGGCGACGACTTCCTGAATGGCGGTCTTGGTGACGACCGGATCGACGGCGGCAGCGGCTCCGACATGGCCGACTTTTCGGGCGCGACGAATGGCGTCACGGTCAATCTCAATACCCAGGGCAGCGCGCAGAATACCGGAGAGGGCAATGACACCCTCGTTTCGATCGAGAATCTGTTCGGCAGTTCCTACAGCGACACGCTGACCGGCGATGGCAACGCCAATTATCTGCACGGCTTCGATGGGGGAAGCGACTCGCTCGTCGGCAACGGCGGCAACGACACGCTCGAAGTGCAGCGCTTCAGCGCCGCCGCCTCGTCGATCGCCATGGACGGCGGCGCGGGCAACGACACGTTGCTCTATTTCGGCAATGGCGGGGCCAATGACAGCGCGACGCTCGATGGTGGCGCGAACAACGACAGCATCACGGCGACCGGCCTGCTCAACGCGACGATCATCGGCGGCACCGGCACTGACAGCGTTTCGGTTGATACGCTGGTCGGCTCCTACACCATCTCGTTGGGCACCGGTGTCGATACGCTGATCCTGCAATCGACCGCGGGCGACTTCCGCGCCGCCAACGCCGTCACGATTTCCGACTTCGTGACCGGCAAAAGCGGCGACAGGGTCGATCTGTCGGCCTGGATCGCGGGCGGCGCGCTCCAGAATACAGCGCCGGCAACCTGTTCCAGACCGGGCATCTCCAGCTGTTGCAGAATGGCGCCCATACCGAGCTGCGGGTCGATCGTGACGGCGGCGGCAACAGCTGGTCCACGCTGGCGACCTTCCAGAATACGACGGCTACAGCCTTC
>CANJRZ010000219.1 GCA_947476735.1 Sphingomonadaceae bacterium
CCGGGCACGATCGGCGGCATGAACTGGGGCGGCATTTCGGTGGATCCCGAGCGCGGACTGCTGATCGCCAACGTCAACCGCATTCCCTATCGCGGCCAGCTTCTGCCGCGGAAGGAGGCCGAAGCAATGGGCATCTTCCCGCTGCCCGACGCGTCTTCTGGCGTAGGTGCGCGCAATGCGCAGGGCAACACGCCCTTTGCCGCGCTGATGGGGCCATTCATGTCTCCGCTCGCGGTGCCCTGCGCCGCACCGCCCTACGGGCGCATCGCGGGAATCGACCTGCGCACCCGCAAGCTGGTGTGGATGCGCGATCTCGGCGATGCGCGCCGCAGCGGGCCGCTCGGACTCAGGCTTGGCCTGCCGATCCCGATGGGCGTTCCCAATCTGGGTGGATCGCTGACAACGCGCGGCGGCCTCGTCTTCGTCGCGGCGGGTACCGACGGCGTGCTGCGGGCGTTCGACAGCCGCACCGGCGCACTGCTCTGGCACAAGGAACTGCCGGCCGGATCACACTCGGTCCCGGTCAGCTATGTCGCCGCGGACGGGCGGCAGATGATCCTGGTCGTCGCCGGAGGATCGGTCCCCTTCGGATCGGGCCAGGCCGACCATATCATCGCCTACGCGCTGCCGCGGAAATAGCCGGCAGGCAGGGACAAAGCGCATGGGAACGGGACTGGCCGACGCACTGAAGCCCGCGCATGTCCCGGACGATCTGGTGCGAGATGTCGATATCTATGCGCTGTCCGGCGCCGAACGCGACATCGGCGCGGCCTATCTGGAGGTCCAGCGCGCCTTCCCGCCGATCTTCTGGACACCTCGCAATGGTGGTCATTGGGTGATGACGCGCGGCGAGGATGTACTGGAGATTCTCCGCAACGCCCGGCTCTTTACCAGCCGGCACGTCGCGCTGCCGCCCGCGCCCGACGATCTCCCGCGGATCATCCCGCTCGAGCTCGATCCGCCCGACCATGCCTTCTACCGTCGTCCACTGGTCGAATGGCTGACGCCCTGGCGTCTGCGCGCGCTGGAGGATGATGTGCGCGAGGTCGCGATCGAGACGATCGAACGGCTGGTGCCGCACGGCGGCTGCGAATTCACCTTCGAATTCTCGAAGATATTGCCGATCCACATCTTCTTCCGCCTCGTCGACATGCCGCTCGACGACAAGGCGTTGCTGCTTGCGCTGGTCGAGCAATCGGTGCGCGATGTGAGCGAGGGCGCGCGCATCGCGGCGATGGATGGCTTGCGCGATTATATCGCCTCATGGGTGCGGCGCCGGCGCGAAGACCCGGGTGAGGACCTGATGAGCAAGCTCGTCAATGTCGAAGTCCGCGGCGTGCGCATCTCCGAGGAGGAGGCGATCAACTATGCGGCGCTGGTGCTGTCGGGCGGGCTCGATACCATCGCCGCGATGATGGGCTTCTTCGCCCATTTCCTCGCCGTGAACCCGGCGCATCGGCGCCAGCTGGCCGAACGGATCCATGACCGGCCGTTCGTCGAGCGGGCAGTCGAGGAACTGTTGCGCCGCCACGGCATCGCCAACATCGCGCGGATGGTCGGCAGTGACACCAGCTTCGGGGGGATCGCGCTGAAGGCTGGCGACATGGTGATGCCCGCAACACCCCATGTCGGCATCGACGAGACGCTGAACCCAGATCCGTTGACGGTCGATTTCGACAGGGAGAATGCGGTGATGGCGCCGTTCGGCCGTGGCCCGCATATCTGCCCGGGCGCGGCGCTGGCGCGGCGGGAGCTGCGCATCTTCCTCGAGGAATGGCTCACCCGCATCCCCGATTTCCGGGTGAAGCCGGGAACCACGCCCCAACTGACCGTCGGCGTGATCAATGGCGTCACCCGGCTGGAGCTGGTCTGGCCGTGATCGCCCAACGCACTCCGGTGCGCGATTTCGACATGTTCGCGCTCGGCGGGCCGGGCAAGGATGTGCTCCTCGAATGGAAGGCGATGCGCGACGGCTCGCCTCCTATCTTCTGGACGCCGCGCAATGGCGGCCATTGGGTGCTGACGCGGGGCGAGGACATCGCCTGGGCACAGAGCGAATGGGAGCTGTTCTCGCATAGCTCGGTCCAGATCCCGGCCGGGCTGACCAGGGCGCTGCCACTCGAGACCGATCCGCCGCGCCACACCGCGCTGCGGACCGTGGTCGCACCGCTGTTCGCGCTCAACCGGCTCAAGCCCGCCGAGCGCCATGCACGCGCGCTGACCATCGAGCTGATCGCGGCGTTCCGCGATGAGGGGCAGTGCGAGTTCCAGAGTCAGTTCGCGCGCCGTCTGCCGATCGAGGTATTCCTGCGGCTGATGGGTTTGCCGGTCGAGGATGCCGCCTTTCTGGTTGGACAGGGCGATGCGCAACGCGGCTCGGCAGACCAGAATGTTCGCCAGACCGCAAAGGATGTGGTGGTCGATTATGCCGCCGACATCGTCGCGCAACGCCGGCGCGAACCGCGCGACGACTTCATCACCCGCGCGATCGCCGCCAGCGCCGAACAGGGGATTCCCGAAGAGGATCTGCCCCATCTGTTCGGCTCGGTGCTGTCATCGGGCCTGCACACCGTGGCGACGATCATGGGCTTCGCCATGGCGTTCCTCGCCCGCCATCCCGAGGCGCGGCGGACATTGGCGGGCGATCCGGCCCTGATCCGGCCGGCGGTCGACGAGCTGATCCGGCGTCATAGCATCGTCAACACGGGCCGGGTGGTCACCCAAGACATGGCGTTCGGTGGGGTCGAGATGCGGGCCGGGGACGCGGTGATGCTGCCGACGATCCTCCACTCGCTGGACGCCGCAATCTTTTCCGATCCGCTGGCCGTCGACTTCGCCCGCCCCAACGCGGCGAAGCATGTCGCCTTCGGTAGCGGCATCCATCGCTGCCCGGGGTCGCAGCTTGGCCGGGCGGAGCTGCGCATTCTGCTCGAGGAATGGCTGCCCCGCATTCCCGATTTCGCGATCGATCCGGATGACGAGGTGGTGATGCATCCGGGCACGACGACCGGGATTTCACGGGTGCCGCTGGTGTGGGGCAAGGCGTGAGCCCGCGCGCCCATCGTTCCGCTTGACCTTGATATGGCTGGGTTCAGGAGCTCGGTCCAAAATCGATGCCGGGTAGCTCCGTGGTCAGGTGGCAAGCTCAATGCCGTAGAGTTCCGCGACATTGTCGCGGAGGATCCATCGCCGCTCTTCATCGCTTAGTATCGCAGTATGTTTGGCCAGCAATTCCTGGCTATTTGGCCAGGTGGCATCGCTGTGCGGGTAGTCGTTGGCCCAGAGCAGGCGGTGAACATTCAGGTCCCCCCGGTGCTTGAAGGCCATCCAGTCGTCCTGGAAGGTCAAATAGATATTCTCGAAGAAATAATCACCCGGCAGCTGTTTGAGCGTGATGCCCTTCTTCCAGAACCGATGGCGCTCATATTGGTGGTTCATCCGATAGACGTAATGCGGGACCCATCCGGCATCGGCCTCGACGCTGACGACCCTGAGCTTAGGAAAACGCTCGAAAATCCCCGTGATGACGAACATCCCCAGCAGATCCTGATTATCGCGGGTGATTGCCATGAAGCCGTTCATCTTCGGCCCGCGCGTGGAGAAGACGAGTTCGTCGGCCTTTCGCTTGCCGGTAAAGGTGTGGAAGCTGACCGGCATGTCCAGGTCGACCAGCAGAGCCCACAGCCGGTCGAATGAGGGGTGGTCGTAATCCTCGTCTGTTCCCGGGTGGGCGGGCAGCATCACGCCCCTGAAACCTTGCTCGCGGATCAGTTTGCAATCTTCGATCGCCTGTTCGACGGTAGCGACCGCAGTCTGACCGATGCCGAACAGCCGCCCTTCGCCATCGTCGCAGAAATCCTTGAGCCAGCGATTATAGGCGCGGAACATCGCGTGCATGTAATTGGCGTCAGGGTGATTGCAGAGCACCATCCCGACCGTCGGGTAAATGATTTCGGCGCCGACGCCGTCGCGATCCTGGTCTAGGAGGCGGGCCTTCGGATCCCAGCCGCCCCGGTGAAGATCGTCAAAAGTCCGGGATGAGTTCCACAGGTCTTCCGGGTTGCGTCCGGCAGCGGCGGCCAGGGTGATCGGCACTTCGCCGGGAAGGCCATCGATCAGATAGACGCTGCCTTTCTCGGCATTCTGCGCCAGCCGAGGCGCGCGGTCGCGCCATTCCGGTTCGAGATAATCGGTATAGCAGCTCGGGGGTTCCGTGACGTGGGAATCGGCCGAGATCGTCTTGAAGCCCGGAATGACGGCCATGGTGCACCTCTCGATCAATGTTGATGCCGGAAGATATTGCTACGCCTGTTTCGGATACAGCGTCGCCTTCATCACATGGTCGCCGCCATTCTCGATCACCACGTCGAGCAGCGGCCGGCTGGGCGGGGTTAGCGCATTGAGGCGGGCGACATCCTCCGCCGAAAGCTTCACATCCGCCGCGCCAATATTGTCGAGCACCTGTGATACGCTCGTCCCGCTCATGATCACGCTGCCGACCACCGGCTTGGCGAGCAGCCAGGCGAGGGCGACCTGGGCGCAGCTCGCGCCGGTCGGAGCGCCGATTTCGCGCAGCGCAGCTACTACTTCATCGCCCTTGGCAGGATCGAATGGCGGGAAGGCGAAGCTGGCGCGCCGGCCACCGCCGCCGGTCGGGTCGTCGCTCGTATATTTGCCCGAGAGATAGCCGCTGGCGAGCGGGCCCCAGGCGAGCAGGCCGACATCGGCGTCGAGGGCGGCGGGGATAAGATCGTTCTCGATCTCGCGGCCGAGCAGCGAGTAATAATATTCGGCGGCGATGAAGCGGCTGTAATCGCGGTCCTTCTGATATTGGATCGCCTTGGCCATCTTCCATGGCTGCCAGTTCGAGACCCCGGCATAGCGAATCTTGCCGTCGCGGATCAGCGTCTCCATCGCGTCGAGCGTCTCCTCGATCGGCGTATAGGGATCCGCCTTGTGGAAGAGATAGAGATCGATCCAGTCGGTCTTGAGCCGGCGCAGTGACTCCTCGACCGCCATCACCATATGCCGCCGCGAAAGCCCTGCGCCGAGCAGCGCCGCGCCGCCGGTCCGGCCGCCGACCTTGGTGCCGATCACCGCTTCTTGCCGCCGCTTGCCGAGCGCGGCGCCCAGCATCTCCTCGCCCTCGCCATTGGCGTAGACATCGGCGCTGTTGAAGAAGTTGACGCCGTTGTCGAGGCAGGCGGCGACGATGTCGTCGGCCTCCTTCTGTCGCACCTTGGCGACCGCGGGCATGCGGCCCTCGCCCGGCGTATGGGTGAAGGTCATCGTTCCGAAGCACAGGCGGGAGACGACGAGGCCGGACTGGCCCAGGCGGTTATATTGCATCAATGGGGTCTTTCTATTCGGCGGCCAGATCGAGACCGGGGCGGACGGCGGCGTCTAGCTGGTCGGCATAGACCTGTTCCCAGTCGAGCCCCGGTTCGGTGTAGCAGGAGCCGCCCCGGGCATCGAGGAAGACATGCGGATCGTCGACCCCAGGCGGTGGCGTCCCTTTGTCGCGCAGGTCGATCGCGGCCTTGCGGAGGCGCAGCCGGGTGCGTGCGATCATCTCGTCGGTGGGACCCAGATGCTCGTGGCTGTGATCGAGGATCGCGCCCGCGCTTTCGGTCACCGCCTGGTCCTGGACGAACAGGTTGGGGATGCCGGTGAAGCTCTTGCCGCTGCGCTGCGCCTCGCGGTCGAGCTGCCAGTCGTTCGAGGCGTTGGCAGCAGGGCGCCAGCGGCCATACCAGTCGGTGGTCTGCGGCAGGTAATCGCGCTCGAAACCCATCGACGGGAGCGGCCCGCCCTCGCGGGTGCGCGGGATGAACGGGGTCTGCTTGAGCCAGTGGAAGCGGAACACCATCGTGTGTGTGTCGTCCATCGGCACGAAGGCGCCGCCGTCGACATGGTCGGCAAACACGCTTTGCGGGTTCTGCGCCCAGAAGGGGAACATGAAGTTGGCGAAGCGCCAATAGGTCTTGTCGCCGACATCCTGATGCGCGGCATAGCCGGTGCCCCAGGGCTTGTTCCCGACATCGAGCTCGACCCAGCGCTGCTCGGTCATATGGTGGAGAAAATTGTCGTCAGCGATATCCTCGGGCTCGAGCGAGCCGAGATGGAGGAAGCCGAAATGGCCGGTGTCGAGATCGCCTTCCATCACCTGCAGCCAGTTGCAGTCGCGCTGCATGCAATCGATCGCGACCTCGCTCTCGGGCACCATCGTCATCTCGACCTGGGGGATCGGCGGCGGGGTCGCGCGGTCTCCCATATAGGTCCAGATCAGCCCGTTCTGTTCGAAGGTCCGGTAAGCGCGGGCGTAGACCTTGTCCTTATAGTCCTTTGACGGCGGGACATTGGGCATGTCGATGCAGTTGCCGTTGACGTCGAACTTCCAGCCATGGAAGACGCAGCGCAGGCCGCCATGTTCGTTGCGGCCGAGGAAGAGCGAGGCGCAGCGGTGGGCGCAGCGATGGTCCATGATGCCGACCCGGCCGTGAGTGTCGCGAAAGGCCACCAACTTCTCGCCGAGAAGCATCAGCCGAACCGGGTCGCCATCAGCCACCAGCTCGGACGACATCAGCGCCGGAATCCAATATTGGCGCATCAACTGACCCATTGGTGTGCCGGGACCGACCCGGGTCAAGGTCTCGCTGAACGATAGCGTCGACATGGGCTGATTCCTCTCTCGTGACGTCAAGTCTAGCAACGCATCACATTGTAGGACAATGGTAGAAGGACAAGCAAAAGAACGGAGGCGGCATGCCGCGGGCGAAGAACGGTGTCGTCGAAATCGAATATGAATGCTTCGGCGATCCGGCGAAGCCGGCCCTGCTCGTCGTCAACGGCTATGGCGTCCAGATGATCTGGACGCCGGCGGCCTTCTGCGAACTGCTCGCGGCGCGCGGTTATCGGGTGATCCGCCTCGACAATCGTGACGTTGGCCTGTCGAGCTGGCCGACCGAGCCCTATACGATCGCCGACAAGGCCCGCGACGGGATCGCGGTGCTTGACGCCGAGGCTATCGGCAAGGCGCATATCGTCGGGATCTCGATGGGCGGGATGATCGTCCAGCGGATGGCGATCAACCATCCCGACCGGGTTCTTTCGATGACCTCGATCATGGCGGTGCCCG
>CANJRZ010000220.1 GCA_947476735.1 Sphingomonadaceae bacterium
ATCCTACGACGATATCCTCGATCATTGCTGCTTCGCCTGGAACCGCCTCACCGATCAGCCATGGCGCATCATGTCGCTCGGCCTGCGAACATGGGCCCATCGGTTCTGATCAGGGAGTCTTGGTATGAGTCCGACGCACAGCTTCACCCCGGTCTGGCTGCCGCCCTTCATCTCGGGCCTCGCCGCCGAGGATCGCTGCCATCTCAACGGGCTGGCGATGCGCGACGGCAAGCCCGCCTTCGCGACCGCGGTTTCGACCAGCGACACGCTCGACGGATGGCGCGATCATCGGCGCGACGGCGGGGTGGTGATCGACATCGCCTCGAACCGGATCGTCGCGCACGGGCTGAGCATGCCGCATTCGCCGCGCTGGCATGACGGGCGGCTGTGGCTCCACGATTCGGGAACGGGCCGTTTCGGATCGATCGACATGGCGAGCGGCCGGTTCGAGCCGCTCGCCTTCCTGCCCGGCTATCTGCGCGGGCTCGCCTTCGCCGGCAACCATGCGGTGATGGGCCTGTCGCGGCCGCGCGGCGACGACGGCACCTTCTCCGGCCTCGCGCTCGACGACGAGCTGGCGGCGCGCGGGCTCGCCGCCGAGTGCGGGCTGGCGATCGTCGACCTGGTTTCGGGCGAAATGACCGAAACGCTGTTCATCGACGGCGTGGTGCGCGAACTCTACGACGTGGCGATCCTGCCCGGCCGCCGCCAGCCCGGCTGCCTCGGTCCGCTCAGCCCAGATCTCAAGCGCAGCATCACGATCGGCTGAAGCACCGTCGTCAGGCGGCCCCCGGCCCCTCCATCAGCCGCGCGAGCAGCGCCGGACCCTCCTTGGCGCCATCGAGCAGGTAATTCTGGCGATGATCGATCTGCCAGCCGCCACCGGGCTTGCGTGAGCATAGGATGCGCGACGCGCTCATACGGGCGATATGATAGCCATCGGCACGCTTCACCGGCACCATGGTGTGGCATGTCGCCACCGCGCGGTCGCCATCGAGGACGATATAGGGTGCGGTCGAGATATGGGCGCAGCCCGCGGTGACAAGGCTGAGATGCCCGGCGCTGGCGGTGATCCCCGCGACCGCGTCACGCCCTTCCCAGGTCGAGGAGCCGGCGACAGCATAGACCCCGTCCTCGGCATAGAAGCTGCCGACCGCCTCGGCATTGCAGCCGTCGACCGCATAGCCATAGCCGCAGACTAGTTGCGCGATGGCCAGCCGATCCTCGACCGTCCGGAGCCGCTCTTCGATCGACCGGGCCTTGCCCTTCGCCTTGTCCTTGACCTTGTCCTTCGCCATTCGCTCTCTCCTTCGTTCGACTTCAGCCGACCATGTACGCGCCGGCATCGCAATTGATCGACTGGCCGGTGATGGTGCGACTGTCGTCGCTCGCCAGGAACAGCGCGAGATTGGCGATATCGTCTGGCGTCGAGATGGTGCGCAACGGCACCCCCGACAGCGCCTTTTCGCGCCATTCCTCGAAGCTGATACCCTGCTCGCCCGCCATCCGCTTCCCGTAATTCTGCCACAGCGCGGTATCGATCGAACCGGGAACGAGGCAGTTGCAGCGGATGCCGTGCGGGCCGACTTCGAGCGCGATTGTCTTGGTGAGGGCGCGCAGTCCCGCCTTGGCAGTGACATAGTGGGTTTTGCGCGGAATTCCGATCCAGCCGGCGGTCGACGAGAAGTTGATGATCGAGCCGGTCTTGCGCTCGAGCATCGATCGGTTGAGCACTTCGCGGCTGCAGAGCATCGCCGCGGTCACGTCGACCGCGATCGTCGCGTTCCAGTTTTCCAGCGTCTGCTCCCAGACATATTTGTCGGTGCCGGGCACGGCAGCGTTGTTGAGCAATATGTCGACCTGTCCCCAGGCCTTCATCGCCCGGTCGACCATCTCCTTGATGTCTTCCTCGCTGGTGACATCGGCGCGCATCGCGATCGCATTTTCGCCGATCCTGGCAGCCGCCTCGGCGACCAGTTCCTCGCGCCGCGCGGCCATCAGCACCTTCGCGCCCTGCTGCACGAACAGTTCGGCCATCACCGGTCCGCAGCCGGTGCTCGCACCGGTAATGATCGCGACCTTGCCTTCGAGTCTTCCGCCCATCACCCTCTCCATATTTATCGGTTGGCAGCGCGACTATGGCATGAGCATAAGCCCGGCGGCGACAATAATCGGACAGGATGTCCACGGAGGGATGATGAAATTCTCGGCGCATATTCCGCTCGGCGTTATCACGCCCGGTCAGTTCCAGACGATGGAGGCGATCGCCGAAATGGGCCGAGCGCTGGAAGCCGCGAACATCCACGCCTGCCACCTGACCGATCATCCCGCGCCCGATGCCGGCTGGCTCCACGCCAACGGCCATGACGCGGTCGATCCCTTCACCGCGCTTGCCTTCGTCGCGGCGGTGACGACGCGGATCATGCTTCACACCCATGTCGTGGTGCTGCCCTATCGTAACCCGTTCATCACCGCGAAGGCGGCGGCGACACTGCAGGTGCTGTCGGGCGGACGGCTGATCCTCGGCATCGGCGGCGGTTATATGAAGAGCGAATTCGAGGCGCTCGGCGTCGACTTCCACAAGCGCGGCGCGCTGACCGACGAGGCGCTCGAAGTGATGCGCCTCGCCTGGGCCGGCGGCGCGGTTTCCTACAAGGGCATGGGCTTCGACGCGAAAGGCAATGAGCCCCGCCCCGCGCCCGATCCGCAGCCCCTGATCTGGGTCGGTGGCGGCAGCGACAAGGCGATCGAACGGGCGGCGCGCCATGGCGACGGCTGGGCGCCATTCTTCGCCGCGCCGAACCTCAGCGAGATCAACCGCCGCACCGGCATCCAGTCGGTCGGGCAGCTCGCCGAGAAGATCGCCCAGCTCAAGGCGCTGCGCGCGCAGATGGGGAGGACCGGCCCGTTCGATTTCGCGATCGGCACCCACCAGAAACCGAAGGCGCTGTCACGCGCGGCGGCGGAAAGCCTGCTCGAGGAGTTCGATGCCTTCGCCAAGGCGGGTGTCACCTGGAGCTGGATCGATCCGCCGCATGACAGCCGCAGCGCTTATCTGGAGCATATCGACTGGTTCGGCCGCGAGGTGGTGGCGAAGTCGAACTAACCCTCTCTCCAGGGGTTAGGAGGCTTACTCGCCCCGGGCCCGATAGCGCTGCAGGATCCGGGCGAGCGCCGGCTTGGTCTCGGACGCCACGAAGCCGGTCAGCACGACCCCGAAAGCAACGCCGATCTCATGACCGGCTTCGTCGAGTGTAAGTTCGCCGTCGACCCACTCCTGGCTGACCGCTTTGAGCGTGCGGACAAGCGCGGTCGACAAGGCTTCGAGCGGCGCGCTGGCCTCCAGCCCTCCGGCTGCCGCGAGGTTTTGAATGAGCTGGCGCGAGTAGCTCCGGCGCGGCGACCAGGCTCCGTCCACCTTGGAGCCGGTGTTGCGGCTGAGAACGATCAGGAGCGCCTTGTAGAAATCGGGGGAGCTTTTCCAATGCTCGATCGACAGATCGGCCAGGTCGAAAATCCGGCCGAGCGGATCGTCACAGGCGCGCACCTCATAATTGGCGTGGAAATCGATCATGTCCTCTTCATAGACCGCGGTCAGGATCGCCTGCTTCGATCCGAAGAGATTATAGGGAGTCGCGGGGCTGACCCCGGCGCGTGAGGCGACCGCGAACATCGTCAGTCCCGCCTCGCCGGCCTGGGCCATGATGTCGCGCGCGGCATCGAGGATCGCCCGCTGGCGCTTTGCCTTTCCCCGCGAATGGCCCGAGGCCAGTGCCAGTGCCGCGCTCGCTTCATCCACGCGCCGCCTCCCTTGTCCGTTGCGCGCTTACCATCCCCCACTTGGTTGATAGCGCCAAGCGAATTTATGCGATCGACTTAGTGAAACCGTAAAGACGGTTCTGCAGCGGATGCAGAGATGGACGGGCGCCTAAGGCTGGCCGGGATAGAACAAGGTCGGATCTCCGCGCGGCGCAATACACGAATAGCGAATCCGCGTCAGATGGATCGAGGTGAACTTCCATGCCCCGCCGATCTTGCGATAGGTCTCACGATAATGGCCGCGACCAAAAAAGGTCAGCGCCTCGCGCTCGACGATGTCCTCCATCGCCCAGCTTCCTTTCGCCTCGCTGTCCGAGAGAAATTCGAATTCGGGCGAATGGCCCTGGTGGACGGTGACGGTGTAACGGTTGTTGACGCAGACAGTCTCACGCAAGCGCTGTTTGCCCTCGATCAGCATCTGCACCATGCCGCCCGGGTCAGGCTTTACCGACATGTCGACCAGCAGGGTCGCCTCGTCGGTGAACAGGCTCAGCCAGCTTTCGAAATCCTTGGTGTCCCAGCAACGCCAATAGGTCGCCTTGAGCGTCTTCAGCGCCTCGATGTCGACGAGGCGCTGAATCCTGGTCTCGGCGGGCAAGGTCCGATCAGCCGCGCCAGGTCGGATCGTGCCGGTCGAGCTTGCGGAGCAGTGCCGGCCAGACGAGGCTTTGCGACATATCCTCCATCTTCTCTATCGAGCGCATGCCGGCAAACTCGTTGATGACCTTCTGCTCGACCTTGTGCAGCGGCAGGTTCATGCCAAGCGCGCGCACCTGGATGGTGCAGGCGGTCTCGAGGAAATACATCGAGGTGAAGGCCGACGCGACGCTGGGACCCATAGTCAGCGTACCATGGTTGCGCAGCAGCATGACGCTCTTGTCGCCGAGATGCTCGACCAGCCGCTCACGCTCGTCGAGGCAGGCGATGCCTTCATAGTCATGATAGGCGATGCCGCCAGCGTGGATCAGCGCGGTCTGGTTCTCAGGCAGCAGGCCGTCCTCGCACATCGAGACCGCGATGCCGTCAGGCGTGTGGAGGTGCATCACGCACAGCGCGTCGTGGCGCGCCGCATGGATCGCGCTGTGGATCGCGAAACCGGCGGCGTTGACGCTCCATTTCGTCGGAGCGAGCAGATTGCCGTCGAGATCGACCTTGATCAGGCTGTCCGGGGTGATTTCCTCAAACATCAGCCCGAACGGGTTGATCAGGAAGCCATTGCCCTCGGGCAGGCGAACCGAAACATGGGTGGCAATGAGGTCGTCCCAGCCATACATGGCAATCAGGCGATAGCAGGCGGCAAGATCGCGGCGCAGCGCGGCTTCGGACTGGTCGATACGAATCGGAGCTGTGCTCATGACTCTCTCCTTCTGTTCGGTCTGGATGGTCTATTTAAATGGACTCTTGTCTATGATTTTGCGCCGCGACGTCGGCGACGTCCATCAGAATCGCAGCGGCGCATCGAAATAATCGCGCGCGATACGGTCGCGATGTTCGAACAAGGCGTCCATCGGCACCTCAACCGCCGCCATGCAGGGAATGCCGAAGGCCTTATAATATTCGGGAACTTCGACCATTTCGTCCGACATTGGCGCCATCAGATTGGAAAAGGCCGTCCAGTAGATATCAGCCGCGCTAAGTGAGTCACCGACCAGAAAACCACTGCCGCGCGCGCGCTGTGCTTCCATTGTGCGGCCGAGCATGCCGAGGATCTGGTTAACCCGCTTCTTGCAGTAATCGGCGGTCGTGCCCGAGCCATATTTGTGGATGAACTGCGGCATCACCTGCCCCTGCTCGCGGCCCGCCTCGAAGATCAGGTTTCTCAGGTTCCAGCCGAGGCCATCTTCGGCGCAAATCTCGTGGCAGATCGCCATCATACCGGTGCGTACATCCTGATCCGCCGGGATCAACGCCGGCTCGGGAGCGAGCCGCTCGGCGAGCATCATCTGCTCCGACCAGAGAGCGCGCGGCCGTTCATCGTCATACATGGCGACGGGTGCCGAATTATGCCCGGTCCATGCGACCAGCGCCTCGTTAGCGGCGCCCGCCTGCTGGATCACCGTGGCAAAGGGGATTTTCTTGACCTCGAACAACACCCGAGCCGCCATGCCCCAGGGAGCCGGTATCCCCTGCGTGAGCACGAGCCGCAGTCCCGTCAGGCCTCGCGCCTCCTCAACGCCGATATAGTTGAGCGCGCCCATCAGCCCTTCTGCCCGCACAGAAGTTTGCGCTCTTCCTCGGTACAGCTGGGCGGGGGCCCCATCTGGAAGTCTGGTCGCAGGTACCGGATCGCCGGCCGCGCCTCCATTGTCGTGTTCCACCGCGCGGCATCGGGCGTCGGCCCGTCATCGATATCGATCATGATTCCCTCTCCCCAATCAGGCGGACGATGCGGTCAGGCCGGCACCCGATCAATCTTTTCCAGATCCTCGGTGCTCGGCGGGCGGCCCATCATCAGGATCAGCGCAGAACCCAGCACCGCGCCCGCGGCCAGCGCGATGAAGCTCGGCTCATAGCTTCCCGTCACGTCGAACACCCGGCCGGTCACCACCGGCCCGGCGCCATAGCCGACCGCGAAGATGCCGAGCAACAGGCCATAGAGGCTGCTGAAATATTGCGGCCCGAAATAGCGGCTGATCAGATAGGCGAGCACGTCGGTCTCCGCCCCGGCCGCAAGTCCGACGATGATCGCACAGGCGATCGCCGGGCCATAACCAGTGCCGCCGAGGATCAGGATCAGATAGCAGACGCCGGGCAGGGCCAGCGCCCAGCCTGCCACAAAATGGGCCGGGAAACGATCAAGCAGGAATCCCGACAGGAAGCGTCCGGCCAGCGATGCCGGGGTCAGGAAGAAGGCGATCTTGGCAGCGTCCATCGCGCTCATCCCCGAATCGGTCAGGATCGGCTGGAGGTGAACCATCAGCGACGAGATGGCAGATGCCGAAACCGCATAAGCCGCCGCGATCAGCCAGAAATGCCGCCGCCGCATCGCCCGAAATGTGCCGCCCCGGGCCGCCGGCGGCGGCACATGGATGTCCAGCGACGGATCGCGACGCTTCAGATCGCTCGCGCTGTAGAAAAAGAGCCAGGCGAGTGGCCAGCCGAGAAACAGCACATAGGCGGCCAGCAGGAAATAGACCATCCGCCAGTCGAAATGCTGCATGACCTCGACCGCGAAGATCGGCAGCAGTCCGTAGGTCGCGGCCTGGCCCGACAGCAAGATGGCGAGCGCCATGCCTCTGTTCCGGTCGAAGCGACTGACCACCGCATTGGCCCAGAC
>CANJRZ010000221.1 GCA_947476735.1 Sphingomonadaceae bacterium
ATCATGATCGGGGCAACCAGGCGAAAGAAGATCACCGTGATCGCCGCGTCCTTGGTCCGGATGCCGGCGCGAGAAAGGTTGAGCGACGCCGCCTTGAGCTGCGAGTCCTGGAGCATCTTCATGCTGCCGAGGATCGCCTTCATGCGCGTGACCGAGAGGCTCGCCTTCTTCTCCATCTTTGCGCGGCGGCGCGTCTTGGAGGCGGCAACACCGGCCTTGAGCTGCTCGCGCCGATCGTTGAGGGCGCGAACGCGCTTGGCCATCGGGTCGCGGGCAACGGCCTTCACCAGGCCATGCCCGACGATCAGGATGATGATCGCGGTCGTCAGCGCGATCCCGATCGAGAGCAGCGTGCTGAAGAATTGTGGGGTGACTGCGTGATCCATCGACCCCTCAGATCTCGAAATTGATCATCTGGCGCATGATATAGGCGCCGATCGCCATCCAGATCATGCCGCCGATACCGGCTATCATCAGCCGCTGATCCTTGAAGAAGCTCGCCATGTAGTCGGGGCTGATGAAGCTGATCAGTCCGAAGACGATGAAAGGCAGTACGCCGATGATATAGGCGGAAGCTTTGGATTCGGACGACATAGCCGAGATCTTGAGCTTCATCTGCATGCGCTTGCGCAGCACTTCCGACAGGTTCGACAGGGTTTCGGCGAGATTGCCGCCGGTTTCGCGCTGGATCGCCAGGGTGATCACGAAGAACTGGAATTCCGCGGTGCCGAGCCGGTTGGCGGTTTCTTGCAGCGCGCCTTCGAGGGTACGGCCGATCTTCATCCGGTCGCTGACCGCCTGAAACTCGCTGCCCACGGGACCGTCAATTTCGGAGGCGACGGCTCCCATGGTTTCGGCGATGGGAAGGCCTGCGCGAAGGCCGCGGACAAGCAACTCAATTGCGTCGGGAAAGCGCTGCACGAACCGGTCGAGGCGCCGTGTAGCCAGCATGTTGAGGAACAGACGGGGCAGCGCGAGACCTGAGCCGACTCCGAAGATCAGCGCCATCCATATCGGCAGCCCGGCGACAATCAGCCCGATGAACGGCACCACGGCCGTTACGCCGGAACCTATGAAATAATTCCGGACAGCCCATTTCTTCCCCGCCGCGTCGATCTGGCGCTGAATATCGATCGGATCGGGCAGGAAGCGGGTGAGAAACGTCTGCTCGCGCTGAACCTTGGCCGCGCGACTGGCAAGCAGCTTGCGGACCTGTTCATTGACCACCGGTTCGCCACTGACATTGTGCCGGCCGCGCACCGAGGAAAGCCGGCGGGCGAATGCACGCTGCGAGGGGGGGCGGGCCACCACGAAGACGAACATGGTCATGACCACGGCCATGACCATCATGAACAGTGCCGTCAGCATCGGGCCGCGATCACCCCCGGTTCACTTTTTGGCGGCTTTGGGTTTGGGCTGAAACAATGCGCTCAGCTCTTCCATCAGCGACGGCTTCGCTTTCTTTGCATCGAGTGGCGTTTCGTCGCTGACAAGTTCGAGCAGTTTCGCGGTGAGTTTCGCGAGCGACAGTCCGATCTTGCCGGACTTGGCGGCTTCAGCGAGCGGCTTGCCGAGCTTGGCGGCGTTGACCGCGGCTTTGTGGTCAAAGGGCAGGACGAAGTCGATTTGGCGCTCGATCGAGTTCTCGAAATCCTTGCGACTGATCTCGGTCAGGCTCGGATGAACGCGGTTGACGACCACCAGTACGCTGGCCTGCGGAGCATTATTCTTCAGCCAAGCAAGGATACGGATCGTGTCGCGGGTCGAGGCCAGCGTAAGATCGGCGACCAGAACGACCGACTGTACTTCATGGAAGAGATGCGGAAACTGGACCATCATGTTCCGCGGTACATCGACCACGGTGCATTCGAACGCGCCGCGCATCTCCTCCTGGAGCTGGAAATAGGCGCCCCCATCGGTGATGATTGGGTTGTTGATCGGCGCCTCGGCAGAGAGCACCGAGAGCTTCTCATTGGCCTTTACCAGCGCACGTTCGAGGAACAGGCCGTCGATGCGGGCGGGATTGTCGATCGCATCGGTCAGCCCGCGGCCTGGCTCAAGATCAAGCGACAGCGCGCCGGTACCGAAGTGTACGTCGAGATCGAGCAGAGCGGTGCTGTGTTCCCCGGTCTCGCCCATCAGCCAGGCAATCGAGGTCGCGATCGTCGAAGCGCCGACGCCGCCCCGTACGCCGATCACTGCAGTCATCAGGTGGATGCTGTCCTGGGCGGTGACGCCGTGGCGCGGGCCCATCAGCATCATCTGCGCCTGGGCCAGGGAGTCACGGACCTGATCGGCGGTGAAGGGCTTGAGCAGATAATCCTGGATGCCGCTGTTGAGCAGCTCGCGATAGAGCCTGACATCATTGGTGAGGCCGGCGGCGATCACGATCGTGCCTGGCTCGCACACCTCGGCAAGCGAATTGACGTCGTTCAGCGGATCGTGCGATTCCGAGAGATCGACGAACAGGATGGTCGGGCTGGCGCTGACAGACAACGACTGGACGGCGGTGCGCAATCCGCCCTTGTTGACCGATTCAGGCGCCCATCCGAGTTCGAAGATCAGGGGCTTGAGCAGTTCGCAGCTAGCATCGTCGCAAACAAAGGCCGTGAACGGGTTCCGCGTCTGCTGCTTCGGGTTGAAGGGGGCGTTCATCAATTGCCTCCCTTGGTCGTTTCGGTCTTTAGCCCACCCATCGAGCTCGGATTGCTGTTGCGCCAGACCTTGATGGCCTTGGCCGCGGTGTCGGGGCTGGGGAGAGATCCGGCCTGGCCGCGGACAAGGTCCTCGGGATTGGCAACCATTGCGGCGAGCGTGGAATTGATCCCGCAGCCATAGTTGGAGGACGCTGCTCCGACGAAATTAGGGTGTGACGGGCGGCTATAGTCGGGGCATCCCGGCACGCTCGCGGTCGAGCGGCTGACGACGATACGAACATTGCCTGGGGTAATCGCGCCTTCCGTCACGGGCGAACCCTGGGAGATGAACAGCCCATATTCGCCGACGAGCGCGGCAATATCGTTGTTCGAGCTTGTCGCGCCCGCGCTGGTATCAATGCTGACGCGGTCGCCATAGGCAAGGCGGAGGGCATCAAACCATTGCTGCACGCGTTGCGCGTCGACCGGATCGAGGCCGTTGCCGGAGACGTCAAGGACGAAATCACTGCGGTGGACAACCGGCTGGTGGACCGTGGCGACGCCACGGTTGGCCGGGTCAGCCTGCGCGGCGACCAGCGGCGTGACTACGGCGGCGATGGCGAAAAGGGCGTGGCGGATCATGTTGCTCTCCATCTGCCCGTCAGTTCAGCAGGAAGCCGGCGTCGGGAACCGACGCTGATTTGGTGGTCGATGAGGGGTTCGCCCTGGAAACCTTCGCGGCTGCTGGTCCGGAAGGGGCCGCTATGGTCTTCGGCGGCGCCTGGGCGGGGACCGGCTCGCTGGCTCCGGACTGACCCGAGAAGGTCTGGCCCAGCAGCTGACGAGCCGGATCGGTGGGGCTGCGGAAACCGGTCGTCGGCAGGACGATCTGGTTGGGCGAGACCGGCTTCACCAGATAAGGCGTTACGACGATCATCAGTTCGGTCTCATTGCGCCTGAAGCCATTCGAACGGAAGAGCGCGCCGAGAACGGGCAGGTCGCCGAGGACAGGTGCCTTGTCGAGATTGCTGTTCTGGCTGTTCGACAGCAGCCCGCCGATCATGAAGGCTTGTCCCGAACCCAGCTCGACCGTCGTTTCGGTACGGCGGGTGGTGATGCCCGGAATGGTGAAACCGTTGAGGCGCACCGAGCCGGCGTCGGTCAGTTGCGACACTTCGGGGCGGACACGAATCGAGATGCGGCCATCTGAAAGTACGGTCGGGGTAAAGGACAGGCTTACGCCATATTGCTTGAATTCGACCGAAACGGCGCCGAGACCCTGCGAGAGCGGGATCGGGATCTCGCCGCCGGCCAGGAAACTCGCGGTCTCGCCCGAGATCGCGGTCAGGTTCGGCTGGGCGAGGGTGGTGACGAGTCCGTCGGCTTCGGCGAGGTCGATCGCCGCAGCGAGATCCATGCCGAGAAACCGCCCGGCCAGCCCGAGCGATGTGCCGAAGCCGGCGCCCTTGCCGAGAGTGCTGAGATTATAGGCGGTGCCGGGCTGGGTCACGAACTGTCCGGTCGAGGGATTGAACGGAAGTGAGAGCGATCCGGCCGGCAGGCCATAGAGCGAGGAGGCGTCGACGCTTGGCAGGCCGGCCGTCGAGGCGGCGCCGATCGAACCGAAATTGCGACCCTGGGCTACGCCGAACAGGAAGCCGCCGGTGGTGTCGCGGTTGAGCAGGTTGATGCCTACCGACTTTGCGAATTCGCGACTGACCTCGGCGATCTTGACCTGGAGGCTGACCTGAAGCGGAATGGCCGACTTGAGGCGGTTGACGACCTGGACGTCTTTTCCGACGAACTGCTCGACCAGCTTCTGGGCTTCCTCGATGTCGCTGGGGCCTGCGACGGTGCCGGTCAGCAGCACGATGCCGTTCATCGGGGTCGCGGTGATCGCAGCTTCGGGCATGGCGAGCCTGAGCATCGTGTCAACGCTGGTGATGTTGGTGCCGACGCGCACGATTGACGACCAGATCACCTTGCCAGCCCTGTCGGTGGCGTAGACTGCGGTTTCGCCGGAGCCCTTGCCAAAAATGTAGAGCTGGCTGGACGAGCGTACCTGGACGTCGGCAATCTTGTCGTCGGCCACGAACAGATCGGTCATCGCAGCCGGGAGATCGACCCTGCGGCCTTCACCAATCGATAGGGTGGTGGTCTCGCTCGGCTTGCCGACCATGGCGGTGCGCACTGAGTGCGCCGGACCTGGAACGGCGGCTTGCGCTGCCGCGATCGGGCCGAGCGCGACCGCGCTCATCAATATGGCGCCGAACGCACGGTGGATAAGCTGACGCATTTGCTACTTCGCTCCCACCGTACTCACGGTGATATTGTTTCCCCGCGCCACCCGAATAGTGGGGCCCTCGGGCACAGCGGGGGTGGCAGACACGCTGGGCGTGTTGGTGGGCCTGGCCGGCACTGACGATCGCTGGAAGCGCGACACGTCGGATCCAAGCGAAAAGGTGGTGTCGGTGTCGATCGGCCGCGACGCGATCTCGAGCATCAGCTGCCGCTCGGCCTTGGGATCGGCTTCGGCGGGGAGTTTGATCTCGCCGTTGGCGATGCGCTCCTCAAGCTCGGCGCGATTATCGGCGATTGAACGGAGCGCGAGCGAGAGTTGACCGATCGTCTGAGCAACGGCGATTTTCTCGGCGATCTTGGGGGTCGCCTCGAGGGTGACGTTGGACGTGTTGGCGACGACCGTCTTGCCCTCTTCATCTACGGTCTTGTCGGTGCGCTGGTCGGCTGCGAGGACGCGGACATTACGGATGATCGTCTCGGCGGCCTTCAGCGGCGGGCCGTCGCCGCCGCCGGGCACCTCCTGGGTCAGCATCAAGTCGACGCGGTCGCCAGGAAAGACAAAGCCGGCAACGCCTGACTGGGCGGATACCGAAATGGTGACTGCGCGCATGCCGGGGCCGAGCGCCGCCGCCAGGAAGCCGCGATCGCCGGGCTTGACGAGCGACCCCTGAGTGACCGGGGAACCTGCAGTGATCGCGTAACGGACCACCGAACCGCTGAGTGATGCGAGATCGCTCTCACCCTTCACATAATAGGTCTTGTTGACGAGCTCGGCAGGCCAGCGCTGATACCGGAAGCTTTCCGGACCGATGATAGTTCCGATGGGGAGCGGACGGATTGCGACCGCCACTTCCGGGCCGGTCGGTTGCGGCGCCGGAGCGATGATTGGGGCAGCTTCGGCCTCGCTTTTGCCGCTGAACATGCCGCGCGCCACGACAGCGGAAATGCCGGCCATAACGAGGGCCATGATCAGCAGCAGCAGTTTCCTTGCGTCCATTGCTTCAGACCCACTTCCGCCCGGTAAGGGCACTCCAACGCCAGACTCTCCCAGGAGTCCTTGGTCGCTATGCGACAGACGTGGTTAACAAGCCGTTTGCGATGACCCACAGGCCGCCGAGCGCGATGGCGACGCCGTAGGGAATGTCAGGTTTGTCGGTGTTCGGTTGCCAGCGCTGGCGAATGAGCAGGAAAAGCGCGATCACCCCTCCGGCGAGGGCCATCACCGTCAGCATGACGACCAGGGCTTTGACAGGCAGCCAGAGTGCCAGCGCCGCGATCATCTTGACGTCGCCGCCGCCGATCATCCGGAGCATGAAGAGGATCGCGAACAGGATGAACAGCCCCAGCGCGATGGCGACGCGGATCGCCACATCGGGCCACAATGTTTCGCCGGCGACAAACCAGAACGCTATTCCGAGCAGCGCGATCGTGGCATTCAGCTCGTTCGAGATGGTCCGCGTCTTGATGTCGGTCCACGCCGCCATGAGCAGAAGAACCGCCAGCAATATGCCGAAAAGATCGGGAAGTTCTATGGTCATGGTTAAGGAGGCTAGACGTCACGCCTTACCAAAACCTAAACGCCAACCATGAACGGAACGATCATTTCCGCCGCAGACATCGCAATCATCGGCGCGGGCATGGCGGGCGCGAGCCTGGCCGCCGAGGTCGGCGATGCGGCGCGGGTGATCCTGATCGAGGGGGAAGCCCAGCCGGGCTATCATAGCACCGGCCGGTCCGCGGCCTTCTGGTCCGAAACCTATGGCGGCCCCGCGGTGCAGCCGCTGACGACAGCCTCGCACGCCTATCTTTCGACCCACGGCTTCCTGAGCGAGCGCGGTGCGATCTACCTCGCCTACGCGCAAAGCATGGCCGGGATCGAGGCGCTGATCCGCGATTTCGGCGACACGGTATGTCTGATGCGGCTCGATGTCGCGGAGCTGGAAGACAGGCTGAAGGGACTGCGCGCCGGGCTGGTCGGCGGCCTCGCCGAGCCGAGCTGCTGCGACATCGATGTGGCGGGGCTCCACGCCCATTATCTCGCCCGGGCGCGCCGCGCGGGCGCGCGCCTGCTCACCGACGCGCGCGTCCATGCGCTCGAGCATGACGGCGAGGCCTGGCGGATCGCGACGAC
>CANJRZ010000222.1 GCA_947476735.1 Sphingomonadaceae bacterium
CGCGCGCGCCGCGCAGCACCGCGAACAGATCGTCGCGCCCGCCGCGTCGCCCGGTCGGCATCTCGATCCAGTCGACCTCGTCGCCATAAAGATCGAACACCGGCGCGCCGGGCTGGTTGTAGCGCGCGATGAAGATCTCGATGATCTGCCTGCCGCTCAAAGTTTTCCCAAATTCCACGATCAGCGCGCCAGTTCGATTGCAACGCCGATATCGAGAGCCTGCCAGCTCCGGTCCGTGGTCAGGGCTGTCGCACGCAGCGAGCCGGCCAGTGCCAGACATGCCCGATCACCCAATGAAAGACCGGCCGACCGCGTTCCCGCACGCAACAGGCCGGTGTCGATCGCGAGATCCCCGTCGAGAGGTGCGACGGTCAGCTCGAGGGCTTCGATTATCGCGCGGATGCGATCGTCCGGCACCCCTCGACCCTGGAGCTTCGTGGCGACCTCGGCCAGATTGACCGCGCTGATGACCGAGCCCGGCAATGCTTGGATGACACGCTCCGCGCCGGGCTCTCCATTCAGAACCGTCAGCAATGCGGAAGCGTCCAGAACAACCTTACTCACGCGCAGCTTCCGTCTTGCGATCTTCGATCAGTTCGCCCGAAAGGCTGATACCTGCCGGAATGTATTGACGGACCTCTTCCTGGATCTTCCCGATCACGGCAGAATAGGTTCGCACGCGCAACTCGCCGTCGACCACTTCGAGGCGCACATTGTCGCCATCGGCGAGGCCGAGCTCCTTACGGACATCCGCAGGAATTTGCAGACGACCGCCAGACACGATGCGGCCTCGATATGCGGTCATGAGCGACTCTCCAGTCTCTGTGCACGGCAGGCTAGTACGACAGCCTGGTCCCATCATACAATTAAGACTACATCTGTAGTATATATCCAAAAATACATATCATATAACGGCTGTGCGTCGGCCGACGATAGCTCGGAAACAATCCGACTCGACAAACTGCCCCCTACCGCATTAGAACACATCAGGAACATCGGGGGCTGGCCCATGGTAGCACATGTCGCGACAGTGGCGTTTCTGGGGCTCGAGGCGCGAGCGGTCGACGTGCAGGTGCAGGTCGCACCGGGGCTCCCGAAATTCCTCGTCGTGGGGCTGCCGGACAAGGCGGTGGGCGAGAGCCGCGAGCGAGTCCATGCGGCGCTGTCGGCGATCGGGCTGGCGCTGCCGCCGAAGCGGATCACGGTCAATCTGTCGCCGGCCGACCTGCCCAAGGAGGGTTCGCATTACGACCTGCCGATCGCGCTCGGGCTGCTCGGGGCGATGGGGGTAATCGATGCCGAGACGCTGGCTTCCTATGTGGTGGTCGGCGAGCTCGGGCTCGACGGGCGGCTGGCGCCTTCGCCCGGGGTGCTGCTCGCCGCGCTCCATGCCTCGGAACGTGACCTCGGGCTGATCTGCCCGGCGGCGCAGGGGCCCGAGGCGGCATGGGCCGGCGATGTCGAGGTGATCGCGGCGCCCGACCTGCTGGCGCTGATCGCCCATTTCAAGGGCGGCGCACAGCTCGTGCCGCCGCAGCCGCTCGCCGCCGACCCGCCTGTCACGATGGCCGACCTGCGCCAGGTGAAAGGCCAGGAAACCGCCAAGCGCGCGCTCGAGATCGCCGCGGCAGGCGGTCATAACCTGCTGATGAGTGGGCCGCCGGGCGCGGGCAAATCGCTGATGGCGGCATGCCTGCCCGGCATATTGCCCGAATTGACCCCGGCCGAGGCGCTCGAAGTTTCGATGGTCGCCTCGGTGGCGGGGGAGTTGCCCGACGGGCGGCTGATCCGGGCGCGGCCGTTCCGTTCACCGCATCATTCGGCGTCGATGGCGGCACTGGTCGGCGGCGGCTTGAGGGTTCGGCCGGGCGAAGTCAGTCTTGCCCATCTCGGCGTGCTGTTCCTCGACGAGTTGCCCGAGTTCCAGCGGGTGGTGCTCGACTCGCTGCGCCAGCCGCTTGAGACCGGCAAGGTCTCGGTCGCGCGCGCCAATGCCCATGTCACCTTTCCGGCGCGGGTCCAGCTGGTTGCGGCGATGAACCCGTGCCGCTGCGGTCATCTTGGCGATGCGTCTCTCGCCTGCTCGCGCGCGCCGCGCTGCGCCACCGATTACCAGGCGCGGCTGTCGGGGCCGCTGCTCGACCGGATCGACCTGCATGTCGACGTCGCGGCGGTGAGCGCGGCCGATCTCGTGCTGCCGCCTCCCGCCGAAGGATCAGCCGAAGTCGCGGCGCGGGTCGCGGCGGCGCGCGCGATCCAGACGGCGCGCTATGCAGACCATGGGGTGCGCACCAATGCCGAGGCCGACGGTGATCTGCTCGACGCGGTCGCGACACCCGACGAACCCGGGCGCACGCTGCTGGCGCAGGCGGCCGAGGCGATGCGGCTGTCGGCGCGGGGCTATCACCGGATGCTCCGGATCGCACGGACGATCGCCGATCTGGCGGGATCGGACGGGGTAAAGCGGGTGCACATCGCCGAGGCCTTGAGCTATCGGCGGCGAGCGGCGGCGGGATGAACCTCCACCAAGGAGAGACTCCATGGACAAGTTGATGATCTTCCTGAAGCGTAAGCCGGGGATCAGCTTCGAGCAGTTCCGCGATTATTACGAGACCAGGCATCTGCCGCTGGCAGACGGCTTTTTCGGCCATCTCTTCAAATCCTACACCCGCAATTATCTGACCCCCGGCGACACTATCGGACCGGATCAGCAAAAGGTGCAGAACGAGTATGACTGCATCACCGAGCTCGTCTTCCACGATGCCGATGGCTATGAGCAGCTCCGCAAAATCGCCGCCAATCCCGCGGTGATCAATGCGCTGAGCGCCGATCGCGCGCATTTCATGGACGAGGATGCGGGTTATAACGCCCCGGCGCAGGTCTTCTCCGTGCGCGCGCTTCCCGATTGAGCCGGGGCCAGGACAAGCACATAGCCATTCGTGCTCCAATAACCGGCCTGCATTCGTTGCCGTATCGCAATGACCGGATCGCAACACAGCCCGTCGCATAGCGGGGAACAAAGCGCGCTCACGCCCTGCCGATGATATTGACCGACTCGTCGAGCCGTGATGGCTGGTTGGGGACAGGCCAGGGGGTCGTCGCGGGGCCGATCATCACATGGGATGAAGGTTCCGACTCCAGCTTCCCCGCACCCTGCCTGTCAGCGATCGGTCCCAGAGCCGAACGCAGGGCGCCCGATAACCGGGCTCGATAACGGGGGATGCCGGCAAGGCCGGCGTCCAGACATCATATGCTGCTGATCGCCACTCAGCAGAGACCGAAGGTCGGTTGGCCGCAAGGCCGATCGGCGTGACGCCTTTGTTTGTACTGGAGAAGAATCATGCGGCGTGGGGCATTTGTATCGTCAGTGTTGATCGCGGGGCTCGCGCAGTGCGCTCCGGCGGCTGCCGGGGTCGAGGACAAGCCGACCGAGGCTGCTGTCCAGGTCGAAGCGCCAGCCGCGAAGGCCGAGGCGGCGGTCGCAAAGGTCGAGGCGCCGGTCGCCAGGACCGGAAAGCCCGCACCATTGCTCGCGACTCCGAACGGCCAGGTTATGGACCGCGCCCGCGAGATCGCCGAAGCCGACCTTGCCGCCGCGCCGGTCGATGAGATCAAACCGTTCAAGGTCGACCCCAACCAGGCTGGCAAGCGTGCATCGCGCCTGGCCCAATCCGGGCCGCCGCCCGCGCCCCAGGAAAAGCCCGCGCTCGACGCGCGTGCTCCCGAACCTTTGCCCAGGGTCGCCGAGGCCAGGGGTGATCCGACACTGGCCACCGCACCCACGACCGCGATGAAGCCCGCGCTGGACGAAGCGACGCCGGAACTGCAGCAAGCGGCCCTCGCCGAACGCCAGCCTGAACCATCAGCAACGCCCGGCAGCAAAGCCGAGGAGCAGCCCGCGCTGGCCGAACGCGAAAGCGAACCGCGCCACGGCGGCGATCCGGTGGTCAGGCCGATTTATGCGCAGCGGCGCTATGAGACCGCCGAGGAGCCCGCGGCGAACGTCGACGGGGGCGATCCGGTCGTCCGGCCGAATTATCGCGAGCGGCGCTGGGAGCCGAAGCCGGTCCGCGAGGCCGAGCGCACTCCCGAGGCCGAGCCCGAGACCCGCGCAAGCGGGCGTCCGGTCCGGCCAGATTATGTCGAGGCCGAACGCATCGTCCGGGTGGCCAGCGCCCATGGCGACAACGAGGTGCCCCCCGTCATCGAATCCGGCCGCGTCGCCGCCGCTGCGCCGCCGCCAGCACCCGTGGCCACCGAAGTTTCCGTCCCGATGACCCAAACGGCGCAGGCGGCGGATATCGCGCCGGCGGCCAGGACTGAGCAGGGAACCGTAGCCGGATCGACCGGCGATGCAGCGGGCGCAGCGGTGGCTGACGCCACCAATGCCGCGGCCGAGGCCGGCGACGGCGGACTTGCCGTCCTGCGCGACGCTGCGCGCGCGGCCAGGGTCGTCGGCCAGGCCGGGCGCGTCGCCAAGACCCTCGGCGGAGCGGCGGTCGGTGCAGCGGCCGATGCGCGCGTCCATGGCGATGAAGAGCGCGAACAGGCGCCCGTCTATGCTGAGGAGGAGGGCAACGCCGATCGCGGCGATCGACGCGACGATCCCGACGAAGAACCGGTCTTTGCCGAAGAGCGGCGCGAAGTCCCCGTCGATGCCGACGAGGACCGCGTTTATCCGCCTGTCCATGCCGACGACGAACCTCCACTGCGCCCGCGCTTCGACCGCGACGGCTATGACGAGCGTTGGGCGAGCCGCGACGCCGGCGGCAGCTGCGACCGCCATCGTTATGAAGGACTGTCGCGCGCCGTCCGACGAGCAGCCGAAGCCGGTTCGATCGGCTGGCGGACAGCGCGCGACATGGAAGACGAGATCGCGCATGGCGAGGAGATGCAGCGAGGCTATTGCGCCTCGGGCCTGGATGACTGGCGTGCCCGCCGGCTCGATGCCCAATATTCGCAGATCGAGGACAGGCTCCGCTTCGCACGCGGCCGATTGCGCTAAGCGGCGGTTCGCCGCGGGGGCCGCGATGCACATTACGATCATGACCGGAAATGTCGCCGCGCCCGCTCTTCCCGTTCGATCGTGCCTAATTCACATAGGCGGATTTCTCGCCTAATCGGCTCAAAGGCTATAGGATCAGCTCGATATACGGCCGAAACGGCAGAGGAACAGCGCGTGGCGCAGAGAAAAATACCGCCCAGCCGCGTTCCCTTCGATCAATGGCCGCTGTCGGTACCCAGCCATGACGTCTGGTCGCCAAATGCAACCGTCAATCTGAGCCCCTTCGCCCGGGTTCGCGAGCGCGGCGAGATCGGCAATGTCGCCAAGTCGGCGATCCGCGCGCTCGACATCGTCGAACTGCTGGCCCGCACTGGCCGTCCGCTGCGCGCGATCGAAATTGCGGGGGCGCTCGGCCTCAGCCCTTCAAGCGCGCATCAGCTGCTCAAATCGATGATGGATTCGGCCTGGCTGGTGTTCGATCCGCTGACCAAGCGCTATCATCCGTCGCTGCGCGCCGCGAACGCGGGGGAGGCGCTCGCGGAGAGCCATTACGGGCCGACGGTCTTCGCCCGCCTCATCGAAGCCGTTCATCGCTCGCTCGGCCGGGCGCTGACCGTGTCCGCTTCGCAAGGGTCGTTCATGCAGATCCTCGACCTGTTCGAGCCGGGCCACGCGCCGCACGGCGCGAATGAGCGGCGCCAGGAATCGATCGGCCTCCGGGTGCCGATCTTCGGATCGTGCACCGGCGCCGCCTGGCTGTCGGCACAGAATGACGAAACGGTGCTCGCCACGGCGCGGCTGTGCCGTCGCACCCTGGGCGAGCAGGCCGGCGACAGCGCTCCCATCATCGAACTCGTCCGACGGATCCGCGAGCAGGGCTATGCCTTTGGCGGGCTCAGCGCCGATGACAGCAGCCGGGCGATCGCGCTCGCCTTGCCCGCGACCCGCGACGGACTGGTGCTCGTCGTCTCGGTCAGCGGGCCCGCCGACATATTCCAGGACGAGCGCGAGGCGATCGCCGCGACGCTGAAAGGCCATATCGGCCATTGCCTGGCCACCGCATGAGCGAGCGGGCCCGCCCGGCCATGCGCCTGGCCTGGAAGCTGCTGCCATGGGTGGTGATCGCCATTGCGATCCTGTTCCGCGTCCTCGAACTGGGCCGGCTGCCGGGCATCAACGGCGACGAGGCCTGGTATGGCGTTCAGGCGCAGCGCTGGGCCAGCGGCGAGATGGTCGATTGGCGCACGCCGTCGGGTAATCTGCCCGGACCATTGCAGTTGGGCGGGCTGCTGCTGTTGCAGGCGGTGTTTGAGCCAAGCTTTGCCCTGTTGCGGGTCCCGTCGCTGATTGCCTCACTCGGCGCGATGGCGATGGCCTATGCGATCGGCCGCCGTTTTTTCGACCGGACGACGGCGATGATCGCGCTGCTGCTGATGGCCGCACTGCCGGTCAACATCGCTTATGCCCGGTTCGGATGGGACACGAGCCACCTCGGCCTCGTCATCCTCGCTGCCGCCTATGCGGCGCTGGCCGGACGGCGAGTCCTTTCGGCGCTGGCTTTTGGCCTGTCGGTCACCGTCCATCCGACCGCGGTATTCGCCGGCCCTTTCCTGGCGCTGCTGGTCTTTGGACGGGAGATGGAAACAGTGCCCTTGCGCCCTGCCATTGCTCGCCTTCTGCCTTATCTCGCCATGCTCATCCTGGCGTCTGGACTGCTCGCCATCACAACCTCGGGCGGGCAGGCGCTGGCGAGCTTTTCGGGGCTCGGCGACCGGCTGACCGCTCCCGCGCAATGGGCAGCGTTCGGTATATTGTTCGAACGGCTGCTGACCGGCGAGACGGTCTACCGCTACATTACCGGTCAGGGCTTTGGCCGGCTGACACCCTCCATCGACCTGGCCGGGGCGGTTCTGATCATGGGGCTGGCCGCTTCGGCGATCATCACCCTGCGCCGCCGGGCGTTCGGGATCGCGGCGGGGGTTGTGACGGGATGGCTGCTCAGCCTGCTGCTGTTCTTCCTGATCGCCGGCAACGGCGCGCTCCAGCCGCATTTCGAACGC
>CANJRZ010000223.1 GCA_947476735.1 Sphingomonadaceae bacterium
CTCGTCGAACGGCTACAACCTGTTCCACGCCAACGCGATCATGAAGCCGGCGCCGCCCGAATGGGAATGCCGCTTCTGGTATGGCTATTATTTCCACTCCGAACGCGGCCGGGCAGGACTTGCGCAATATCGTCGTGAACTGACCCGGCAGCTGTGGCGCGAATGGTCGCCGATCTGGGCCTTCGACGATGCGACTTTCGATCGCACCGCAGCCTCGTTCAACAATGAGGATTGGGTCGACGTCGTCATCCAGAGCTACCGCCATCGCTACAATCTCGCCGAAGGCGATCCGGCCTATGCGAGCTATGAGGCCCGACTCTTCGCCCACCCCGAAATCCCCGTGCCATCAGTCGTGCTGAGCGGCCAGGATGGCACGCTCGACGGTGGCTTCTCGCCGGACACCAGCAAGTTCACGGGGCTCGTAGACAAGAAGCGCGTGCCTGGCGGCCATAATCTGATCCAGGAAAATCCGGTCGCGATCGTCGAGGCTTATCGATTACTCCGAAGCCATAACGTCGGATAATTTCAATTCCCGCGCGCCGATATGGCTAGGGGGTCGTTTGCGGCGGAAGTACAGGCTCTCTAGCTGATCTCCGGGATCTTCGATGGATCCCGCAGCTTGCACCGCCGCTCGACCATTAGCCAGCGGCCGTCGATCTTCTCGACGATATCGAGATAGGTGACGCTCCCGGCTTTGCCGCCATAGCCGATACCGACTCCCTTCGATGCGACCCGCACCGTGCCGTCCGGATCGACGGTGATCACGACATTGGTAGAGAGATGGACGAGCGGATGCCGCGTCGTGGGCAGCGACCAATAGTCGACCACAGCCTGCGGTCCGACCAGCACACCCGCGCCGAAGTCGGTCATGTCATAGCGGATCGTGGGCGCGAACATCTCACCGACCCGCGAGAATTGCCGTTCGTCGACGATATGGCCGTACAGGGCGATCAGCTGGTGGATGGCGAGTTGGTCAGTGACATCGAGCAACGGCAATTCCCCTCTTCAAAGACCCAGATCGTCGAGCCAGGCTTCCATCGAACGCCGATGCGGCCCGGGGTCCGCGAGGATCTCCAGTTCGCCCTCCGACGTCAGATTGCGGGCCAGCGATGCGATGAGGAAATTCATGAAGGCAGGCGTAAAGATCGCAGGATCGAGCTTCGTTTTCGGCAACTCCCGCACCAGCGCTCCTTCGATAATCGCATTGGCACGAAGGCTGTAGTCCCGCACTTCCGCCCTCAGCGCCGGGTTGCGCATCGCCATCGCCATGAACTCCATCATCAGCCGGCCGCTGCGATCGCTGCTGACCGCCCAGATCTGGCGGATCGGCCGGTCGAAACTGGCGATCTCCTCCAGCCGGGCGAGGAAGGCTTCGCTGCGGCGGTGGAAAGTGGCGACGACCAGCTCCTCCATCGTCCGGAAATAATAGAAGACGAGTTTCTGATCGACACCCGCTTCCCGGCCGACATTGCGCGAGGTCACCGACGGATAGCCGTCGCGGGCGATTACCCGCTCGGTAGCGTCAAGCAGCCTGAAGCGCACCGCCGCGTCGGGCGGTCCCATCCGTCGGCCGGCCATGCTCGTCTGATCCCTTCCCAGCTCCGATCCACCTTGGCCGGAAGCCGCCATATTTGACAAGCGGGCGCTTCGCTATCAGCATGAGGAACAAATCGGCGCGAGTCGATGGGGAGAGCAACGAAAATGTCCATCAACACCGCCAAAACGGTGACGCTGCCCGCCGATGATCCCGGCTCCTGGCCCTATCACTCGATCGACGATTTGCTGGCGATCAGTCGCCACGATTATGAGCATGCCCAGCTCGAGGCGATGCGGTTCCGCTTCGCCCGTCTCAAAACCGGGGTCGAAGCGCTTTCGCGGCTGGTCGATCGCCAGGGGGTGGAGGATTTCGACAGCTTCGAGGCGGCGCTGCCGCTGTTCTTTGATCACCGCGTCTACAAGAGCTATCCGCTCGCGCTCATCGAGACGCGCGACTTCGCCAAGCTCACCGCCTGGCTCAATCGCCTGACCACCCACGACCTGCTCAGGATCGACCTCACCGGTCTCAGGACGCTCGACGACTGGCTCGACCGGCTCGATGAGAACGGCATGTTGATCGGCCATTCGACCGGCACGACGGGCAAGCTCAGCATGCTGCCGCGCTCGCGCACCGAATGGCCGCACTGGGAAGCGACCTATAATGAGGCGATGCGCGCCACTACCGGCGTTGATCCCAAGACCGATTTCGTGCCGACCTTTTATCCCGGCTATCGCGGCGGTCACCATATGCTCGCCAAGATGCTCGAGCTGTTCAACATCCCGGCGGCCGGCGGACCGGAGCATTGGCACACCCTCTATCAGACGAACGTCTCCTCGGATCTGATGTCGCTCGCAGGACGGCTGCAGTCGGTCGAGGACAAGAGCGAGCTGATCGAGATGGGGCTCGACCCCGCATTGCTCGAAGCGCGTGAGGCGATGATCGAGCAGGGCCGGCGGCGTGAGGCTGATATGGAGGCGTGGTTCAACAAGCTGATAGAAGAATTCCGGGGCAAGCGGGTCAAGCTCGGCGGCTCGTTCGGCGATCTCGTCCGCGTCGCGCAGATGGGCAACGCCAAGGGCGTGAAGCCAGGATTCGCACCGGGCTCCTTCATCATGACCGGCGGCGGGCTCAAAGGCGTCAAGGACGGGCCCGACGATTGGGAAACCTATGTGAAGGAGTTCTTCGGCATCGACACCGTCGGCATCGTCTATTCGATGTCGGAAATCATGGGCGCAGCGCCGCGCTGTTCGCATGGCTTCTACCATATGCCGCCGCACACCGTGCTGATCCTGCTCGATCCAGACGCGAAGCCGTTGCCGCGCGAAGGCGTTCAGACCGGGCGTTGCGCGGTGTTCGACCTGATGGCCGAGACCTATTGGGGCGGCTTCATCTCGGGCGACCGCATCACCATCCATTGGGACGAGGATTGCGGCTGCGGCTGGAAGGGGCCGCGAATCGGCGGCGAGGTGACCCGCTTCGCCGAGATGGAGGGAGGTGACGACAAGATTACCTGCGCCGGTTCTCAGGCGGCCTATAACGAGTTCATGAACTATGTGATGCAGGTCTGAGGATGAGCCGGACCTATGACATACCGATCGTCTCGCGCGGCCGGATCATGCATCCGCAGGGCGACGACGCGGTCGAGTTCGGCGGTCGCGCCGGCGCGCGCTTCCGGGCGCCCGATCCGCACAAGCACATCGGGGACCTGGTGCTGGGCGATCCGACCAGACTGCGCGATCTGCATGAAATGCCAGTGCGCGAGATCATCGCATTCCTCGCCGCACTGGGACCGAAGCTCGCGCTCGACCGCAATCCTCATATGCGGGAGGCGTTCGACCTCGCGGTCGAGGCGGGCGGCCTCACCCCGCCGGTGCTGCGCAGCGTGTTCGACGCACTGCCCGGGCTGTTCGACGCCGCCTATTTGGAGGCACTCGCCGACCGCACCGTCGGCATCGCACATCTCAACGGATGGGTTCCGCAAGGCGAAGGCCCGATGGCGCGCTTCCGGGTCCGCGCGGTGGGAACGCGGCAGCTCCACATCACCGCCGGCAACGTGCCCGTCGTCGCGGCGCTGACCGTGATCCGAAGCGCGCTCACAAAGTCTGACTGCCTGATCAAGCTGCCCTCGAACGACCCGCTCACCGCCAACGCCATCGCGCGGACGATGATCGACCTCGACCCCAATCATCCGCTCACCCGGCATCTCGCGGTCGCTTACTGGAAAGGCGGCGACGAGATGATGGAGCAGGCGATCTGCCGCACGACGCGGATCGACAAGATCACCGCCTGGGGCGGCATGTCCTCCGTCAGACATATTCAGAAATTCCTCTCGCCGGGGATCGACCAAATCGCGCTCAACCCCAAGCTGTCGATGTCGATGATCGGCCGCGAGGCGCTCGAGGACGCGCCCGCGATGAAGGCGGCAGCGGCGGGGATCGCGGTGGCGGCGGGGCGGATGAACCAGACCGCCTGCGTCAACACCCGGGTCGTCTATGTCGAAAGCGAGACCGACGACGCCTCAATCGACAAGGTCATCGCGCTCGGCAAGGAAATCCACGCGGCCTTCCAGGCCCTGCCCGAGGGGATTTCGACCCCGGCACCGAGGCCCAACCGCGACCTCGAAGCCGAATTGCAGGCGCTCGATCTCGAGGAGGAACTCTACTGGGTGAAGGGCGACACGATTCGCGGCGGCGTAATCGTTTCGCGCTATTCGGAGCGGGTCGACTTCCACGCCGATCTCAACAATCGCGTCGTCAATCTCGTGCCGATGCCCGATCTGTCGAAAGCACTTCGCTGGTGTGACGATTCGACCCAGACTGTAGGCATCTATCCCGAACGGCTGCGCGAGGAATATCGCGACGCATTGGCACTGGCGGGCGTCCAGCACATCATTGCGCTACAGCCGTCCGCCGCCACAGCGAGCGACGACGGCACCGAATTCCCCGGCATGCCGCATGACGGGATCGAGCCGATGCGGCGGATGGTCCGCTGGGTGATCGATGAGGCGCCGGAGGAGATAGCGGTTTCGCTCGCCGCCGAATGAGCGGTTCCCGCCGGACCGCTTGACGGTGTAGCGATCGGTCCCGCAGTCTGTCGACGGCCGGGGAAGCCCGCGATACCAAGGAGGGAAGTCGGGCGTGGGCCGCTTCATCGACTATAAAAATCTATTCCAGACCGTCTCCTTTCGCCGGGAGGACGAAATCCTCGAGACGCGCCTGCATCGCGACGGCGGCCCGGCAAGCTGGGCTGAAGTATCGAGCGGTCCCGACAACCGCATGGTGATCTTTGCCGGCACTGGCGACGACTGGATGGCCGGCATCGACATGTCCCGGCCGATCAAGGAGGCGATCACCAAGGAGCATGGCTATGGCCTCGCGCTCGAAGCGATCAGCGCGCTCGACCTGATCCAGAGGTCGAAGTGATGGATGGCCCGCCCACCATCGAGGATTTCGAAGAAGTCGGCTTCAACCCCTTCACCGCGGCCAAGGAGCTGGGCGGCGAGCGCGAGCTGACCGATCCCTTCACCGAACTGGCGCGTCTGCGCGCGATCAACCCTGTCTATGTCGGCGACCTCAAGGCGAATTTCGGCCTGCCGACCGATCTCACCCAGGTCGAGCAGCGCCAGGTCTGGATTCTCGGCTACAAGGAAGCGCGGCAAGTCCTGCTCGATCCGGTCAACTACTCCGCCGAAGCTTATCGCAGCAGCGTCGGCATCTATTTCGGCCCGCGTGCAATCTCGATCATGGACGATCCCGAGCATGGCAAGGTCCGCAAGGTCCTCCAGCATGTCTTCGGTCCCCGTGCGATTGCGCGCTGGAACGAGAAGATGATCCCGCGCACCATCCACGGTCTTATCGACCAGTTCGAAGGGAAAGGCGCCGTCGACCTGGTCGACGCCTTCACCCTGCGCTTCCCCTTCCATTTCATCCACGAGCTGATGGATCTGCCGGACGAGCATCGGGACATCTTCCACAAGCTCGCCTTCGGCCAGCTGATGATCACTTTCGACGAGAAGCACGGCATGGAGGCGGTGGGCAAGATCCGCGACTATGTCACCGCGCTGATCGCCTGGCGCCGCGCCCATCCCCAGCCCCACGATTTCATCACCGAGCTGGCGACCACCGAGGTTCAGGGCGAGACGCTCGAGGAGGAGGTGATCATCTCCTTCTTCCGCCAGCTGATGAACGCGGGGGGCGAGACGAGCTATAACGGCTTCTCCAACCTTATGGTCGCGCTGCTGACTCATCCCGAGCAATGGGCGTTGCTGCTGACCGACCGCAGCCTCGTCCCTGCCGCCATCGACGAAGCGCTGCGCTGGGAGCCTCCGGTCTGCCAGGCGCTGCGCACACCGGTAAATCCGGTTGAGATCGCCGGTGTCGAGATCAGGCCCGGAGACCTGATCGGCTTCAGTCTCTCAGCGATCAATCGCGACCCGGACATGATCGAACGGCCCGACGATTTCGACATAAGGCGGGGTACGCGCAAGCATGCCGCCTTCAGCATGGGCTCGCATATCTGTATCGGCCAGCATCTCGCCCGCATCGAAATGGCGGCGGCGCTCAACGCATTGCTCGACCGGCTGCCCCGGCTCCGGCTCGATCCCGATCACCCCAGGCCCGAAATATCGGGCTTCATGCTGCGCGGACCCGAAAAGATCCGCGTACGCTTCGACTGACAGGAGACATCATGGCCAAGATCGACGTCAACGGGATCGGCATCGCCTATGAAATCATCGGCGACAGGGGGCCGGGCATCGTCCTTACCGCCGGCGGACGCTTCTCGAAGGACACGCCGGGGCTGCGCGAGCTCGCCGCCGCGCTGGCCGCCGAAGGGCATAGAGTGTTGATCTGGGATCGGGTTAATTGCGGCGAGTCCGACGTCAATTTCGATGCCGAGACCGAGTCCGTCCTGAATACCGACACGCTGGCAGGGCTCCTGCGCAAGCTTGACCTCGGTCCGGCGATGCTGGTGGGCGGATCGGCGGGCTCGCGCATCTCGCTGATGACCGCGATCCGCTATCCCGATCTCGTCTCAGGCGTGTACATCTTCTGGATCTCGGGCGGCTATATGGGGCTCGCCCAGCTCGCCATGCACTATTGCTTCGGTTCGGCCTATGCCGCCGTCCGGCACGGCATGGCCGCAGTAGCCGATCTTCCTGAATGGAAGGAACAAGTCACGCGCAATCCCGGCAACCGCGACCGTTTCCTGGCGCAGGACCCGCAGACGTTCATCGCGACGATGCAACGTTGGGCGGGCTCCTTCTTCCCGCGCAGCGAGGCGCCGGTGCCGGGCCTCGATCCCGCGCAACTGGCCAGCATCAGGGTGCCCGTGATCGTTCTGCGCAGCGGCACCGCCGATCTCCACCACACCCGCGAGACCAGCGAGCTTGTGCACCAGATGATCCCCGGCTCAGAACTGCGCGAGCCACCCTGGGGCGACCAGGAATGGAATGATTGCATGGAACGCAGCGC
>CANJRZ010000224.1 GCA_947476735.1 Sphingomonadaceae bacterium
AGCCTTCGAAGACCAGCCCCGTCAAAATCGTCCCGTAGCCCAACCGCTGATGCCATCGCATACCTCCCACAGCCTGCGATGTTGAATCAGATCATGGCCGCTTTGGGAATCCCCCGCGTTGAGTCAGCGTCCAAGGGACTTGGTATAAGATGCGTATTGCGCAGTTGTCTGTGTCCGGGGAGCGCTGGCACGACTGCATAACGGCCAGAGCCGGCCAGCAGAGCCTTGAAATACTCCGTTTGCGTTAATTCCGATCGCGGTCGAGATCATACCACGACCTTAGCATCGCGCAGTTCGGCGATATCTTCGTCGCTCTTGTCGAGCTCCCTAAGGATGGCGTCGCTATGCTCACCCAGCCGCGCGACACTGCGGATCGCGGGCGTTGGCATGTCACTGAACCGTATCAGGTGGCCTATGTCGCGCGCTTCGACGTCGACGTCCTTGTAGGAAACCAGCCGCTCCTTTTCATCGGAAGACAGGAACGCCATGCCTTGGCGCGGCCGAGCCAATTCGGCGGGAACGCCAGCCGCCGACAGGATTTCGAGCGCTGCTGATGCACTTTGGCCGCGGAACCACGCTTCCAGCACCTTGTCGATACCCTCGACGTCCCGCAGGTCGCCCGCCGTTTCGGACGTCAAGGCGAAAAGTGCACCCGATCGCCGCAACAGTTCCTGATCGCGCGCCGTCAGAACTGCGAGCATGATCCAGCCGTCCTGCGCTTCATAAAGTCGGCAGAGTGGGCCGGTGCCAAGCTGCTCGGAATCGATCTCGAACGACGGGATGAGGACGCCCTGTTGGTCTAGGATGACGTGTGAGCCCGCAAACATGGCCGCACGAAGCAACGAGTTCTCGATCTCGACTGCCTTCCCTCCCTGGTCGCGCCGGTAGAGCGCCATCAGCAGCCAGATCGCACCAAGGCAGCTGCCGACGACATCCTCGTTGCTAATCCAGTTTTGAATGGGATCCTGTCCTTTGCCCGCCGCTTCGGTCTGTATTCCGCACATTGCCGAGAGGAGCGGTGCAAAGCTTGCCTGGTGCGCCCGCGGTCCGGCCGATCCGAAGCCAGGCGATCTCAGATAAATGAGATCGGAGTTGAGCGCCGCAAGCTCGGCGAAGCCCAGCCCGACCTTGTCGGCCTTGTTCTCTCGCATATTGTGAGTGACGATATCCGCCTCGGCGATCAGGCGATGAGCGATATCGCGCCCCGCGGGCGCCTTCATGTCGAGCCCCAGCGACCGCTTGCCCCGCTGCGCCATGCGGAAGATGTTGCGGGTCGGCCGCATGGGATCGCCGCTGGGCGGTTCCACCTTGATGACGTCGGCGCCGAGATCCGACAGGATTCGGGTCGCGGCGGGACCTGCGTAGAAATTGCCGAAATCGACAATCTTGAGGTCCTTCAGCGGCGCTTCCTGCGAGGCAGCGCCAGCAGAGGAATGCCTGGCGGGCGAACCGAAGCCCTCGCCATTATGCTCGCCCAGCCCGGGTGCGGGCCGGCTGACTCCCGCCGGCGCCTGCTCACATTTCGGCAAGGGCGCCACCATCCGGATGCTGCCAAGTTCGGGGTCGTCGACAGTCACCACGGCCGCGTCGAAGACTATCTGGGGGTCCGAGAATATCTTGCCGGGTGGATCAACCGGCACACAAGCGATGCCGGCCTCGTCGAAGGCCGCGAGCCAGACGTCGAGCGGCTTGGCGGCCACGATCTTCGGCACATTGTCGAGTAGGAAGGCTCGCTCATCATCGCTGAGAGGGGTCGATTTCTCGAGGCTGGGCGGCGGGTTCTGCATGGTCCCGTCCAGTCCGAGCACCCGTAAGGCGAGCGCGAAATGGCCGGTCGGCCCGGTATGGATCTGCAGATATCCGCCGTCAGAGCATTTGAGGACGCCGAGCGTGATCATATGCCTGCGCGGCAGCGACGGAATCAGCCTGGGTCGTGTCGAGGGCAGTGGCGGATCCTTCGCGTTCCAGCACCACGACATTGTGAGTAGGCTCAGCGCACCGTCGTAGAGCGAGGTTTCGACCAGTTGGCCACGACCCGTCTTCGCGCGGTGATGGAGCGCAGCCAGCACCCCGATGCAGGCATTGAAGGCCGCACCGTAGGATCCGATCGGGAAAGACGGAAAGCGCGGCCTGTCGGCACGCCCCTGCTGCTCGTTGGTCAAGCCCATCCAGGCCGATATGAGCGGATCATATCCCGGCAGATCCCGGCGCGGATCGTCTCGCCCATAGGCCGATATCGCACAATAGACCAAGGCGGGATTGTGCGAGCGAAGAACTTCGTCCCCGCAGCCGTGTCGATCGGAGGCGCCGGGGCGAAGCGCATCGATCACGACATCCGCTCCGGCGCACAGTTCGATATAGCGTTTGCGCCCCTCCTCGGTCTTCAGGTCCAGCGACCAGGAACGCTTCCCGCGATTCCATACCTTCGCCGCCGGAATCTCGCGGTACGGATCGCCCTCGAGCGGCTCGACCTTGATGACGTCGGCGCCATTGTCGGCGAACAGCATGCCGGTGAGGGACGCTGCGAGCCCCCAACCCAGCTCCACAACCTTCAAGCCGGCAACAAGCCCTTTAGCTCCGCTCATCTCATTTCCCCTACTCTTCCGTCGGCCGCCGGAGCTTGCCGAAGTCAAAACCGGCCTGATGGCGGACCTCGAGGTGAAGACCGCGGGCGACCTTTTTGATTTCACCCCTCAGGATCGCACCCTGGATATGCTTCACATCCGGATATTCATCGACGATGGCGCAGGCTTTGGTGCAATCTTCCAGCTCTTTGGAAGCCTCGTCGATGCCCAGCACGATACCATCCGCCCTGGATGAGAAGGCGGTCACATGGGCAACCAGCTTGCCGTCCGGATTGCGCGCGCAGACGATCGATATCGATTGCCCGGCCAGGAAGTCGGTCAACTCGTTCGCGTCCATCTTGACGGAGTTGACCGTGTTCATCGCGTCATCGCCGCAGTCTCCCCAGGGAGCTTCATACCGGTGATTTCCACGTCGAGGATCACGCGTTGGCCATTCCTGATGCTTCGCTCGAACCGTTCGGTGACGTCGTCCTTTCGCGTCCTATTCAATCTTCGCATGATATCCGGGATCATCTCCGGGGCTATGTCGAGCACCTTGATGCGTCCATCGACCACGACATAGCGGATCGGTTCGACGCCGTAGTTCGAGACCAGGACCACGCACACCTCGCTCACATGGGACAGGTGGGCGACCTTCGGGGTCTTTCGGTAAGTCGTGAAAGATATGCGCCCGGGGGAATGGAAAGGTGTAAGCGGCCAGCCGTGCACCCCGCCGCCTTTCGTCTCGCAAAAGACATAGGCCCGCTTGCTCGCCCGCGCGAACTCCTCCGCTTCCCTCGATATGTCCGGATGATGGTCGGACAGCCATTCACCGCTTGTGAGCCCACCTTCGCTCATAACCGGAACGCCTCCGATCAACCTCTTATGTAAACATAGCTATATATGCTGTTGGGGCAGGTCAAATTGCTATGGTCGGGAAAAATTTCGGGGAGGCCAGCCATGGCGGACGTCGGAGAATTTCGGGGTGAGAATGCTCGACGCTCGATCGGATTGATCCACGGATAGTCGACGCTTTCAGTCCTGCAGTCTGGAATTCGGGTGGTAGAGACATGAGGCATTTTTTGGACCTATTTATCTCTAGGCTGCCGTCTCAATACTGCTCCATCCTTACGTTAGACCAGCAAAGCCCCGGAATGTGGGGCACAATTTCCCCACCGAAAAATCGGCTAAATTATTGTTATAATCAGGAAAATATGTGGTGCCCAGGAAAGGACTCGAACCTTCACGGCCTTGCGGCCACTGGCACCTGAAGCCAGCGCGTCTACCAATTCCACCACCTGGGCATCGGGTGCGGAGGCCGGGCGGATAGCGTCGAGGCCGACGCCTTGTCAACCGCCTTGTCAAGCGCCCGGTCAGAGGGCAATGCGGAGAAATCACCAATGAGGGAAACATGCGCATGAGCCGTCTTGTCACTATTTTGGGCGGGGGTGGATTTCTCGGACGCTATGTCGCTCAGGAGCTGCTTGAGGCTGGTGCAAGGGTTCGCATCGCCGAGCGTGATCCTTCGGACGCCTGGTTTCTGAAGCCGCTCGGCGGTCTCGGTCAAATCCAGTTCGTCCCCGCCAGCGTCACCCATCCGGCCAGCCTCGCTCTTGCCTGCGATGGCGCCCATGCGGTCATCAACCTGGTCGGGATCCTGAAGGGAGACTTTGACGCGATCCAGAGGCGGGGAGCGGCGAATGTCGCCAGTGCGGCCCGTGCTGCCGGTGCCAATGCTCTCGTTCATGTTTCGGCAATTGGCGCCGACCCTGACTCACCTTCTGCCTATGGGCGCACAAAAGGCGAGGGCGAGGCAGCGGTGCGCGATATTTTTCCCGAGGCCACGATCCTGCGTCCGTCAATCATCTTCGGTCAGGAAGACGGGTTCCTCAACCGTTTCGCTGCGATGCTGACAGCGCCGTTCGTGCCGGTTCTGCGCGGGACGGTGAAATTCCAGCCTGTCTGGGTAGCGGATGTCGCGCGCGCGATCGCTGCAGCGGCGATTGGGCCCGGGGCATATGCCGGCAAGACCTTCGAACTCGGCGGTCCCGAAGTGGTGACAATGCTGGGACTCAATGAATGGCTGGCAAAGACAACCGGTCGCGCGCCGACGTTCGTGGCGATCCCCGATTTTGCCGGAGCGATCATCGCGACGGTCGCGGGTATGCTGCCGGGAGCGCCTATCACCCGCGACCAGTGGCTGATGCTCCAGTCCGACAATATCGTTTCGCCGGGCTCCAAGGGGCTTGATGCCTTCGGGATCACAGCCACTCCAATGGAGGCGGTCGCGCCGGCCTGGCTGGTGCAGTATCGTCCGCACGGCCGCTTCGCCGTGACCAGTAAACCGGTCGCCTGATCCTCATGGAAATGTCGTTGTTGTCGATCCTCCTCCTCGGCATCGTCGAGGGGTTGACCGAGTTCATCCCGGTCTCGTCGACCGGCCATCTTATCCTTGCCGGCGAGATCATGCAGGTACCGCAAGGCACCGAGACCTTCGACATTGTCATCCAGCTCGGCGCAATCCTTGCGGTAGTGGTGCTCTATCGTCGGGTCTTCCTCGACGTGCTGAAGGGGCTTGCCCGGCGTGACCCCGATGCCATCCGCTTTACCCGCAATGTACTGATCGGCTTTCTGCCCTCGGCGGTGGTCGGCGCGCTTGCTTATGGCGCGATCAAGGCGATGCTCAACACGCCGATTATCGTTGCGGTCGCGCTGATCGTAGGAGGCGTCGCGATCCTGCTGATCGAACGCAGGATGCGCGAGCCGACATGCGACAGCGTGGAGGCCATGCCGGTCAGGACGGCGTTTGGCATCGGTGTCATCCAGTGTCTGTCGATGATCCCCGGTGTCAGCCGCTCTGGGGCGACGATCATGGGGGCGCTGACCCTCGGCGTCGAACGGCGGGTTGCGGCTGAATATAGCTTCTTTCTGGCGATCCCAACTATGATGGGAGCGACGACGCTGGCGTTGTGGAAGGCTCGCCACGAGCTCGGCAATGCTCAGGCCACGGCGATCGCCATTGGCTTTATCGTGTCGTTTATTGTCGCGATGTTCGTTATCAAATGGTTTCTCGCGGTCGTGACGCGGCATGGATTTGCGCCCTTCGCCTGGTACCGCATCGTGGCGGGCGGGGCGGCCTTGATCTGGCTTTTGACAAAATAGGTCCGATACGGACATAAAAAATCAAGTGATGACACCGCGCCTGGTGCATCAAGCAGATGTCCACACATAATAGGTCATATAAACTGACTTATTATGTGTTTTGCACGTGACTCTGCCCTATTTCCATGAGAATAGCCTGGTCAGGTCCTGAACCAGCGGGTCGAGTCCGGTCCGCTAAGCCAGTGTACGGCGAACAAATGGGGCTCAGTTTTTTAAGGAGAGCCGGTTTCGGAACGGCGGAAGCATAGCGCTTCCGGCGGGGAGGTTCCGGTCGCGGGGGGTTCGATGGCCGACGATCCGATGCTCAAATTCGTGGGGGTGGGGCAGGCATTCCCGGAAAAGCGGTCTGCTGAGGTGCGTGTTGGCGATTTCGCGGAGATATCGCCGCTCTTTGCCGATGCCAGCGCTGAGGAGCAGGCTTCACGCTGCTCACAATGTGGCGTGCCCTATTGTACCACCCATTGTCCGCTCCAAAACCACATCCCGGACTGGCTGCGGCTGACGACCGAAGGCCGCCTGCGCGAGGCCTATGAACTGTCCAACGCGACCTCGACCATGCCCGAGATCTGCGGTCGTATCTGCCCCCAGGACCGGCTGTGCGAAGGCAATTGCGTGATCGAATTCTCAGGTCATGGCGCCGTCACCATCGGTTCGGTTGAGAAATATATCACCGACACCGCCTGGGAGCGGGGCTGGGTCGAACCGGTCAGGGTGGGGCCAGCGAGGGGCCAGTCGGTCGGCGTGATTGGCGCGGGCCCCGCCGGGCTAACAACCGCAGAGCTGATGCGCGCACGTGGTTATGAAGTCCATGTCTACGACCGGCACGACCGCGCCGGCGGGCTGCTTACCTATGGCATACCCGGCTTCAAGCTCGAAAAGTCGATCGTCATGCGCCGGGTTCAGCGACTCATGGATGCCGACATCGTCTTCCATCAGGGTTTCGAGGTCGGTCGCGACGCGTCGCTCGCGTCGCTCCGCCTGCGCCATGACGCCATCCTGATCGCAACCGGTGTTTACAGGCCTCGTGCAATCAAGGCGCCCGGCATAGGTGCCGATGGAGTTGTTGAAGCGATCGACTACCTGACCGCTTCTAACCGCAAGGGCTTTGGTGACCCGGTGCCCGCGTTTGATAGCGGCTCGCTCGACGCCCGTGGCAAGCATGTCGTCGTGATTGGCGGTGGTGACACGGCGATGGATTGTGTCCGCACGGCCGTCCGCCAGGGCGCCGCGTCAGTCAAATGCCTCTACCGCCGCGACCGCGCCAACATGCCAGGCTCGCAG
>CANJRZ010000225.1 GCA_947476735.1 Sphingomonadaceae bacterium
CCCGGCCAGAGCCGGTCGGGACAGGCCGCCAGTTCCTCCTGGCTCCACCAGCGATGCTCGGTGATCGACTGGCGCTCATAATCCGACCAGTTGCTGTCGCAGATCGTCAATCCGTCGACGCGATGGAGGAAATAGCGGTCGTCGGACCACATCTTCTCGCCATTCGCGAGCGTGTAGCCATAGCGCCGCCGCGCGACCTCGGGGCCGGGATGGTCGATCCGCAGCCCGGTCTCCTCGTGCAGCTCGCGGCAGGCGGCAGCCGCGAAGCTCTCGCCCGGATCAACCCCGCCGCCCGGCGTGCACCAGAAGATGCGCCCGTCGAACGATCCATGGGCGAAATCGAAGCGGAACAGGAGGAGTCGGTGCTCGGCGTCGAGCAGCAATATGCGGGATGAGGGACGTTCGCGCATGGTGAGGGGATAGGGCTGGGGCCGTTCCTACTTCAAGCGCCACTTACCCGATTTTTGTCACACCAGCGAAGAGTGCGTTCAGCTCGTCACGAACTGGCAACTGACGAGGAAAGAGATATGGATTCCTGCCTGCGCAGGAATGACGAAGGAGAATTATCGATTTTCTCGCCAAGCAAGCTTAACCTCAGCGCGTGTTTGTCCCCCCGCACATGATCAGCACCCGCCCGGCGATCTTGCCCGCCGCCACCTCGGCATAGGCCTGGGCAGCCTGTTCGAGCGGGTAGCGTTGGGCGATCACCGGCTCGGGCAGCTTGCCCGCCGCGAGCAGTTCGAGGACGATCCGGCCGTTTTCGCGGCAGCGCTCGGGCTCCTCCTCATAGGCGTTGAGGAGATTGGCGCCGATCACCGAGGCACTCTTCATCAGGGTGAGGTTGAGCGGCAGCTTCGGGATCGTTCCGGCCGCGAAGCCGACGACGAGATGGCGGCCGCCATAGCCGAGCGTACGGAAAGCGCGTTCGGACATGTCGCCACCGTTCGGATCATAGATGACATCGACCTTGCCGCCGGCTTCGACCTGCGCACGCCAGTCCGCCGCACCGCTGTCGATCGCCACGTCGGCACCCGCGTCGAGCGCGATCTTGCGCTTGGCTTCGGACGAAGCGGAAGCGATCACCCGCGCGCCCATATATTTGCCGAGCGCGACCGCCGCCGAAGCGGTGCCGCCACCCGCGCCGAGGACGAGCAGCGTCTCGCCGGCTTTCAGATGGGCGAGCTGGAGCGAGTAGATCGCGGTTTCGGCGTTCGAGCGAAACAGACAGGCCAATTCGAGGCTCAGACCCTCGGGGACGCGGGTGACGTTCGCCACCGGCGCCACCAGCTTCTCGCGGCAGCCACCCAGGATGCGCTGGCTTTCGCGCGACTTGCCGACAAAGCCCATCGGCGCGACCCGGTCGCCAACCCGATATTCGGTGACGCAAGGCCCGACCTTGTCGATCACCCCCGCGCTTTCGGCGCCGGGGACGAAGGGCAGCGCCGGACGCACCTGATATTTGCCGGTCGAAATCAGCGTCTCGCCGAAACTCACGCCGACGCAGTGGACGGCAATGCGGACCTCGCCGGGGCCGGGCTCAGGCTCCTCGGTCTCCTCGACGGGGAAAAGCTGCGGATCGGTCCATTCGCGGATGATGATGGCTTTCATGCCGGCGGATGTAGCATCCCCTTTCCCTTCGCGTCACCCCGGCGCAGGCGTGATGGACCACCGCGAGCAAGCTGTGGATTAGGTCAGGATGACTCGCCATTTTTTTTGGCTTTTGTGACAGTCGCCGCTATAGAATCGATATGACGAACGAAACCGAAAATACCCCGAACGCAAATGAGTATGGCGCGGACTCGATCAAGGTTCTCAAGGGCCTCGATGCGGTGCGCAAACGGCCCGGCATGTATATCGGCGACACCGACGATGGCTCGGGTCTCCACCACATGGTGTTCGAAGTTTCCGACAACGCGATCGACGAAGCGCTGGCCGGCCATTGCGACCGGATCATCATCACGCTCAATCCCGACGGATCGGTCTCGGTCGAGGATAATGGCCGCGGCATTCCGACCGGAATCCATGCCGAAGAAGGCGTTTCCGCCGCCGAAGTGATCATGACCCAGCTCCACGCGGGCGGGAAGTTCGACAACACCAACGACGCCAACGCCTATAAGGTCTCGGGTGGCCTGCACGGGGTCGGCGTGTCAGTGGTCAACGCGCTCTCCGACGTGCTCGATCTGACGATCTGGCGCGACGGCGAAGAACATTACATGCAGTTCAGCCGTGGCGACGCGGTGGCGCCGCTCAAAATTGTCGGACCCGCGAACGGCAAGAAGGGCACGCGGGTCACCTTCCTGCCATCGGCCACCACCTTCAAGATCCTCGAATTCGACTTCGACAAGCTCGAGCACCGCTACCGCGAGCTCGCTTTCCTCAATTCGGGGGTGCGCCTGTTCCTGCGCGACGAGCGCCACGCCGAGCATAAGGAGGTCGAGCTGTTCTATGAGGGCGGGATCGCCGCCTTCGTCCGCTATCTCGATCGCACCAAGGTCGCACTGATGCCCGATCCGGTGGCGATCAACGGCCAGCGCGACGATGTCGGCATCGACGTCGCACTCGAATGGAATGACAGCTATTATGAGCAGGTCCTCTGCTTCACCAACAATATCCCGCAGCGCGACGGCGGCACCCATCTCGCCGCCTTCCGCGCGGCGCTGACCCGCACGCTCAACAATTATGCCGAGAAATCGGGCGCGCTGAAGAAGGAGAAGGTCAGCCTTACCGGCGACGACATGCGCGAGGGGCTCACCGCGATCGTCTCGGTCAAGCTGCCCGACCCGAAATTCTCGTCGCAGACCAAGGACAAGCTGGTCTCCTCCGAAGTCCGCCAGCCGCTCGAAAGCCTGATGGCCGACAAGCTCGCCGAATGGCTCGAGGAGAATCCCGCGCATGCCCGGTCAATCATCCAGAAGGTGATCGACGCCGCCGCGGCGCGCGAGGCCGCCCGCAAGGCGCGCGAACTGACCCGGCGCAAGGGGGTGATGGACATCGCCTCGCTGCCCGGCAAGCTGGCCGACTGCCAGGAGCGCGATCCTGCCAAGTGCGAACTGTTTCTCGTCGAGGGTGACTCGGCCGGCGGCTCGGCCAAGCAGGGCCGCGACCGCGTCTACCAGGCGATTCTGCCGCTGAAGGGCAAGATCCTCAACGTCGAGCGCGCCCGCTTCGATCGCATGCTCTCGTCGAAGGAGGTCGGCACGCTGATCCAGGCGATGGGCACCGGCATCGGCCGCGACGATTTCAACCTCGAGAAGCTGCGCTACCACAAGATCGTGATCATGACCGACGCCGATGTCGACGGCGCGCATATCCGGACCCTGTTGCTGACCTTCTTCTACCGGCACATGAAGCCGATCATCGAGGGCGGCCATCTCTATATCGCCCAGCCGCCGCTCTATAAGGTCGCGAAAGGCCGCTCGGAGGTCTATCTCAAGGACGATGCCGCGCTCGACGAATATCTCGTGACGGCCGGGCTCGGCCTGATGCTGCTCGAGACGGTCGGCGGCGCGCGGTCGGGCGAGGATCTGCGCCAGCTGGTCGAACATGCGCGGCGGATGCGCTCGCTGATGCGGTTCGTCCCCAAGCGCTACGATGCGCGGCTGGTCGAGGCGCTGGCGCTGACCGGGGCGCTCGATCCCCGGGCCGGCGACGCGGGCCACCGCGCATCGGCCAGGGCCGCAGCCGAATGGATGGGACGGATCGATCCCGAAGCCGTCTGGTCGGGCGATCTCGCGGCCGATGGTGGCTATGATCTGCGCCGGCTGTGGCGCGGGGTGACCGACGTCCACCTGATTGAGCCCACCTTCATCCGCTCGGCCGAAGCGCGCAAACTCCACGCGCTCGCCGCCGAACAGGCCGACAGCTATCGCCAGAGTGCGCGCCTCGTCTCACAGAAGGGCGCAGCCCTCGCCGCCGCGGCCGAAGCTGCCGAGGGCGATGAGGAGGAGGCGGTTACCGACACTCGTGGCACCGCGATCCACCAGCCCTCCGACCTGCTCGAAGCCATCCTGGCCGCAGGACGCAAGGGCATGTCGGTTTCGCGCTACAAGGGCCTCGGCGAAATGAACGCCGAACAGCTCTGGCAGACCACGCTCGACCCTTCCAACCGGGCGATGCTCCAGGTTGAAATCCAGCAGGCCGATGTGGCCGACGAGATCTTCACCCGGCTGATGGGCGATGTGGTCGAACCGCGCCGCGAGTTCATCCAGGAAAATGCGCTGAGCGTGGCGAATCTGGACGTGTGACGATGTCGTCCAAGACGACATCGGCTTAGCAATGGGCACCGCCTTCCGGATCCTCGTCGACGCCGACGCCTGTCCGGTGAAGGAGGAAATCTACAAGGTGGCCTGGCGGCTCGAAGTGCCGGTCACACTGGTCAGCAACCAGCATCTGCGGATCCCTGCGCACCCGCTGATCGACAAGGTGGTGGTCGGCGCCGGCTTCGACGCCGCCGACGACTGGATTGCCGAGGCGAGCGGACCGGCCACCGTGGTGATCACCGCCGATATCCTGCTGGCCGACCGCTGTATCAAGGCGGGGGCGACGGTGATCTCGAACAGCGGCAAGCCGTTCACCGCCAATTCGATCGGATCGGCGGTCGCCACCCGCGCGATCATGGCCGATCTGCGCGCGGCCCCGACCGCAGGCGGGATCGGTGGCCCCGCGCCCTTTGCGAAGGCCGACCGCTCGCGCTTCCTCTCGGCGCTCGACGCGGCGCTGGTACGATTGAAGCGGGCCACATAATGGTCCGAAATGGTGGCGTCACAGGCTTGCTCTAGCCGCAGCTACGGGAGAAGATCGGCAAAGGGGGGACTGACGATGCGCGTGAGAATCCTGCTGGTCATATTGATGTCAGCCGCTGCGGCACGAGTGGCCGCCCGCGAGCCGATCGAGGCCTTCACCGCTCCCTCAGCATATGTCAGCCCGACCATCTCGCCGGCTGGAGGCTATGTCGCCGCGATCTCAACGCACAGCGACAAAGATTATGTGTTGATCACGCCCGTCGCCGACGACGGTCCCAAAAGCATTGCCATCCCCTTCACCGAGCTCACCCCGGAGGATCTGTTCTGGGTCAATGAGGATTGGCTGGTGGTCCGTGCACGCGCCATGCTGACGCGCGACGGCCAGGGTGTTTCGGTCACCCGCCTGTTCGCCATATCCCGCGCGACCATGGCGGTGACGCAGCTCACCCGCGAAGCGACCGCCCGCAACGGGGGCGGGGTCGTCTGGACCGCGAAGGACGGTTCGGTACGCATCCTGATGACAGATTGGGCGATCGGATTGAACGGCTACGGGCCCAGCGTCGACGAGGTCGACCTCGCCACCGGAGCCCACAAGACAATCGTCCCAGCCCGGAAAGGCATCCGGCGCTATCTCGCAGATGTTAGTGGCGTGGTGCGCTTGGGCATCGGCGCGGGCGGCGGCTATGCCAGGCTGATCTACCGGGACCGCGCGGACGAGCCCTTCGCAACCGTCGACAAGATCGACTTGAAGGATGACGAGAATGATGACCTCACGGTTCCACATGTGCTCCTGCCGGAGCCGGGGCTGTCGCTGGTGCTAAGCCGGCATGAAGGTTTCCGCTCGGTCTATCGTTACGACCTTCGCCGGCAGAAGTTCGGCGAGCGGCTGTTCGCGGCGCCGGGCTATGATGTTCGCTCGATCACGAGCAATGTCGGGGGCGACGGAGCGGCGGGATACCGCTGGGTGGCGGATCGCAGGCAGACCCAGTGGATCGACCCCGCTTTCGCCCATGTCCAGGCCGACCTCGATCGTGCAACCGGTATCGGCAATGCCCATATCACCTCATGGACGCGGGACTTGAAGGCATTCGTCGTGCATGTCGCCGACCCCGATCAGGCGGGCGCCTATTATCTCTTTGAAACCGGTGAGGGTCGACTCAAGCTATTGTCGCCCAGCAATACCATGCTGGGCGCCAAGCGAGTCGGATCGAGCCGGATGGTCCGCTACATGGCCCGGGACGGGCTGCAAATCTCGGCGGTGCTCACGGTGCCGCTCGATCGGCCGGCACATGGACTGCCGCTGGTCGTGCTTCCTCATGGGGGACCCGCCGTCCAGGATTCGCTCGGCTGGGATTCCACCGCCAATTTCCTCGCGGATCGGGGATATGCGGTGGTCCGACCCAATTATCGTGGCTCATCCGGGTTCGGAGCCGCTTTCGCCGACAAGGGTCTCAACCAGTTCGGCCGGGCGATGCAGGACGACCTCATCGATGCGATCGAGAATCTTGCCGATGGAGGAATTATCGATCGCAAGCGTGTTTGCATTGTAGGGCGGGGCTTTGGCGGCTTCATGGCGATCACGGCCGCCGTGCGTGACAAAGGAGTCTATCGCTGCGCCGTGAGCCTGAATGGGATCTCCGATCTGGGCGACCAACTCTGGACTGTGCGGAATGCCGGAAAGCAGGAACGTACCGATGCGAAAGGCGATGTGGGGGCGCCCATTCGGCACGCTGCGGACTTCACGACGCCGCTGCTCCTCGTCCATGGCGGGCTGCCCGCGCCGGTCCCGGTCGACCAGTCCCGGTCGCTCGCCGAGGCGTTGAAGAAGGCGGGCAAGGCCTACCGGTTCGTCGAGCTGCCGCAGGCCGATGCCTGGCTTTCGCGCGAAACGGATCGCTTCCGGTATTTCCAGGAGCTCGAGGCCTTCCTGCATCAATATAATCCTGCCTGACCGCAGGTTGCGACCTAAGCTATCGGCATATATGGCACCGCGCGGATGACATTATTCCGCCGCCTCGCCTTTCTGGCCATGTCGCTCGTCCTGCTGCTGGCGGCAGCGCGGGCTCCGGTGCTCGACCCCCATCTCGACAGCAGTACCGGCGACGACTGGCCCGGTTTCGGCCGGACCTATGGCGAGCAGCATTATAGCCCGCTCGGCGAGATCGACCGGGACACGGTCAGCCGGCTCGGGCTCGCCTGGTCCCATGATCTTCCCCCCGGCAATCCG
>CANJRZ010000226.1 GCA_947476735.1 Sphingomonadaceae bacterium
ATAATTGGGCAGTTGCAGATAATGCGCCATGACCTGCTGCGCGGTGGCGCGCGCTCTGGCGGGGTCGGTCGAGAGAATCACCTTCTGCTCGACGCAGAGCAGCTTGTCCGGACCCATGATCGCGCGCGCCTGCGCCGTGTGCTCGGGGGTGACATTATAGGGGTGGGCGCCATCGGCATGGGACGCGGCGAGTTCGAGCATCCTCGGTCCCAGCGCTGCGATGACCGTCGGCGGATTTTCGGCGGGGGCGGGCGCCTGGTAGCTCCACTCGCGCATCGCGGTCAGATAGGCACGCATCGCTTCGATCGGTTTCTGGTAGCTGTGGCCCCGCCACTCGACGACCATGCCGTGCGAGACGCCAAGGCCGAGCAGGAACCGCCCGGGGGCCTGCTCGGCCAGGGCAAGTTGCGCGCCCTTGGTGCAGACCGCATCGCGCGCATAGATATTGGCGATGCCCGAGGCGGCGATCAGCTTGCTGCTGTGGGCGATCAGCCAGCCCGACTCGACCATCACGTCGCGGCCGAACCCCTCGGCCTGCCAGAGGGCGGAATAGCCCCAGTCGTCGAGACTTTTGGCGAGCGCTGCGGTTTCGGCCGAACTGAGCTTGTCGAGCATCGCCCATACGCCGATCTTGCCGAGTTTCATCCCTCTGCCCCTCCCTTCGTCTTCCCGGCGGAAACCGGGATCTCATTGCCGTGTCGCGTTAGCCGGGAGAGCCGGAGGAAGGGAAGGGCGTTGCCGGCTTTCGTCGGGATGATGGACCCGGGTTAATCCGCCACGTCCCGGCGCCACCCCGAAAACCGCATCTTGCCCGCTTGTCAGGCGGTTTTCTCCATGTCCTTGCCGCCGCTTGTTAACCATCTCCTAACCATTTCCCCCCAATGCTCCCCGCGCAAAGGATTCTGGGGAAAACTGCATGGCGCGCGCCACCCATCATGTCGACGTGGCGATCATAGGCGCGGGGCCGGCGGGGCTGACGGCGGGCTATATGCTCGGGAAACAGGGCTTCTCGGTCACGCTGGTCGAAAAGGACCCGCACCAGGTCGGCGGGATCAGCCGCACCGTCGAGCATCAGGGCTTCCGCTTCGATATCGGCGGGCACCGCTTCTTTTCCAAGTCGCGCGAGGTTGTCGATCTCTGGAACGAGCTGTTGCCCGATGACTTTATCGAGCGGCCGCGGATGAGCCGCATCTATTATCGCGGCAAATTCTATTCCTATCCGCTGCGTGCTTTCGAGGCGCTATGGAATCTCGGCCTGCTGCGTTCTGCGCTGTGCATGGCGAGTTTCTTCCGCTGGAAGCTCTTCCCCCACAAGGAGGTGAAAAGCTTCGAGCAATGGGTGACCAATGCGTTCGGCGCGCGGCTCTACGGCATCTTCTTCAAGACCTACAGCGAGAAGGTCTGGGGCATGCCGTGCAGCGAGATGTCGGCCGACTGGGCCGCTCAGCGCATCAAGGGCCTCAGCCTCGGCAAGGCGGTACTCGACGGGATCAGGCGCTCGCTCGGGCTCAACAAGCGCCCGAATGACGGGATGGAAGCGAAGACGCTGCTCGAGAATTTCCGCTATCCGCGCAAAGGCCCGGGCATGATGTGGGATGCCGCGCGCGACCGCATCATCGAGCAGGGCAACAGCATCCTGATGGGGCACAAGCTCCACCAGCTCAGCTGGGACACGACCGGCGGATTCTGGCGGGTCGCCGCGGTGCGTGCGGATGGACGGCTGACCATGCTCACCGCCGATCATGTGATCAGCTCGGCGCCGATGCGCGAACTCGCCGCACGGGTCCATCCGGTCCCCGCCAGCCTGCCCAGGGCGATGGCGCTCTCCTATCGCGACTTCCTGACCGTCGCATTGATGATCCGGTCGGAAGACCTGTTTCCCGACAACTGGATCTACATCCATGACGACAAGGTCCAGGTTGGCAGGATCCAGAATTTCCGGAGCTGGTCGCCCGAGATGGTGCCCGATCCCGAGCTCGCCTGTGTCGGTCTCGAATATTTCTGCTTTGAAGGCGACGGGCTCTGGTCCTCGTCCGACGAGGATCTGGTCAGCCTCGCGACGAGCGAGCTGGCGCAGCTCGGCCTGTGCGATCCGGCGCAGGTCGTTGGCGGCACCGTGGTGCGGCAGGAAAAGGCCTATCCGGTCTATGACGACGGCTATGCCGCCAATGTCGCCGCGGTGCGCGCAGACCTCGAAACGCGCTATCCGACGCTCCACTTTGTCGGCCGCAACGGCATGCACCGTTACAACAACCAGGACCATGCGATGATGACCGCGATGCTCACCGCGCGGAACATCGCCGCCGGCGCTCGCCGCCACGACGTCTGGCAGGTCAACGAAGATGCCGAATATCATGAAACCGGCAATGAGGGCGACGATGCGGGTGTCGCGGCGGCGCTCAAGTCCGAACGACAGGTGCCGACGCGGATCGTGGACGCTGATAAGCGGGCGGCCTAATAATACTCCCCTCCCTTCAAGGGAGGGGGGACTAAGCGGAGGGTGAACGCAATGTCGGATACCCTCTCTGCCACCCGCCTCCGCCTCGGCGTTCTCGCGGCGTGGCTGCTCGCCAGCGCGATCCTCCTGACCATCTCCTGGATGCACATCGTCCATCTCGAGATGCTCGACGCCGACGATTATCTGCGGCTCCAGCAGGTGCGCGACTGGCTTGCCGGGCAGAGCTTCTTCGACGTCACCCAATATCGTATCGATCCGCCCCATGGCGTGGCGATGCACTGGTCGCGGATCGTCGATCTTCCGCTTGCCGGGCTCATCCTCCTGCTCAAGCCGGTGCTGGGTGCCGCCCTTGCCGAACGGGTGACCGCCGCCGTCGTGCCGCTGGTCACGCTCGCGGGATCGATGGTCGCGGTGGCGCTGATCGGCGCTCGCGTCGCAGGCCGCCGCGCGGCGCTGATCGCGGTGATGCTGGCGGCGACGACTCCCTTCCTTCTCTTTCATGTCATGCCGCTCAGGATCGATCATCATGGCTGGCAGACGATGCTTGGTCTGTTCGCGGTCGGCGCCTGCTTCGATCCGGCACCGCGACGCGGCGGCATCACTGCCGGCATCTGCGCTGCACTGTGGCTGGCGATCTCGCTCGAAGGCCTGCCAATGGTGGCGGCGATGGCCACGCTGCTCGCGTTCCGCTTCGTCGTCGAGGGCGAAGCCCATGGCGCCACGCACCGATTTCGCGGCTTTGCCGGGGCGCTCGCGATGGCCGGGGTCATGCTGTTCGCCGCTTTTCACGGATCCGGCGCTTATGGTGAACCCTGGTGTGATGCGGTGAGCCCCGCCTGGTTCGGGCCACTCGCGCTCGCCCCGGCCCTTGCCGCACTGGGGAGCAACGCGGCGGCGCGGCGCGGACGGGCCATGCGACTGGCGCTGCTGCTGGTCGCGGGGGGCGTCGGCGTCGCGCTGCTCGCCGCAACGGCGCCGGTCTGTCTGCGCGGGCCCTTCGCCACGCTTGATCCGCTGGTGCGGACCTACTGGTATGAGAATGTCGTCGAAGGCCTGCCGATCTGGCGGCAGCCGCTGAACAATGCGACGTTGCTGATCGGCTTCCCGCCGATCGGAATCTTCGGAGCGCTGCTGGCCCGGAGACAGGCAGCGAGCGAAGCGGCGCGACGCAACTGGCTGGCATTGGCGGGCTTGATGATGGCCGCCTATGCGGTTTCGCTGCTGGTCCAGCGCGCCGGGGGTTTTGCCCATGGAATTGCGCTGGCCGGCGCCGGTGCGCTCCTCGCCCGTCTGCTCGATCGGATCGGGCAGTGGAAGCTGGCGCTTGCCCGGATCCCTGCCACCGCGGCGGCGATCTTCGCGCTGTCGCCGGTCGGCGCGATGGTGACGCTCGATCTCGCCGCCGGCACGGCCTTCCAATCCCCGGACACGGCGGAGAAGATCCCGGCCTGTCTGCCGCCCTGCGACCGTTTCGGCGCACTCGCCAGGCTGCCCCGCGCCACGATCCTGACCGGCCTCGACATCACCCCCCGCCTTCTCGTGCTGACGCCGCACAGCTATGCAGGCAGTGGCCATCACCGCGACCAGGCCGCCATCGGCCGGGTGATATCCGCCTTCATCGGCCCGCCGCAGGTCGCGCATGCCATCATGGCGCGCCGCGGCATCGACTATCTGTTGATCGATCCGGCGGGCAACGAAGCGGAAATCTACACCAAGGCCGCGCCTGACGGCCTGATGGCGCATCTGCTCAGGGATGATGTGCCGGCCTGGCTGGAGCCGGTGCCGCTCGTCGGCAGCGATCTGCGGATGTGGCGACGGGTGCGCTAAAGTATTTTCTAGTCAGGCGGAATCACCTGGCGGATCGGAAAATGCGGAAAACAAAGCACAATGAGAGTGGTGGCCGACTCGATCTGATCGAGCCCCGCTCTGGTCGCCGCCCTGTGGAGAAACCCAAGGCGGCCATTGCCCCGGGCGCGCCGCGCGCCTACCGACGGTGCATGCTCACCATTCCTACCCTCGAAACCGATCGCCTTCTGCTGCGTGCACCGAGCGAGAAGGATTTCCCTGTGTACCGGGAATTCTTCGCCGATGCCGAAGCATCGCACTTCTACGGCGGGCCGCTCGAGGATGGGCACGCCTGGCGCATGCTGGCGGGCGACCTCGGCCATTGGGTGCTGCGCGGCTATGGGCGCTGGGCGGTTGAAGAAAAGGTGGGCGGCCAGATGATCGGCGGCTGCGGCCTCTGGTGGCCGGGCGGCTGGCCGCGTTCCGAGCTGACCTGGTGGATCATTCCTCCGGCGCGTCGCTACGGTTTTGCGATGGAAGCGTCGCGGGCGGCGATCCGCTTCGGCCATGAAACGCTCGGCTGGCCGCTCGTCCAGACTCATATCGACGATGCGAACGAGCCGGCGCATCGCCTGGTCGCAAAGCTCGGCGCCCGGAAAATCAAGCGCGAGACCTTTCCCGACGGCAATAGCCGCATCGTCTACGCTTTGCCCCATTGCTAGGGCACTTGCCGTCGTCCGCCGCCCGAAATAAGGCCGAAAGCCGATGTTCCGGTCCACCCCGCCCATAACGCCACCGTCCGGCTGGTGGACGAAGCCCTGGTACATCGCCTTCCTGGCGATCGTCTCGGTCATTCCGCTGCTCTACCCGGCGGTGCCGCCCCTGATCGATCTGATGGGACATATGGGGCGGTACCGTGTCGAGCTTGCCGATCCTTCTTCGCCACTGCTGACCGACTATTTCAGCTTCCGCTGGGCGCTGATGGGCAATCTCGGCGTCGACCTGCTGATCATTCCCTTCGCAAAGATCTTCGGGCTTGAGCTCGGCATAAAGCTGATCGTCATGATGGTGCCGCCGCTCACCATCACCGGCCTGCTCCTGGTCGCGCGCGAAGTGCATGGCCGATTGCCCGCAACCGCCGGGCTGGTCGCGCCCTTCGCCTATTGCTGGCCCTTTCAGTGGGGCTTCATCAACTATGTCTTCGCGATGGCGCTGGCGCTGAATGCCTTTGCGCTCTGGCTCTGGCTGGCGCGGCTGAACCGCATCCGGCTGCGCGCGGCCCTGTTCGTCCCGATCGGCGGCCTGATCTGGCTTGCGCACGGCTTTGCCTGGGGCGTGCTCGGCCTGCTCGCTTTCGCCGCCGAAATCGTGCGGATGCGCGATGTCGAAGGCCGCGGCACTTTCGAAGCGCTGTGGCGTGGTGCGTTCCACTGCCTGCCGCTCGCGCCGCCGATGTTGCTGATGGTGTTGTGGCGGTCGGGCGATGTCGCTGGCAAGACGCTCGACTGGTTCAACTGGGTTGCCAAATATGTCTATCTGATTTCGTCGCTGCGCGGCCACTGGATGGATTTCGACATCCGGCTGGTCGCAGTGCTGATGCTGATGGTCATGTTCGGCCTGACGACGATCGGCTGGCGCCAATATCGCATCGACATGCGCCGCACGCTCGGCGTTGCGACGCTGGTGCTGATCATCGCCTATGTGCTGATGCCGCGGATCGTGATCGGTTCGGCCTATGCCGACATGCGCCTGGCACCTTATGTGATCGCGATCGGGGTGATCGGTCTCGTACCGCGCTCCACCAACCGGATCGCGCTCAACATGATCGCGGCGCTGGCGCTGATCATATTCGGCGTACGCGTCTATCAGACGACCGAGCGTTTTGCCGTTTTTGCCGACTTCCAGGAGGGACAACTGGCTGCACTCGATCATGTCGAACATGGCAGCCGGGTGTTCGCACTGGTCAACCTGCCATGCCTGTCGCGCTGGGAATCGCCCCGCCTCGAGCATCTTGGCGCGATGGCGATCGTCCGGCGCGAGGCCTTCGTCAACGGTCAGTGGACGATGCCGGGCGCGCAACTGCTCAGCATAAAATATGCCCCCGCCAAGGGCTATGCCGAGGATCCCACCCAGGTAATGCGGCCGCGCCGTTGCCGCGCCCCGCGCGCACGGTCGATCGAAAGCTCGGTCGCGCTCTTCCCGCGCGCCGCCTTTGACTATCTGTGGCTGATCAACACCCCGGCCGATCATTGGCCGGCCAATGATCCGACCCTGAAGATGATCTGGAACGGCGGCGAGCTTGGCGCGCTTTACCGGATCGTGGGTTCGGCCACCATCGCCATGGATACCCCGAAGGGGACAGGCACGCTCGCCACCCAGTGACGCTCGGCGCCGAAAATCGCCTTCAACGCGGCGTTGACCGGCGCGGACGGCATATTGTCGTCGGCGCTCTCGCGGCCGAGCAGTTTGCCGCCCAGTCGCACCACTGCGATCAACGGGAAGAGCAGGCTGTTGAAATGTGTCCAGAAGCGGGGCCTGAGACCGGCTTCGCGAAACACCCGTTTGAGCTGCGCGGTGGTGTAGCGCCGCTGGTGATGGTGGGCGACATCATGCGCGCTCCACATCCAGGGGCTGCCGGGCACCGTCACCAGTATCCGCCCGCCCGGTGCGAGCTTGGCCCTGAGGCAGGCG
>CANJRZ010000227.1 GCA_947476735.1 Sphingomonadaceae bacterium
ACTGGTCAGCCCCATCGCGATCGGGCTGACCGTGCGCAGCCCGTAGAGGAAGCGAAAAATCAGGATATAGGCATTGGGGTAGCGTTCGATGAAGGCCACCGCGCGGGCAAAGGCGGGCTTCTGTCGCGCTTTGGTGACGAACGGCCGGTCGCGGAAACGACGGCCGATCTGGAAGAACATCTCGTCTGCCACGAAAGCGCCGAAAGCGCAGGCCAGCCAGGCCGCCCAGATCGGGAAGATGTCGCGATGCGCCATCACCCCGCCGGCGATCGCCGCGGTTTCGCCCTCGAAGCCGGAGCCGAGGGCGATGGCCCAGGGGCCGATGTCCGTCACTAGCTGCCCGAAATCCATCGCTTCTGTGCGCCCGCCAGGAGGGAAGGGCAGGAGGCGCCCCGAGGGAGGCTTATCCAACCCATTTGCGTCATTCCAGCGAAAGCTGGAATCTCGGAAGTGGTGCGAGACCGTCCCGCCGTCCCTGCCCCCCTTCAGGCCAGCCTGCGCTGACATGAAGGGGGGTGAAGGTTCAATCCCTGAGCAGCTCGTTGATGCCGGTCTTCGAGCGGGTCTGCGCGTCGACGCGCTTGACGATCACCGCGCAATAGAGACCGGGGCCGCCGTCCTTGCCCGGCAGAGTGCCTGGGACGACGACCGAATAGCTCGGCACCCGGCCCATGAAGATTTCGCCCGAGGCGCGGTCGACGATCTTGGTCGACGCACCGATATAGACACCCATCGACAGCACCGAGCCCTGCTCGACGATGACGCCTTCGGCGACCTCCGAGCGGGCGCCGATGAAACAGTCGTCCTCGATCACCACCGGATTGGCCTGGAGCGGCTCGAGCACGCCGCCGATGCCGGCACCGCCCGAGATATGGACGTTCTTGCCGATCTGGGCGCAGCTGCCGACCGTCGCCCAGGTGTCGATCATCGCCCCTTCACCGACATAGGCGCCAAGGTTGACGAAGCTCGGCATCAGCACCGCGCCCTTGGCGATGTGCGCACCGCGCCGCACGATTGCACCGGGTACCGCGCGGAAGCCCGCAGCGCGGAACTCGGCCTCGCCCCAGCCGGCGAATTTCGAAGGCACCTTGTCCCACCAGCAGGCGCCGCCCGGGCCGCCGGGGATCAATGCCATGTCGTTGAGGCGGAACGAGAGCAGCACCGCCTTTTTGAGCCACTGGTTGACGGTCCATCCTTCGGCGCCCTTCTCGGCGACCCGGCGTTCGCCCGAATCGAGCGCGAGCAGCGCGGTCTCGACCGCGTCACGGACCTCGCCCATGGTCGAGAAGCCGATCCCGTCGCGTTCGTCCCAGGCCTTTTCCATGATGTTTTGCAGATCGCCGCTCATTCGGGTCCCCCTGTTATTGCGTGCAGCCAGTGGCCGACATCGTGAATCTCATAGTCGATGAAGGTCCGGTCGGCTTCATGATCGCCGAATTCGGAGCCATTGTTCACCCAGACGGTCGTCATGCCGATCGCCTTGGCGGGTTTGAGGTTGCGCGCCATATCCTCGACGAACAGCGAGGTCGTCGGATCGATGCCGAAATTGGCCACCATCGATTCGTAGGAGGCGATATGCGGCTTGGGTTGATAAGCGCAGGCGTGGATATCGTGGATCGCCTCGAAGCTTTTCGACAGGCCGAGCCGCTCGAGCACGCGGGCCGCATAGTCGGCATCGCCATTGGTGAAGATCAGCTTGCGGCCGGGCAGTCTCGCGACCGCCTCGACCAGTCGCCTGTCCTCATCGAGCGCATCCATCTCGATATCATGGACGAAGTCCAGGAAGTCGCTCGGGTCAATGTCGTGGGTCTTCATCAGACCGGAGAGAGTGGTGCCATGCTCCCGGAACAGAGTCTTCTGGACGACGCGGGCCGCATCATGGTCGAGTCCCATCAGCCGCTGGATATACAGGTTCATCCGTACGTCGATCAGACCAAACAGGTCTGCCGACGCCGGGTAGAGCGTATTGTCCAGATCGAAGATCCAGGCGTTGATATGGCCGAGTGCGGGCAGCATGGCGGGCGAGTAGCGGCTGGGGGTTTGAGTGGCAACCATTCCTGCCAGCCCCTGGTCATCATCCCGGCGGAGGCCGGGATCTCAGGAGGCAGGGGCGCTCGCTATTCTTCTGAGATTCCGGCCTCCGCCGGAATGACGAGGAGAGCAGGGCGGGACGTCAAACGGTAAAACTCTCGCCGCACCCGCAACTGCCCTTGGCGTTGGGGTTCTGGAAGACGAAGCCGGCGGTGAAGTCGTCCTCGACCCAGTCCATTGTTGAACCGATCAGATAGAGAATCGAGCCGCCATCGACATAGAAAGTGCCGCCGGACGTCTCGATCTTCTCGTCGAACGGATCGGCTTCGGTGACATAGTCCACCGAATAGGCCAGCCCCGAGCAGCCACGCCGCGGGGTTGACAGCTTGACGCCGATTGCGTCGGCTGGGGCCGTCGCCATCAGATGGGCGATCCGCGCCTCGGCCGATGGCGTCAGGATGAGCGCTGCGGGGCGCTGGCGGGTGGTGGTGGCCATCAGTTCAATACTCCAAACCCACTGTTCCAGATGGGCAGTCCGGCGTCATCCTACAACATGCCCAGTTCGAGCTTCGCCTCGTCCGACATCTTTGCCGGATCCCATGGCGGATCCCAGACGAGGTTGACCTCGGCCGATCCCACCCCCGGCACCGCGCCGACGCGCAGCTCGACCTCGGCAGGCATCGATTCGGCGACCGGGCAATGCGGGGTCGTCAGGGTCATCGTCACGACGACATGCGCGTCACCGGTGATGTCGACACCATAGACGAGGCCGAGCTCATAGATGTTCACCGGGATTTCGGGATCGTAAATCTCTTTCAGCGCGCTGAGCACCGACTCGTAGAGATCGCCGCCCGGCTCGCCTGCGCCGGCCTCGACCGGCTTTTGCGACAGGAAGCCGTCGAGATAGTCGGGCTTGCGCCCGGTCTCGTCGCTTCGCTCTGCGCCGACTGTCGCGTCCTCGGCGGCCATGTCGACACGCGCCTTGGGCGGCGGCGTGACCGATGCCACTTCCTCGACTTCGATCTTCCCGGTTTCATTCATCGATTCGTGCTCGCTGCTTGGCATCATCCAAAAATCCGTGTGACCCGTTCTATTCCGCGCGCGAGCGCGACAACGTCATCGGCATCGCTGTAGATGCCGAAACTGGCGCGCGCGGTAGCGGGAACGTCGAGATGCTCCATCAGCGGCTGGGCGCAATGATGCCCGGCCCTGATCGCCACCCCTTCTTCATCCAATATCGTGCCGATATCGTGGGGATGCACCCCCTCGATCGCGAAGCTGACGATTCCGGCCGAATCTTCGGGTCCGAACAGCCGCACGCTGTTGATTGCGGACAAGGCAGCACGCGCTTCGCGGACCAGCGCCAGTTCGTGCGCGTGGATCGCCGGCAACCCGATCGAATCGACATAGTCGATCGCGGCATGGAGGCCGAGTCCGCCGACGATATGGGGCGTGCCCGCCTCGAAACGCTGTGGCGCGGGCGCCCATGTCGTACCGCTGAAGCTCACCCGGTCGATCATCGCCCCACCGCCCTGATAAGGTGGCATCGCATCGAGCAGGTCGCCCTTCGCCCAAAGCACGCCGATGCCGGTCGGCCCATAGAGCTTGTGGGCCGAGAACACGTAGAAATCGCAGCCTATATCCTGCACGTCGGCACCGATGCGGGGCACCGCCTGGCAGCCGTCGAGCAAGATCTTCGCGCCCACCCTGTACGCCAGTGCGGTGGCGCGCTTCGCGTCGAGCACCGAACCGAGCACGTTCGAGACATGAGCGAACGCGACGAGCTTGTGCTGCTCGGTCAGCATCGCCTCGGCCGCATCGAGGTCGATCCTGCCGTCCTCGGTCAGCGGACAGACGTCGATCGCTACCCCTGTGCGCTCCTGGATCAGCTGCCAGGGGACGATGTTTGAATGATGCTCGAGCATCGACAGCAGGATGCGGTCGCCGGGCTTCAGATGGGTATTGCCCCAGCTCTGGGCAACGAGGTTGATCGCCTCGGTCGCGCCGCGCACGAACACGATCTCGTCCGCGCTCCGGGCATTGAGGAAGCGGGCTACCCGCTGGCGTGCCGCCTCATAGGCGATCGTCATGTCGGCCGAGCGGCGATAGACGCCGCGGTGGACGGTCGCATAGTCCTGCGCATAGCCGCGTTCGATCGCGTCGATCACGAAGCGCGGCTTCTGAGCGGTGGCGGCAGTGTCGAGATAATGCCAGCCTTCTGGAATCGCCGGGAAATCGCCGCGCCGGCTGAGGCGGGAATTGTCGGTGGTGGCGGTCATGACCGGCCCTCCAGCCATTGTTCGGCCTCGGCCTGGAAGGCGTCGCGAGCGGCCTCGTCGCCGATCCGTGAGATCGCGTCGGCGATGAACGCCTGAGTCAGCAGCGCCCGTGCCCGCTCGGGCGGGATGCCGCGCGACATCATGTAGAATAGTCCGCGTTCGTCGAGCTCGCCGACGGTTGCGCCATGTGCGCATTTGACGTCGTCGGCGAAGATTTCGAGCTCGGGCTTGAGGTTGATCGTCGCGGTGCGCTTGAGCATCAGCCCGCGCAGCGATTGCTCGGCATCGGTTTTCTGCGCGTCGCGGGCGACTTCGACCCGAGCGGCCATGCTCGCCGTCGCCTTGTCGTCGGCGACGGCGCGCCAGAGCTGGCGGCTGGTGCCGAGTTCGCGGGCGTGGCGGAGGACGACCGCGGCGTCATGGCGCTGGTCGTCACGGGCGAGGAGGGCCCCGCCATGTTCGGCGAACGCGCCCGGGCCGTCGAGGATGATCGCGGCGTCGATCCGGCTGCTGCCATGTCCCGCGCCGAGCAGCGTGGTGACGAGGCTGGCGCCGGCGTCGAGACGGGCCTCGTCGCGCAACGAGGTGAAGCCGCTGTCCTGGACGATGCGGATCGCACGCATCAGCCGCGCCGAACGGCCCATTTCGATAACGGTCAGCCGGTTGGCCCAGCCGTCGCCGATATAAGTCTCGACAATGCTCGCCTGGGCGTCTTCGGCCAGGATGATGTGCGCGGGCAGATGGTTCGCACCGCCGGTTGCGACATGGATGATCTCGATCGGCCCGCCCGGCGGCGAGGCGCCGTCCCTGTGCAGCGCGAGCGTCCAGCCGGTCCCGGTGGCGAGCTTGCCCAACGGATGGCCCGAGGCGATGCCGGTCGAGCCGATCTCGATACCGTCGATCCGGCTCCGGCCCTCGTCGAGCTTGCCGTCAACGAACAGCAGGCGCGGACCTTTGCTGATCCAGTGGAAATCACCATCCGGAGCTTGCATTGTAGCGGGCGCTACGGCCAGCGCTTCAAGGTCCGAAAGATCGGACCAGCGCCACGCTTCCTCGCGGGGAGTGGGCAAAGCGAGGGTCACGCCGCGATCGCTCCATAGCCTTCGCGTTCGAGCTCATGGGCGAGTTCGGCGCCGCCAGTGCGGACGATGCGGCCGCCGGCGAGGACATGGACGAAGTCCGGTTTCACATAGTCAAGCAGGCGCTGATAATGGGTGATCAGCAGCACCGCCTTGTCGGGCGTGCGCATGATCCTGTTGATGCCGTCGCCAACGGTGCGCAGCGCGTCGATATCGAGGCCGGAGTCGGTTTCGTCGAGGATAGCGAGCTTCGGGTCGATGATCCCCATCTGGACCATCTCGTTGCGCTTCTTCTCGCCGCCCGAGAAGCCGACATTCACCGGCCGCTTGAGCATGTCCATGCTGAGCCCCAGCGCATCGGCCTGGATGCGGGCACGCTTGAGAAAGTCGGCGCCCGACAGCGGCTCTTCGCCGCGGATCTTGCGCTGGGCGTTGAGCGCCTCGCGCAGGAACTGGACGTTGGAAACACCGGGAATCTCGACCGGATATTGAAAGCCGAGGAACAAACCGGCGGCGGCGCGCTCATGCGGCGCCAGCGCGAGCAGATCCTGGCCGTCGAAGGTCACGCTGCCTTCGGTCACCGCATAGCCCGGCCGGCCGGCGAGGACGTAGGACAGCGTCGACTTGCCCGCGCCGTTCGGTCCCATGATCGCATGGATCTCGCCGGGGTTGAGCGTCAGCGACAACCCCTTGAGGATCGACTTGCCGTCGACTTCGGCGTGGAGGTTTTCGATATTGAGCATGGGTCTCATTTCCTGCCGGCGCGTTGTGCGCTGATCTTGTTGGTCAGGTCCGCGGTGACGCGGCGGCGGAAGTCCAGCACCACCTGTTGCCGCAAGGCGGGCTGGTGCATCTCGGCGACGGTCTCGTCGGCGGCAGCCTTGAGCGGGTTCTCGCAGTCGCGGATGGCCTCGCCTGCGATCATCTCGATTGCGGCATAGGGGCGCTGGGCCAGGGCCTTGGCCGCCTGCTCCTCGGTGCACTGCCGATAGGCGTCGAGTTTCGGATAACGCGAAGAAGCGGCGGTGGGCCGGGACGTCTCCTGTCCGGCCTGGGGCCCGTCGCCCGCCGACGGCAGGCCGGGGACATGCTCGGTGACGGCGAGCGTGGTCGTCATCCGCACCCATTCGGTGGCCTGGCGCCGATCCGGGGCAATATCGAGCAGTTTTGTTCGTGCGCTGGCGCAATCCGCCTCGATGCGGCCGACAACCGCCTCCAGAGAATCGGCTGCCCCCTTATAGGCCGCCGCCGCAGTCTGGGCGCACTGGCCATAGGCGTCGAAAGCAAGATCGGGCGTCACTGCCGCCAGCAAGAGGAGCGCGGCGCTCATCCGACCGATCCCTCCAGTGAAATGCCGAGCAGCTTCTGCGCCTCGACCGCGAACTCCATCGGCAGCTGCTGGAGCACTTCCCTGGCGAAGCCGTTGACGATCAGGGCGACCGCAGCCTCCTGATCGAGGCCTCGGCTCATCGCGTAGAAGAGCTGGTCTTCGCTGATTTTCGAGGTGGTCGCCTCATGCTCGATCTGTGCCGACGGG
>CANJRZ010000228.1 GCA_947476735.1 Sphingomonadaceae bacterium
AGCTTCCGGTTCAGGGCCAGCTCCGCTGCACCCAAATCCAGAAAGGAAAAATCACCCGCTTGACCCACGGCCCGCATCGCGGGACATACCTTCCACCCGGGTCACTTCTCGATGAAAATCCCGGGTCACATCTCAGTGCAAATCAACACTCAAACGTCATATGCCCGTCACCGACCAGCTGCACGGCCAGGCCTTCTGGGTGCGGCAGCCCGATGCGAGCGGCAAGGCGGCATGGTTCATGACCCCGCTGTTCCTCGCGCTGGTAATGGTCGAACTTGCGGACGTAATCTTCGCGGTGGACTCGGTGCCGGCGATCTTTGCCATCACCACCGATCCGTTCATCGTCTACACATCGAACATCTTCGCCATCCTCGGTCTCCGCGCGCTCTATTTCGCGCTCGCCGCGATGGTCGAACGCTTCCACTATCTGAAATATGCACTGAGCCTGCTGCTGATCTTCATCGGTTCGAAGATCTTCGCCGCGGACCTGCTCGGTCTAGACAAGATACCGCCGAGCATCTCGTTGGGTATCAGCTTCGCGATCCTCGGCGGTGGCATCGCCTGGTCGCTCTGGAAGACCGCGCCGCGGTCGACCAGATCGGGCAGCACATATGAAGGAGGAACAAATGTCATCGATCACGGCCGATGAAGCGCTCGCCCTGCTCCGCACCGGAAACCGCGACTTTCTCAATGACGCGCCTAGCCGGGCCCCAGTCGACCGGGAAGCCAGGCTCCGGCTGGCGACCGGCCAGCGCCCCTTCGCGGCCTATGTCAGCTGCTCGGACTCCCGGGTCCCGCCCGAACTACTGTTCGGGCGGGGCCTCGGCGAACTGTTCATCGTCCGCAATGCCGGCAACACCCTCGACACCACCGCGCTCGGCAGCCTCGAATTCGCGGTTGCGGTGCTCGAAGTGCCGCTGATCGTGGTGATGGGACATGAAGCCTGCGGTGCGGTCGACGCGGCGATGACCGTAGTGCGCGACAACCGGCGTTACCCTGGAAACATCGGCAAGATGATCGAACCGATCATCCCCGCGGTGCTCGAGGCCCGGCGCGATGCGCCGGACGATCTTTCTGCCGCAGTCCGGCAAAATGTTCGCCGGGTGACTCGTCTACTGCGCGAGGAGGCTTCCCCGTTGCTGCTGGCTCCCCAGACGGAGGGCAAACTCAAAGTCGTCGGCGCTTATTATCACCTCTCGTCCGGCGAGGTGGATTTCTTCGATCAGTAAAGATTGGCTTTCCCGCACGGGCACCTCTCTCTAGCCTGTCTACATAACGGTGATCCGGCAGGGAGAGGATATGATCAAGCTGCGGTTCGACGGGCGGACGGCGATCGTTACCGGGGCGGGCGGCAATCCCAGCATGGGCCGTTCGCACGCGCTGCTGCTCGCCAGCCGGGGCGCCAATGTCGTGGTCAACGACATCGGCCGGTCTGAGGCGCCGCATTATCCCGACGTCGCTTCCGCCGAGGCGGTGGTGGACGAGATAAGGGCAGCGGGCGGTCAGGCGGTCGCCAGCACCGATTCGGTCGCGACGGAGTCCGGCGCTGAAGCGATCGTCCGGACAGCGATCGACGCCTTTGGCGGGGTCGACATATTGATCAACAACGCCGCCATTTCGGTCGCCAGCCCGATCCACGAGATGCGTTCGGCGGATGTCCAGCGGCATATCGACATCAATCTGATGGGCCCGATCTGGCTGTGCCGCGCGGTGTGGCCGCATATGCGCGCTAAGGGCTATGGCCGGATCGTCAACATCGGCTCAGGCGCCTTCGCGGGGCTCGACCGGTTGTCGATCTATGGCGCCACCAAGGGCGGCCTCTTCTCGCTCACCCGCGGCATAGCGATCGAAGGTGCCCCATTCGGGATCAAAGCAAATGTCGTCCAGCCCGGCGCCTTCACCCGCATGCTGCTTGCCCAGCATGAGCCGAGCTCGTCGATGTATGACTATGCCCTGGAAAATCTTCCAGCCGAGCTGACTTCCCCGCCGGTCTGCTATCTCGCCCACGAGTTATGCCCGGTCAGCGGCGAGAGCTTCGATGCGATGGGCGGCGAGGTGCGCCGCGTCTATCTCGCCAACACAGGGGGCTTCGCCGACCGCGCGCTGACCCTCGAAATGATCGCTGACCACTGGGACGAGGTGATGGGCAACCCCGTCGGCATGGTCGACCTGAGCGGCGTCAATACCGATGCCTGGCATGTTAAGCCCTATCCGGGCGCGGAATGAGCGGCCTCGCCGATCTCGATCTGCCACAGCTGACAACCAATTGCTCGGTGACAATCCCGGCTTAGCATTGGCTCTTGGCGTCGCGCTTTGCTAATCTCTGATCCGGCCAACGGGAGAGGAAATAAAATGGCGGATATCGGCGCAAGCTTTGCCTTCACCAAGATCATCGTTCGCAATGTCGAGGGGGCGGTCGATTTCTACGGGAAGGTCCTCGGCCTGACCGTGGTCAGTACGGTCGAGTTTCCGCACCTCGTCGAGAAGCTGCTCGCAGCGCCAGGACAGGAAGCGGGTCCTTTCCTCATCCTGTACCATGAATATGCCGGTGGGCCGCTGCAGCACGGTAATGCCTGGGGGCCGGTCGGTTTTCAGGTTGCCGATGTCGATGCGACCTATGCCGCAGCGCTGGCCGCAGGCGGCAAGGCGGACATGGAGCCGTTCAACTTCGAGGATGTCCGTGTCGCCATGGTGTTCGATCCCGAGGATCATCGCGTCGAACTGATGGGTGCGCCCGGCTCGGCAAAGGAATAGCGGTCAGGCAGGCTCGCCGCGGAGCTGGCTGAGCTTTTCGACGGCGCCGGAATACATTGCGCCATAAGGATCGTCGCCCGTCACGGGCGGCGCCCCGTCGCGCATCGTCGTGCGGCGCATCTCGCGCCTGTGTTTGAGATCGTCGAACGGGGTGGCGCGGTGCATCGTCGCCAGATTGTCCCACACCACCAGATCGCCGACGTTCCAGTTGACGCTGATCGTGGACTCGGGCCGCGTCGCCTGTTCGATCAGTTCTGCGACCAGTTCACGGCCCTCCTCGGGCGGCATGCCGGGGATTGCGCGGATATGCGAGGCGAGGAATAGCGCCGTCCGGCCCGACCTGTGGCGATGGACGAGCGGATGGCGTGCCGCTGGCATGCCCATCGCCTGTGCCTCGCTGATGTCGGCGCCCGAGACATGGCGCGACCACCAGACGCAATGATCGCCCTCCAGCCCCTCGATCCGCGCCTGCACCCCTGCGGGCAGCCTGTCCCAGGCGGCGCGCATGTCTGCAAAATCCGTGTGACCGCCGACCGGCGGCACGACATAGGCAAGCAGTGCCGAATAGGCCGCGCGTTCGACCATGAAGCTGCTGTCGGTATGCCACATCCGATCGCCGGCAAGCAGCTTGCGCCGCTCGGGATCGTCCACGATCCGGCCATCGTCGGTGAGGTTTCCGAAGGTGACGAAGAACGGGCCCGCTTCCCGCGCGGTCTTGCCGTCCCGCGCCGTCCGCTCGCTGCGAAACAGCTTCTTGAAGGAGGGCATCTTTTCAACATGGCCGAAGATGCGGCTGAACTCGACATGGCCGACATCGTCGAGGCCGGTGTTGCGAAACACCAGCACCGCATAATCGTCGATCGCCCGGAGGATCGCCACACGGTCTTCCTCGGACAGTGGCCGGCCGATCTCGACCCCGGAAATCTCGGCGCCGAAGCCTGGCCTGATCGGCACAATCTCCACGCCCATCAGCGCGCTACTCCGCGGGCCTGCGCGTGCTCCTCGGGAGATATGTGACTCTGGTCGAAGCGCGGCCGGAAATTCAGCACCTGAAGCCCATCCTTGCCGGCACCGAAACTGTATAGCGTGTTGCCTGCGACAAAGACCGACGAGCCCGGGCCGATCTCCTTTTTGCCCAGCTTCATCGAGCCGGCGACAACATAGAATATCTCGTCCTGTTCATGGGCGTGGACGCTGACCTCGCTCCCCGGCTCGAAACGCAACTCGAACAGTTGCGGATGCGCGTCATCGCCCCGCTCATGAAACACCAGGCTGGTGCCACGGAATTCCTCCATCAGCTCAATGCCGCGCTCCTCCGCGATGGCAGCGGCGGAGCGCCACTGCATCTGCGCGCTGTCATGGACCCTGATGTTCGCCATCGGTCGCTCTCCTTTGCCTGCCACCTGTCTCGGTACATTGGCAGCTTGGCGTGTGGCAATCAGGCCAGCAACGCCACCTGTACGTCTCGAAGTCCGCTGTAGCTGTTGCGGCCATGTGAGGTGATATAATTGTCGAGCAGCATCAGGTCGCCCTGGCTCCACGCAAAGCCGACCCGGCATTCGCGCAGGACGCGATAGAGCTCGTTGATCTGGTCGCCGCTGATCCGGGTGCCGTCGCCGAAAGTCGTGTCGTAAGGCCGCGCCTTGTCCGCCCCGTACCATGCCTCGAAATTGTCGTAACGCTGCTGGCCGATGCTTTCGGGGCAGATCGTCTTGGTCGCGAAATGGTTAAACCAGAGCCGATCGCCCGAGCGCGGATGGGTGATCATCCCCGGCGCGCGATAGACTGTATCGAGACTGCCGTCGTCGAGCCATTCCGCCTTGAGCCCCATCGCCTCACACGCCGCCATCGCCTCGCTCCGGTCGGTGGTGACGAAGGCTTCCTGCCAGCTGCGGTGGACCGCATCGATCCAGCTATCGCCGGTGCTGCGCGCGGCTTCGCGGAAATTGCGCTTGTATCGGACGCCGCGTTTTTCCACTTCGGCCACCAGCGCAGGATCAAGCGCCTGCGTCACGCGGCGCATGTCGGCAATGAAGGTCTCGCCGCCTGTCACTGACGGAATGCGGCAAAAGAACGCGATCCGCGACGGCCAGTTGGGCAGATAGGCCATCTCCTGATGGAGCATGATCACCTGATCCGGCGGGGTGTAGGTCGATTCGAAGACGCGCCCTTGCAGATTGCGGCGCGGCGACGAGCCGCCCGAATAGCCGAATTTGGGACTGTCATAATGGCCGATAAGGTCACCGAAGCTCGCCGTGTCGGTGAGCGGAAATCCGCGGAAGACGATTGCCCCGGCCTCGGCCAGCATTTCGTCAAACCGCTCCTTGTTGTCGCGAAACCAGGTGCCGAACGCTTCGCGGCTGTCGCGCAGCGCGGGATCCTTCGGCTGGATGAACAACGGAAAACCCTGCCCCGCCGCATAAGGGGTCGAGACGACCAGGTCATCGAACGAACCCGCTGCCGTTGCCGACACCTGCTCAAGGATCGCACTGGCCATAGTCGACACACTCCTGATCAAAAGTTGCGGCCGGAGCCTGCCTCAGCGCCGACGTGCGCACCATGGCAATCGGTGGAAGGCCTGCCGCATCCTTCCATCTTTCGTCCTCCTCCGACCGCACCAACATTCGCTGGCGCGGCCCATCCCAATTGTGCCATGCCGTCAGCATCTGGCGCGCTGGCCGAGTGTGCGTCCAACGTTTCGGGCAGGGGAGAGGGCCTTGGCAACAACCGATAAAGCGGCGGCGGCAGTAGAGTGGAAAAACTACTGGCCCCTGGTACTGGCCTGCTCGTTCGGCTTCTCGCTGTCGACGCTGGTCAGCCATTCGATCGGTCTGTTCATGGGCCCGATGGAAGCCGAGCTCGGCTGGACCCGCGCCGAGATCGCCTATGGCATGGTGGTTTCCTCGACGATGGCGATTTTTCTGAACCCGGTCGGCGGCGCAATGGTCGACCGCTGGGGATCGCGGAGCCTCGCAATCCCGGGGATTCTCATCGCTGCGGCGATGATCGGCAGCTATGGCCTGGTCCAGTCGGTGACGATGTGGGTGGCGTTGTGGTTCACCTTTTCGGTCGTCTCGATCGGCGTGAAGCTCACCGTGTGGACCGCGGCGGTCAGCAACACCTTCCACGCCAGCCGCGGCCTCGCCGTCGCGACGGTGATCGCCGGCACGGCGCTTACCGGTATACTTGCTCCGCCAATCACCAACTATCTGATTGACGCCTATGGCTGGCGGCATGCCTGGATGGCGCTCGCCGGTCTCTGGGGCACGATCGCATTCCTGCTCGCGGTCTTTTTCCTGAAAGAGCCTCGCTATTCGGCAGCCAGCAAGGCGGCCGTCGTCGCCGACGCCGCGGCCGGCCGCGCACCGGCCGCGCCGCTGCCCGGTCTCACCATGAAGGAAGCGGCGCGCAGCTTTCCGCTCTGGATGGTCGGGGCATCGACCTTGCTGTTCATGATCTTCGCGGGATCGATGGTGATTCACCAGGTGCCGATCCTGATCGATGCAGGAGTCGATCGGGGCAATGCCGCGCTCCTTGCCAGCCTGGCCGCGATCGCCGGCTTCTTCGGCAAGGTGGTGACCGGCGCACTGATGGACCGCTTCCATGCGGCCAAGCTCAGCGGCATTACGCTGGCCTTCGCGTCGCTCGGCTTCGTCCTGCTGCTCGAACCGTTCCGCCATGTGGTGACGATCGTGATCGCCATGCTGATCGTCGGCTATGCCGGCGGCGCCAAGCTCCAGGTCACCACCTATCTGACCGGACGCTATGGCGGCCTGCGCAACTTCGGCAAGATCTTCGGCCTGATGAACAGCCTGATCGCGATCGGCGGCGGCTTCGGACCGGTGGTGGCCGGCTATATGTATGATCGCTTCGACAGCTACAGCATCTTCCTGATGGCCGGGATTCCAAGCAGCCTGGTCGCGGGCGCGCTCGTCTTCTTCCTCGGGCCGTATCCCGACTGGAGCAGGCAAGACCAGCCTGAGGAGAAGGACCCGCCCGGCGCTGCTCCCGAGCCGGCCAAATAGTCGCGTACAGCCGCGGATGACGGGCACGCCTTCGCTTAACTCCGCCATGAGCGAATGGCGGTCGAGCTGGACGGTGGCCTTCAC
>CANJRZ010000229.1 GCA_947476735.1 Sphingomonadaceae bacterium
CGTGCGCTTGAACTCGCCAAAGGCGGCGCGACGTTTGCCGAACTCTGCGCGGTGTTGATCGAGGCACTGGGCGAGGAGGAAGGTGTCGCAACTGCCGGCGCGCTGCTGGGGCGCTGGATCGGTGACGGGCTGATCGTCGGTTTTGCTTGACGGTTAGTGCGCGCGGGCGCGCGCCTTGCCGATCGCGTGTACCAACGGAACGATCGCACCACCGATGAGCAGGCCAACGACGCCTGAGCAGAGCGCGGTCACCGCCCATCCGGCGATGCCCGATCCCGCCGCTTCGGCGAGATGATGGATCGTTCCGGCGGGCTCATGGACACCAAACCTTTCGAGACCATGGACGAGGATACCGCCGCCAACCCAGATCATCGCCGCGGTGCCGATCACCGAGAGCCAGCGCATGATGATTGGCATGCCCTTGACCAGCGCGGTGCCCAGCGTCTTGCTGGTGCCGCTCTTCACGAGATGCAGACCGATATCGTCCATCTTCACGATGAAGGCGACGGCACCATAGACGCCGATCGTGATGGCGATGCCGACTGCAATCAGCACGCCTGCCCTGAGCAGAACTGGCTCGGCCGCGACCTCAGCCAGCGCGATTGCCATGATCTCCGCGGAGAGGATCAGATCGGTGCGGATCGCCCCCGAAACCTGCTCGTTTTCGAGGGTTGCCGGATCGGTCGCGCTCACATGCTCGGCGCCATGATCATGGCCGTCAAAGGCTTCAATCACCTTCTCGGCACCCTCGAAGCAGAGGTAGGCACCCCCGAGCATCAGCAGCGGCGTGACCGCCCAGGGCGCGAAACTGCTGAGAAGCAATGCGGCGGGCAGCAGGATCAGGAGTTTGTTGCGGAGCGAGCCGATCGCGATCTTCCAGATGATCGGCAGCTCGCGATCGGGGGTGAGGCCGGTGACATAGCCGGGCGTCACCGCCGCATCGTCGATCACCACGCCGGCCGCCTTGGCGCCCGCTTTGGCCGAGGCGGCGCCGACATCGTCGAGCGAGGCTGCGGCAAGCTTGGTCAGCCCCGCTATGTCGTCCAGCAATGCAACCAAACCCGTTGCCATCGAATCTCTTTCGTTCCGGAGGAGAAAGTTTCTCTAGATAGCTAATCGAACGGATCAAACGACAAGTGTTTCCGGTCGAGCGCGAATGGTTAGACCGGGTGATCGCCCGTTCTTGCGCCGTGAAAGCGCCGCAGAACCCATTGTCCTGACGAGTCGGCAGGGGCCGGGTCCTTCGTCGATGCTCGCTTAGCCCACCATATCCAGTGCCAGCGCCTCGGCGACCTTGATGCCGTCGACCGCTGCGGAGAGAATGCCGCCCGCATAGCCGGCACCTTCGCCCGCCGGGTAGAGACCGGCGGTATTGAGGCTCTGGAAATTCTTGCCGCGGGTGATGCGCACCGGGGATGAGGTGCGCGTCTCGACGCCGGTCATCATCGCGTCGGGATCGTCATAGCGCGGGATCTGGCGGCCGAAGACGGGAAGCGCCTCGCGCAAGGCCGCGATCGCGAAATCGGGCAGGACCGCCGCGAGATCGGTCGGGTTCACGCCGGGCTTGTAGGAAGGGGTCACCTCGCCGAACGCGGTCGACGGACGCCCCGCCAGGAAATCGCCGACCCGCTGTCCCGGCGCCCAATAGTTAGATCCTCCGGCCACGAAAGCCTTCTCTTCGAGCGCGCGCTGGAGGGCGATGCCGGCGAGCGGATGGCCGGGATAGTCTTTCTCCGGATCGATGCCGACGACGAGCCCCGAATTGGCGTTGAACTCCTGCCGCGAATATTGGCTCATGCCGTTGGTGACGACCCGGCCGGGTTCCGAGGCGGCGGCGACGACACGGCCACCGGGGCACATGCAGAAGCTGTAGACGCTGCGGCCGTTCGCGCAGTGGTGCGAGAGCGCATAGGCCGCCGCGCCCAGGTCGGGATGCCCCGCGCAGGGGCCGAAGCGCGCGCGGTCGATCCAGCTTTGCGGATGCTCGATCCGCACCCCGATCGAGAAGGGCTTGGCCTCGATATGGACGCCGCGATCATACAGCGTCTGGAACGTATCGCGCGAGCTGTGGCCGACCGCGAGCACGACATGGCTCGCCTCGATATATTCGCCGGTGTGGAGATGGAGCCCGCGCAACCTGCCGTCCTCGATCTCGAAATCGGAGACGCGCTTTTCCCAGTGATATTCGCCGCCGAGCCCCTGGATCGTCTCGCGCATGCTCTCGACCATCGTCACCAGCCGGAAGGTGCCGATATGCGGATGCGCCTCGGTCAGGATCTCCTCCGGCGCGCCGGCCTTGACGAACTCGGTCAGCACCTTGCGGCCGAGGAAGCGCGGGTCCTTGATCTGGCTGTAGAGCTTGCCGTCGGAGAAGGTGCCGGCGCCACCTTCGCCGAACTGGACGTTGGATTCGGGATTGAGCACGCCGCAGCGCCACAAGCCCCAGGTGTCCTTGGTCCGCTCGCGTACCACCTTGCCGCGATCGAGGATGATCGGGCGAAAGCCCATCTGCGCGAGGATCAGTCCGGCAAACAGCCCGCACGGGCCGGCACCGATCACGACGGGGCGGGGACTATCGGGTTTTGCGCGGGTGACAAAGCGATAGTCGGTGTCGGGGGTCGGGCGGATATGATGGTCGCCGGCGAAGCGTGCCAGCACGGCGGCCTCGTCGGCCAGCTCGACATCGACCGAGTAGACCAGCAGGATCGCCGACTTGCGCCGGGCGTCGTTGGCGCGGCGGACGATTTCCCAGCGCTGCAGGTCGTCGGAGGCAATATCGAGGCGCGTGATGATCGCGGCGGGTAGCGCCTCAGGCGGATGGTCGAGTGGCAGCTTAAGTTCGGAAATTCGCAGCATGGCGGGGCATTAGGCGGCGGTGGCTGGCACTGCAATCTCGCTGAATGCGATTCACCCGGAGAGGGCGTCGTGATAGGGCAGCCGGCATGAACGGTTGGGGCAGGGCGTGGGCGATGGCCCTGGCGGTGCTGGCGGTGCTGGCACCGGCCGGTGTCAGCTACGCGGCAGAGCCGGCACAAAATGACTGTGGTGCCGAGCCGTTCGTTGAGTTGCCCGTCACAATGGCTGGCCGGCGGCCGTTAGTCAGGGCCAAGATCAACGGCGTCGATGAGTTTTTTCTCGCGGACAGTGGCGCCATCCTTAGCATGATCTCGCCCGATTTGGCTGTGCGGTTGATGCTTCCGCTTCGGCCGGCGCCGAAAGGCTTGTCGATGGGAGGCCTGGGCGGTGCACTCGATATCCAGGTGGCCAAGGCGGGCAGTTTCGAAATCGCCGGCCGCACAGTCAACGACGTCGACTTCATCGTCAGCGGCGGAAATGCGGGTGCGACGGGCATCATTGGCCAGAATATCCTGGCAATGGCCGACACGCAGTATGAACTGGCCACCGGAATGATTCGCCTCGTCAGGGCCAGCCAATGTGGTGAGCGGGCGGCTTCGGCCTGGTCGGCGGGTCAGCCCTATGCGGCAATGGAAATCGAGCCGATGAAGGGTGCGCAGCGGCACGTAGCAGGTACAGGCTCGATCAACGGTGTGTCGTTGAGAGTAGTGTTCGACACGGGAGCCCCAACCACGCTGCTGTCGCTTGATGCAGCACGTCGTGCAGGCATCCATCCAGGCCAGTCTGGCGTAGTGCCGGCAGGTCTTGCAAATGGGCTGGGTGGAGCCGTGAAAGAAAGCTGGCTGGCTCCATTGGCGAGTTACCGCATCGGCGGGAGGGACATTAGGGGCGACGCCTTGCGGATCGCCGACTTGGGCGATGTTCCGTTCGATTTGCTTATCGGAGCAGATTTTTTCCTCGCGCATCGCGTTTATGTCGCAAGCAGCCTCGGCAAGCTCTATTTCGCCAGCGTCGCAGTGACTGACAGCGCTAAATCGCTGCCGGTGCTCGCCGATGCCGAAGCCTATGGCCGGCGTGGTTCCGATCTTGCGATAAAAGGGGATATCGCCGATGCGATCGCCGATTTCACGCGTGCGATCGAGCTCGCGCCCAACGAACCACGCTTTTTGGTCCTTCGGTCGAAGGCGTGGCTCGACCGCAAGCAGGACCTGCTGGCGCGACATGATCTCGACCAGGCCATAGCCATGAAATCCGATTTCGTTGAGGCGCGGCTGGCGCGGGCGATGCTGCGAGTTGCAGAGAAGAGTTTCGCCCTGGCTGGAGAGGACCTTGCCGTTGCAGCCCGGGTATCGCTTCCGGATGCCGATCATCGCATCTTCATTGCAAGCGTCTACGCTGCCATCGAGGATTGGCAAAAGTCGCGTGAGCAATTCGACCAGTGGATTCAAACGCATCCGGGGGATGCCCGATTGCCGGTGGCGCTTAACGCCAGTTGCTGGGCGGGAGCGATGCTCAACAAGGGGCTCGCGCGGGCGCTCGATGACTGCAATGCGGCGCTGTCCAAGGCCCCTGAAAGGTTCGAGATTCTCGACAGTCGGGGAATGGTGCTGCTTCGAATGGGTCGTTTTGATGATGCAATCGCCGATTATGGAGCGGTTTTGGCGCGTCTGCCCAATTTTGCATGGTCTTTTTATGGGCGGGGCCTTGCCAAGCTTCGGAAGGGTCTGGCTGTCGAAGGGAAGGCTGACCTCGCCGCGGCCCTCCAGCTGGAACCGGAGATGTCGAACAAGGCTCAACAGATTGGGCTGATCGCGTCAGCCAGCGACCCGCGCTAGAGAACATCCCGGAACATATAGTAGAGCATCGCGAACCAGGCAGCGAGGCCAAGCAGTCCACTGATCCACCCGAAATGACGCCGGAGCCATTCAGGCATGTTTAGGCCCGGTGGCTCGGCGTGACATGGTCATCTGTATCAAGCGCGCCAGAACCGCTTCACGTCTGTCAGAGTGTCGAAACAGGCAGCCGCCTCGTCCATGAGCCTGCGGTACGCTCTGCTGCCGGGTACGGGAAGTCCAGCTTCGATCCCGAATTCGGCAAGCACATCAGGCGCGGTGGCAATGTCGTTAAGTTCGCCAAGCTTATCCTGCAGATCTTCGAGACAATCGAGGAATTTGTCCAGCCGGCGGCGGGGTTTTCGGCCGGGATAGAGCGACACGAAAAACTCAGAGGCGTAGCGGAGCTTCTTGGCATCCTTGCGGACCTCATGGCGGTGTTCGCTGTCGATGTGGGAGAGTTTGCGGCCATCGCGCCTGATACGCTTGCGGAGGCGATCGAGCCGAACGGTGGCAAATTTGCGGGCATTCCGGCCGCGGACAGATGAATCGACTGGACCGCATTGCCAATCGCCAATCGCTAGCCATTCGGTCAGGTCGATCGGTAGTTGACGAATCCGGCTGGTCTGCAGCAGCGCCAGCAGGTGCGTGACCTTTGCTTCCCGAATTCCCGCTAGCTTTGCCCGGTCAATATCCTCGAGGCGGGGAAGCAGCACGTCGATGTCACGGATCGCCCCGAGTTCAGATGCCAGCCAGCGCAGCTCGGCTGCAAGCAGTTCAGCGCGCGGGTCGCCTGTGAAGAGCGGACCGAACAATGTGATGGCCGAGCGCAACCGGCGCAACGCCACGCGCGCCTGATGGATGGCTTCCGTTCCGCCGGTCGTGAGCAGTAGCGTCTCGTTAAGCCGGTATTGACGGATGCAGGAGCCCGCGATCTGAACAAAGGCCTGACCCGCATTCCACTCGGGGAGAAGCCGGATCGGCTCCGCCCTGAAGGAAGGGGCAGACGCCGAGCCGATCAGCGCATAGCCCTGCTCCGATTTAGACCTAACCCCCAGTCGAAGGGGGACCACTTCATCAAGTTGGCGAGCGAAGTCGAACAGCAGCTGTGGCGATCCGTCCTTGAGCTCAAGTTCGAGTTCCAAAAGTGGCATGGCGCGCAGGCCGGCCCGCACTTCTCCGCAGTCGACCGCATATTCAATCGATCCAGTCGCGACGGCGATCGGCCCGGAAACCCGCTTGATGTCGGTCACGAAGATCGGAGCCAGCTTGGCAAGTACATGTTCGTCGACGAATTGAGCTATCGGCCCTGCCACTTCGTCGATTATCGGCTTGTTTCCCCTGACAGGTCGTTCCCATTCACCGCGTACGAACAGACCTGCGGCGCTGCTCGATGCGGCCTTGACGGTCTGGATGCGTCTCTTTCCCTCGCGGCGGATGCGAAGATTGTAGCCTGCCTTGCTAAGTGCAAGATCGGGCGTGTCGAAATAGTCGGCGACCAAATGTCGGAGCGCTCCCGCTGTCGGATCAGGCATCAGCGCGGCAATCAGTCGGGCCTTGTCCGCGGGCTCAAATTCGAGCTTCAATTCAATTTCGAGTGGATCGCCCATGACATCCTGAATTGGCTCTTGCAGAACTCTTCATACTACTCGCTGAGCGGCCTGTCATGTCGCGGAGGATGGGGGGCTGGCGTCAAATCCATGTGACGGACAGCAGGCGTCGGCAATTGCCCCCAAGGATGGCGCGGATCACCTCGTCGGAATAACCACGACGCACCAGCTCCTCGACCAGATTGTACATCTTGAGAGGCCCCGAATAGCCATCGGTGTCGATCTTCGCGCGGGCGATACGGGCGGCCTTGTTGGTTGAGCGCATGCTTGCATTCTGGTCAGCCGGCATCATGTCATAGCCATAGAGATCGGAATCGGTTCCGATTCCGACATGCTCGGCGCCGATCAGTTTCACGGCGTGGTCGATATGGTCGACAACCTGGGCGATGCCGGTCGGCTCGGTGTCGCTCACCAGCAGGCGCATGCCGCTGATTCCCATGATCCCGCCCTTCGCCGCCAGCGCCCTGATCACCTCGTCACTCTTGTTGCGGCGGTGCCTGGCGAGGGCGAGGCAATTGCCATGGGTGTTGGCGATCGGCAGCGTCGAAGCGGCGATCGC
>CANJRZ010000230.1 GCA_947476735.1 Sphingomonadaceae bacterium
CAGCCGGGCGGATCGATCACCACGAACAGGGTCACGAAAGCGGAGAGGAAGAGCGCCAGCATCGCGGGATCAGATCGCGTCTTTGGCGAGCAGCACACCCGCACGCCGATGCGCCGCCACCAGCGTGTTGCGCAGCAGGACGGCTATCGTCATCGGCCCGACCCCGCCCGGCACCGGGGTGATAGCCCCCGCCACCTCGGCCGCCTCGGCATAGGCGACATCGCCCACCAGCTTCGTCTTGCCCGCCTCGGCGCCGGGCACCCGGTTGATACCGACATCGATCACGGTCGCACCCGGCTTGATCCAGTCGCCCCGGATCATCTCCGGCCGGCCGACCGCCGCCACCACGATATCGGCCCGGCGCACGACAGCGGCCAGGTCCTTCGTCCGGCTGTGGGCGATGGTGACGGTGCAGCTCTCGGCGAGCAGCAATTGCGCCATCGGCTTGCCGACGATGTTCGACCGCCCGACCACGACCGCATCGAGCCCGGAAAGATCGCCGAGCTTGTCCCTGAGCAGCATCAGGCAGCCGAGCGGGGTGCACGGCACGTAGCCGTGCAGGCCCACCGCGAGCCGGCCGGCGTTGACGACATGGAAGCCGTCGACATCCTTGTCGGGGTCGATCGTCGCGATGATCCGCTGCTCGTTGATATGGTCGGGCAGCGGTAGCTGGACGAGGATGCCGTCGACCGCATCGTCGGCGTTCAGCTGGTTGACCAGATCGACCAGCTTCTGCTCGCTGATCGAAGGGTCGCGGCGATATTCGAAGCTCTCCATCCCGGCCTCGATCGTCGCCTTGTGTTTCGAGCGGACATAGACCTGGCTCGCCGGGTCCTCGCCGACGAGGATGACCGCAAGGCCCGGCGCGCGCCTGGCGGCGGCCCGGAAGGCCGGGACAAAGCCCGCAACCCGCCCGCGCAGCTGGGCCGCAAATGCCTTGCCGTCGATGATGTCAGCGCTCATGCCTTGCCCTCGATGATGGTCGAAAGAGCGGCCACCAGCTTCGCCGGGTCGCCCGATATATGCAGTCTCTTTAGACGCGACGATGCCCCGCTTGCCAGCGTCACGTCGCGCTTTGCCACGCCCAGCGATTTTGCGATCAGCCGGACAAGCGCCTCGTTCGCGGCGCCGTCGCTCGGCGCTGCCGTCAGCTTGACGCTGAGCCAGGCCCGCCCGTCATCGGCCGTGAAGACGCCTTCGATCGAATCGCGCCCGGCCTTCGGGCTGGCGCGGACGGCAAGGCCGATGCCGCCGGGCAACGCGCTCCAGGCGGTCAGACGCCGGCCAGCATGGCCTGCGCCATGCCGTGGCGGACGACCATCTGGAGGATGATGATCAGCAACAGGGCCACCAGCGGCGACAGGTCGAGCGCGCCGAAATCGGGCATCACCCGCCGGATCGGCCGGTAGATCGGCGTCGTCATCCTGTCGAGCGCGTAGAGTATCTGGCGCACGAAGTCGTTGTAGGTGTTGATCACGTTGAACGCGACCAGCCAGGAGAGGATCGCCTGGATGATGATGATCCAGCGCGCTACGCCGAGCAGCAGGTCGACAATCTGAAGAAGCAGGACGAGCATCGAGAGCCCTTTGGTTAGGATGCTGCCGATGTAATGATCCGCGCGCGACAGGGCAACGGCCTGACCGCAAATCTGCGACGCGTCGATGTGACGATGGCCTATCGCGGCTGTGTGGTGCGGGATTGCCGGTCGCGCGCCGCCGCTTCGAGCACGTCGGCCGGAGTCGTCGGCCTGGTGCGCGCATCGGGAATCAGGTTGCGGATTGCGCCGATCACCATGCGCTTGAGCGTCTCCCTGTCGCCGGGCCGTTCCCGCTCGGCATATTGCAGGGAGGCTTGCCGGATCATTTGCATCAAGATGTAGGCGGCCACTTCAGTCACCGTCTCGTCCGCGATCTGCTGACGGAGCAGCCCCCAGAACACCTCGTGCGAGCGCTGTTCCTGGAGCAGGTAGACCTGATTGACCGCGCTCGTCGACGAGAAGCCGTTGGTTACATGCCGGACTTTCAGCCCGTCCTTGGCGAGCTCGAACAGGCAGTCGATGGCGATGTCGAGATATTCGTAGATCGTCCGGGCTTCCCTGACCCGTGGCGTCACATAGGCCACCGATCGATCGAAGCTCTCGTCGAGCAGCGCGATGGCGACCGCTTCCCGGTTGGCGAAATGCTCGTAGACAATCGGTTTGGCGGCGCCGGACCGTTCCGCCAAGGCGGACATGGTGAGGGCACCGATGCCCTCGTCGCAAATGATCTGGCCCGCGATGCCGAGAAGCTGTTCCCGGCGAGCCGCCCGGCGCATCGGTTTGGGCTTCGGGGCTGCCGCCGTTCCGGAAGCGCCGCGTCCCCCCGCGTCGGGTGTGTCGCCAAGCATGCCGGATGCGCCTTCAAAATTCATTCTATCAATCCAAATCACTCGCCAGTGCGGCGTTCCGTTCATCCCCGCCCGCCATCCTTGGCAGGCAATCCGACAGGACGCCATGCAGGCCTTACCCGATTGACTCGCATGTGCGGAGAAAATAACCCTACTATGACGTAAGGGTAGTGTTATACGATTAAGAAATGAAGAGGCGACGCTCAGGGTTCGAAGCCCGGACGAACCGCCCCGACTGCGATCTCAGCGGATATGAATTTGAGGGGGAGAGAGATGAAACCATATCGTCAGCACATCATGTCGACTGTCGCCCATCGCGCGGCATGGACTATCGGCCTCGCCGGCATCATCGCCGGAGCGGCACCGGCCCGGGCGCAATCGACGCCGGCCGAAGCGGCTGAATCCAGCGGGGTCGAGGAAATCATCGTCACCGCCCAGCGGCGCGAGGAAAAGCTGCAGAACGTGCCGATTTCGGTCACCGCGATCAGCGGGGCGACCATGGCGAAGGCCGGCATCACCGGGACGCTCGAGCTTGCCCAGGCGGTACCGAGCGTGCAGCTCACCAATTCGGGCCCGCAGGTCGTCCTTTACATCCGCGGCGTCGGCAACTCCTCGGCGGGTATCGGCGAGGAGGGCGCCAACGCCATCTATGTCGACGGCGTCTATATCGGCGACCAGACCTCGATGGACCTCGATTTCAACAGCATCGAGCGCGTCGAAGTGCTGAAGGGCCCCCAGGGAACGCTGTTCGGGCGCAACTCCTCGGGCGGTCTGATCCACGTCATCACCCGCGAACCCGGCGACGAGGTCAAGGTGAAAGCCAATATCGGCTATGCGAACTACAAGACCTTCAAGGGCCAGCTCTACGTCGCGTCACCGATCACCTCGAACCTGAGCGCGGATATCGCGTTCACCGGCTCCGACCAGAACAAGGGCTGGGGCAGGAATCTCGCCACCGGGAAGGAGTTCTACAAGGGCTGGAAATATGCTGTCCGGTCAAAATTCGTCTGGCGGCCGGGCGATGCGACGAAGGTGACACTCTCCGGCGACTATCGCCAGATGAACAACACGCTCAACACGCCCTTCACCCTGTTCCGGGGCAGCGTGGGCCTGTTCGGCTTCCGCTATTTCGGTGATTACAACATCAACAGCTCGACCCCCGGCTATCATCGCAACAAGGCCTGGGGCACCGCGCTCACTGTCGAGCATGAATTCGACTGGGCGACGCTGACCAGCCTGTCGTCGGTGCGCAACGTCCATGCCTTCTCGCAACTCGATTCCGATTATATCCCGACACCGCTGGTCTATGTGCCGATCGAGTACCAACAGCGCTACTATCAGCAGGAATTCCGCCTGTCGTCGGCGACCACGACGCCGCTCAGCTGGCAGCTTGGTCTGTTCTATTATCATGCCAATGCAGTTCTCGATCACCAGACGCCGCAGGGCCTCTCGGTCGGCGGCATTGGCCGGGGCTTCGATCTCAACACCTCGATGAAAACCGAGTCGGTCGCGGTATTCGGTGAGGCCACCTATGCGCTGACCGAGACGACCCACCTCACCGGGGGCCTGCGCTATACCCACGACAAGCGCAGTTACCGCGGTCGGCAGGTTCCGTTCAATCAGCCGGTCGGCTCGGCCTTTGAAAAGGCGTTCAACATTCCGCTCAAGACCGATTCGGCCACCTTCAGCAAGGTGACCTACCGGTTGGCGATCCGCCAGGAGCTCTCCGACAAGGTCAATGTCTATGCTTCCTTCAATACCGGGCTCAAATCGGGCATCTATTCGCTGAACGCCGCGCCGCTGACCAATCCGGTGCTCAAGCCGCAGACCGTCCAGGCGTTCGAGGTCGGTTTGAAGTCGCAGCTGTTCGATAACATGCTGCGTCTCAACGTTGCCGGCTTCCACTACAAGATCAAGAACTACCAGGTGCGTTCCGCTTCCCCGGCGCTGGGCGCGCAGGCCTTCCTGCTCAACGCCGCCGCGGTCAAGGTCGACGGTGTCGAGGCCGAGTTCGAGTTCGTGCCGGTGCGCGAGCTGCGGATCGTCGGCAACGCGACCTATCTCAAGTCGCGCTTCACCAGCTTCCCGACCAATTCGGCCTACATCCCCAATCCGGCGGTCTGCGCGCCGGGCGCCAACCCTCCGGGGCGGACCACCGGCGCTCTGACGGGGGGCAATACGCTGTGCATCGGCTCGGCGACGGGCAACCGGACGCCCCAGTCTCCGCGCTTCGCCGCGAGCCTCGGGGCCACCTATACGATGCAGGTCGGCAGCCAGGGCGAGGTGATCGCCAATGTGCAGATCAACCACACCGGCAAGGTCTTCTTCGAATCCGACAACCGGCTGTTCCAGAGGGACTATAACCGGATCAATGCGGCGCTCGAATATCGGCCGTCGCCGAACTGGGGGATCGAGGTCTACGGCAAGAACCTCACCGACCGGCACGCCTATGTCTCCGCGACCAGCGGCGGCACCGGCGACCAGGGTCAGCTCGGCGCGCCGCGGACCTATGGCGTGAACGTGAAGTTCGACTTCTGATCTGTTGACTACCCGGCGGTCGTGCGAAGCCGCGCGACGGCCGCCGGGACCCGAATTGCTGAAATCCACCGGAGCCTTGCCATGAACGACCCCACACCGATCCAGGCGCCCGAGCTGGCCGAACCGATGACCCTGTCGGTCGAGCCCTATATCTCGGAAAGCTATGCGCGGGCCGAGCGGGACCTGTTGTGGGCCAAGGTCTGGCAGGTGGCGTGTCGGGAAGAGGAAATCCCCAATGTCGGCGATTTCTACAGCTATGAGATCCAGGACCAGTCGATCGTCGTCGTTCGCTCCGCACCCGACGAAATCTCGGCCTATCACAATGTCTGCCGGCACCGCGGCCGCCGCCTGACCAAGGGGTGCGGCCACGCCACCCGCTTCCGCTGCGCCTATCATGGCTGGCAGTACAAGCTCGATGGCAGCAACCTGTCGGTCCAGGAGCGCGAAGACTGGCAGGGCGCGCTCGACAACTGGCCGATCGACCTCGCCCCGGTAAAGGTCGGCCGCTGGTCGGGCTTCGTCTTCATCAACATGGATCCCGATTGCGAGCCACTCGAGGACTATCTCGATCCGGTGAACTTCTGGCTCGATCCCTTCGACCTTGGCGGGATGCGCTACGCCTGGCGCAAGCAGGGCAAGCTCGCCGCCAACTGGAAGACCGTCATCGAAGCCTTCAGCGAAGGCTATCACGCGATCGTCACCCATCCCCAGACGATGCAGTTCGGCATGCCGCGCACCTGGAGCGGCGGCATGGGCAAACATGGCTTGATGCGCAACACCGGCGTCGGCGGCGGCGGCATCGGCACCAGCATCAGCGAAGCCAAGGCGATGGACCCCCGCGCCAAGCTGCTCGGCGCGGTCCGTCAGCAGCGCGAGACGACCGGCTCGCTGACCACCGACACCTTCATCGCCGCGGCGGAAAAGGTGATGGACGTACTGACCGAGACGGCGACGCCCCAGGAAGTCGCAATGACCTTCATGCAACTTGCCCGCGAGATGGATGCCGAGCGCGGTGTGATCTGGCCGAATGTCGATCCGATGCATCAGCGCGAAGCCGGGATCAACTGGAGCGTCTTCCCCAACACCGTGCTGCTCCAGAACGTCACCTTCTGTTTCGGCTTCCGGATCCGCCCGGACGGTTTCAATCCCGACAGCTGCATCATCGAGATCTACCATCTCGAACGCTTCCCCGAGGGGCAGGAGCCGAAGCCCGAGGTCCAGATCATCACCGAGAACACGGTCGAGAACTGGAAGCTGCTCGTCTTCCAGGATCTCGAAAATCTCGAGGAGATCCAGAAGGGCATGAAATCGATCAGCCTCAACCGGGTCGTGCCCAATCCCTTCTCCGAGAATTCGGTGGTCAACCTGCAGCGCAGCCTCGCCCATTATATGGGCCGCGCGGAGCCGAAGCCCTACGGCGCGAGCTGATCGCCATGTCAAATGAGGAGGTTTTGCGCGGCTTCCTCGCGCTCTGGTCGACCCGCGACGCCGCCGGCATGGCCGATCATTTCGCCGAGGACGGGGTGTATGACAATGTCCCCAATCGCGCGCCGATGGTCGGCCGCGAAGCGATCCGCACCTGGCTCGAACGCTGCTTCTCGCATCTGACGCGGATCGACGTCGACATTCTCACCATCGCCACCAACGGCGAATGGGTGCTGTGCGAGCGGATCGACGATCATGTCAAAGGCGACCATCACATGTGCCTGCCGGTCGCCAACGCCACCCGCATCACCGGCGGCAGGATCGTGATGTTTCGGGACTATTATGATCGTCAGACGGTGGCCGAACTGGGGCTTGGATGATCCCGGACGGTTGGCCGCCGTGCCGCCAATAGCAGGAAAGGGAAACATATGACGCCTGACACCGTCTGGCCGGATACCGGCACGCTGTTCCGCATCGACGGCGATATCGCGCTGGTGACGGGC
>CANJRZ010000231.1 GCA_947476735.1 Sphingomonadaceae bacterium
GCCAGCCTTCATCGGCTCGGCACGGACTATGTCGATGTCTACATAGTGCACCGCGATGATCCGTACACGCCGCTGGAGGAAACGCTGCAGGCACTTGACGACATCGTTCGTCAGGGCAAGGCGCGTTATCTGGGTTTCTCGAACTGGCCAGCCTGGAAGGTTGCGGCGGCGATGGAAATGCAGAAGGCGAACGGCTGGGCGCTCTTCTCCCATGGCCAGATGAGCTATTCACTGGTCGAGCGCGACATCGAGGTCGAAATCGTGCCGATGCTCAGGCATTTCGGCCTCGGATTGACGGCATGGAGCCCGCTGGCGATGGGTTTCCTGAGCGGCAGGGTGACGCGCGAGACGCTGAACGATCCCGACAGCCGGTTCGGCAATCGCTATTTCAACCGCTTCGATCCCGAAGCCCGCCTCATGCTGGTGGACCAGATGCGTGAGATCGCCGTCCGTCACGGCGCGACCGTGCCCCAGATCGCTTTTGCCTGGTTGTTGTCGAAGGATGTGCTGACCAGCATCCTGATCGGCGCCGGCAATGTCGAGCAGCTTGCCGACAATCTCGGTGCAGTCGATGTCGTGCTGAGCGATGCGGAACTTGCTTTGCTCGACGCCGGTGCGCCGCCGCCTTCGCTATACCCTATGAACTTCACAGACGCGATCGCCGATCAGCCGGTCGCCGACGCGCTGGCCCGCAAACCCGGTAATCCGGCCTGACCACAAGCAGAGAGATATGAACGATCAACTGACTCCCAAAGCCATCGTTGCCGCACTGGATGCGCATATCGTCGGCCAGGCAGATGCCAAGCGCGCCGTCGCCGTCGCACTGCGCAATCGCTGGCGCAGGCAGCGCCTTCCCGAGGCGTTGCGTGATGAAGTGACGCCGAAGAATATCCTGATGATCGGCCCCACCGGTTGCGGCAAGACCGAGATCAGCCGGCGTCTCGCGAAGCTCGCTGATGCCCCGTTCGTCAAGGTTGAGGCGACCAAGTTTACCGAGGTCGGCTATGTCGGCCGCGATGTCGAGCAGATCGCCCGGGATCTTGTCGAGGAGGCGGTGCGGCTCGAAAAGGAGCGCCGCCGGGCCGCCGTCAAGGACAAGGCGGAGGAAGCCGCGATGGCGCGACTGCTGGATGCTCTGGTCGGCAAGGACGCGAGTGAGGCGACCAGGCTCGCCTTTCGACAGCGCTTCGAGGAGCACCAGCTCGACGACAAGGAGATCGAGATCGAGGTCGAGGATTCGGGCGGCATGCCGTTCGAAGTGCCCGGCATGAGCGGTCAGGTCGGTATGATCAATCTCAGCGATATGATGGGCAAGGCGTTCGGGCAGGGGAAGTCCAAGCGCCGGAAGATGACGGTGCGTGCTGCCTGGACCAAACTGGTCGAGGAAGAAGCCGACAAACGGCTCGACCAGGACGAGGTCAGCCGCGTCGCGCTCCAGGACGCGGAGCAGAACGGGATCGTCTTTCTCGACGAGATCGACAAGATCGCGGTCTCCGACGTACGCGGCGGCTCGGTGAGCCGTGAAGGTGTCCAGCGCGATCTGCTGCCGCTGATCGAGGGCACCACCGTTGCCACCAAATATGGGCCGCTCAAGACCGACCATATCCTGTTCATCGCCTCGGGCGCCTTCCATGTCGCCAAGCCCTCGGATCTGCTGCCCGAGCTGCAGGGACGCCTGCCGATCCGGGTCGAATTGAAGGCGCTGACTGAGGAGGATTTCGTGCGTATCCTGTCCGACACGCAGGCGAGCCTGACCGAGCAATATCGTGCACTGATCGCGACCGAGGGCGTTGAGATCAACTTCACCGACGATGGCATTGCCGCGATCGCCAGGATCGCCGCAGAGGTGAACGGCCAGCTTGAGAATATAGGAGCGCGACGGCTGTCGACGGTGATGGAGAAGCTGCTCGAGGAGATCAGCTTCAATGCCGAGGATCGCAAGGGAAGCGCCCTGACGGTCGATGCGACCTATGTGAACGGACAGCTCAGCGAGATCGCGCGGAATACCGATCTGTCGAAGTACGTGCTCTGACCCTCGCCCGTCACCCCCAGGCGCAGGGGTGACGGGAAGAGCGTGACTTCGGCTATCTAACAGGTTAAGCCAAACGCCTTAATTGAAAATCGGCAAATGCCGTGCGCAGGAGGCGGGATGGATCAAGGCACGCTACCCGAAGGCTTCGAGGCGCTCGAACCGTTCGTCTCCGACTGGGTGCTTCCCGATGCCTCGGCCCGTATGGCAAAGCGCCAGAGCAGCTCGATCGCCGACATCCGCCGCTTCTACGACGCAATCGTGCCGCGCGGCGTCGAGGCGCTTGATTATCTGCGGCAGTACAAACTCGGCGAACTGACCCCGCAGGGCGAGAACCTCCTCAAGTTGATGCTCTCACTGACCGAGCTGGGCCCCGCGGTCGAATGGTATGACAATCCGCAGGTCTATGATGGCTTCCCGATCAGCCGCATCCGCTATGTGCGGCAGATCTCCGACACGGCAGCGCAGATCTGATCGAGGGAAAGAGCGATGGAAAACACCAGGATCCCCGTCCCGCCGATAGGCCTGACCGCGAAATATCCGGAGGTCGGTACCGGTCCCTGCGCGACCGACATCTATCATGATCCCGAGATCTACCGGAAGGAGATCGAGGCGATCTTCAAGCGCAGCTGGTACATGATTGGCCGGGTCGAGCAGATTCCCAATCCCGGCGATTTCTTCACCTATGAGCTGCCGACCTTCAAACAGTCGGTGTTGATCTGCCGCGACAAGGACGGCGAGGTTAACGGCTTCCACAATGTCTGCACGCACCGGGGCAACGTCGTCGAACATCGCCCGGACGGTACGTGCAAAGGCGTGTTCATGTGTCGCTTCCATGGCTGGTCGTTCGATTTGAAGGGCAATCTGGCGCGGGTCCGCGACGAGGAGGGCTTTTTCGATCTCGACAAGCCCAAGCTCGGGCTGAAACCGATCCCGACCGAGATCTGGGAAGGCTTCATCTTCGTCTCCCCCGAAGACCAGCCGCACAAGACGCTGACCGAATATCTCGGCGAGCAGGGCCTCGACACTGCCGGCTATCCCTGGGGGCAGTGCACCCAGAGCTATCAATATGAGGTCGAGGTCGGCTGCAACTGGAAGCTGATCGTCGACAGCTTCGCCGAAGTTTACCACATCTCGACGCTGCACCCGAACTCAGCCGCGCCGACGATGATGGCGTCGGGCAATCCCTATGGCCGGCTGCTCGACGTCGAGCTCAAGGGGCCGCACCGCACGAACTCGCACTATAGCGTCTGGGCGGACGTCACCAATCCGGTGCAGCGGCTCGCCTATCTCCATGCCGCGGCAGCACAGAATGTGGTGGGCCAGGACAAGATCAATCTGCCGAAGGGGATCAATCCTACCCGTTCTGATGTCTGGTCAGTCGATCTGGTAATCTTCTTTCCGACATTGTCGTTCACGGTGTCGGCTGGCCAATATACCGCGCACCAGGTCTGGCCGATCGGTCCCAATCGATGCCTATACCAGCAGCGCGTGTTTGTCCGTCCCGCCGAGAATGCCGCGCAGCGCGTCGGCCAGGAAAACTCGATGGTCGAATATCGCGATGTGTCGCTCGAGGATCTGAGCACGCTCGAGCGCATCCAGCGGTCGCTCGACACCGGCCAGATCAAGGAATTTCACTATCATGATCATGAGCTGTCGTTGCGCCACCAGCACAAGGTGGTGACCGACATCATCGCCGCTTATGACCGTGAAATGGCGGAGGGCTGAACAATTTTCCTCTCCCTGAAAGGGAGGAGAGAAAGGTGGGGGGTACTTCCGAATCCCATTCCCTTTCGCCTAGGGTCGACTCCAGCAGAGGAGACCTCCCCGATGGCGATAACCATGTACGGCATCAAGAATTGCGACACGATCAAGAAGGCGCGCGACTGGCTCGCAGATCATGGGCGTGCTTATGATTTCCATGATTACAAGGCGTCGGGGATCGACCGCGCAAAGCTGCAGGTCTGGGTCGATAAACTTGGCTGGGAAGTCTTGCTCAACCGCGCGGGGACGACCTTCAAGAAGCTGCCAGACGCGGACAAGGCGGGAATCGACGCTGCCAAGGCGATCATGTTGATGGAGAGCCAGCCGTCGATGATCAAACGGCCGGTACTCGATGTCGACGGTGATCTCCTCGTGGGCTTCAAGCCGGCGGCCTATGAGGCCAGGCTGGGCTGATCAGGAGTCGACCGGTTCGCTCCGGCGATCGACTGTGGTTCGGTTGCGACCTGCTTCCTTGGACGCGTAGAGCGCGCGATCAGCGCGCTTGATGATATCGGCGACCATCCGGTCTTTTCTCGCTGTCGCCGCCACGCCAAAACTCGCGGTCAACAGGGCAGGTAGTCCGTCCATGCGCAACGCCATGATCTGATCGCGCAGTACTTCGACCCGGCGGTGCGCTTCGTCGATATCGACACCGGGGAAGAAAAGAATGAACTCCTCGCCGCCGAAACGACCATAATGATCGGCGTTGGCGACATGTTCGCGGAACAGGCCGGCAAGCTTGCACAGCACTTCGTCGCCATGGCCGTGGCCGTGAAGATCGTTGATATCCTTGAAATGATCGACATCGCAGATTGCAAGACTGAGCGGCTGGCCTGCAGCGCGTGTTTCGGCGATCAGCCGCATGCCGCTGGCCTCGATGGCGCGGCGATTGGGGGCGCCGGTGAGAGAGTCGGTATCCGCCGCGATCCGCAACCGCTCGGCAAGGTCTCCCGCCAGGAGGTAGAGCGAAAAAATGCCTGCGGCGACGGTCATGGCAGGCAGGCCGAGGAAGACGGTCAGGACATAGGCTTCGTCAACAGCCGCTGGATTCCCGCTGCCGCCAATAGCCAGCACGATTCCGCCGGCAGCCGCTGTCGCCGCCATGGCGCAGCCGGTGAAAATAATCGGTCGCTCGCCCAGCAGAAGCGGACGCCCCGGGCGCCACATTGAGGTGACGCCGAAGAATAATATCATCGCGGCATATAACGGCACGATCGCTCCGCGCAGCCCGGCATGCGGCATTGCGAAGCTGAACCACAGGATGAGCACCGATGCCGCGAGATGGCTGGAGATGAAGAAGTTGCGCCAGGATGGCAGGCCGGCACGCAGCCGGTATGCGCTGACGGCAAAAGTTGGCGGTACCATGGCCACCATCGCCACCACGAGGTTGGGCCAGACTTGGCCGTAAAAATGGAAGAAATAGATGGCGTTCACGACATAGAGCAGCACATTGCTGCCGAAACTGGCCGCCAGCAGCATTGCGACCCGGTGCTGGCCCAATGTTCTGGCCGCCAGCAACATTGCGACCGTCAGCAGGGCGTTGATCAGGAGCATCACCGAAAAAATGAACATGTCGGTCGTCAACTGATCTTCCTCACCATGTTGTCGATGTAATTTCATATCATGCAGGGATCGCGCGACAAATGAAGTTGTGCACAATTTGAAACCGGGCGGAGAGCCCGGCTTCACCTGTGCGCTTTTCCTGTCTATCGGCTTGGGCCGAAGGAGATGACGGATGACGCCAATCGCGAAGATCCTGCTGCTCGGCTCGGGTGAACTGGGCCGCGAATTCGTGATCGCGGCCAAGCGGCTCGGTGCCCATGTCATCGCCTGCGACGCTTATGAGAAGGCGCCCGCGATGCAGCTGGCCGACGAATGCGAAGTATTCTCGATGCTCGATGGCGAGGCGCTTGCTGCGGTGATCGAGAAGCACAGGCCCGATCATATCGTTCCTGAAGTCGAAGCGATCCGTACCGAGGTTCTCAAGGATTTTGAGGATCGTGGCTTTTCGATCGTTCCCTCGGCGCGAGCGACGATGTTGACCATGAACCGCGATCGCATCCGAGATGTCGCTTCAAACGAACTGGGACTCAACACGTCGCGTTTCCTTTACGCCGAAAGCCTGGAAGAGATGCGCTCGGCAGTTACCGAGATCGGAATTCCCTGCGTAGTGAAACCGGTCATGTCGTCCTCGGGCAAGGGGCAGAGCATCGTCACGGCCGAAGGTGCGGTCGACGCTGCCTGGGACTATGCCGTGTCGGGGATGCGCGGGGACCGCAAGCGGGTGATCGTCGAGGCGTTTATTGCCTTCGATTATGAGATCACCCTGCTGACGATCCGCACCCGCCAGGGTGTGCTCTTCTGCGAGCCGATCGGCCACCGTCAGGAACGCGGCGACTATATGGAGAGCTGGCAGCCGACACCGATGTCGGCCAAGGCGCTTGCAGCGGCGCAGGACATGGCTCGCAAGGTGGTTGACAATCTTGGCGGCTATGGCCTGTTCGGGGTTGAGTTCTTCGTTGCCGGCGAGAAGGTGATTTTCTCCGAGCTGTCACCGCGTCCCCACGATACGGGCATGGTGACATTGATCTCTCAAAATCTGTCCGAGTTCGACCTGCATGCCCGCGCGGTGCTTGGCCTGCCAATACCGCACATCCATCTCAATGGTGCTGCCGCCTCGGCGGTAATTCTGGCGGACCGCCATGCCGAGGACTTCAGCTTCGAAGGCGTGGCCGATGCATTGGTGGCACTGCCAGGCATAGAAACCGATGTCCGGTTGTTCGGCAAGCCGGTAACGCGACCGAACCGTCGAATGGGTGTTGCGCTGGCACTGGCACGAGGCGGCACCGCTGAACAGGCGCGCGAGGCGGCGAAGGCTGCGGCTGCCAAGGTCCGCATATGCTATGAAGCCGGAGCCGAATGACGCGCCGGTTGATCTCGTCGGATTCGCCCTTTGAGAAGCAGGCGGGCTATAGCCGGGCCTTGATCGACGGTGACTGGGCCTTTGTAGCAGGCTGCACCGGCTATGATCCCGAGACGCGGATTATGCCAGC
>CANJRZ010000232.1 GCA_947476735.1 Sphingomonadaceae bacterium
CCCCCTCGCCGTCGCGGCTGTCGCCCATCACACCTGGCCGCGTGACCCCGATGGCGCCGCTTTCCGGCCCGGAGCCGGGGGAGGTCTGACCCTTGCCGTCGTCGTTCATGCCGTCCCCCGTCCAAGCCCGCCCGACCGGGCGATCCCCGGGCCGGTGGCCTTCCGGCGTAAGGGAAGATGCTGGTCAAAGTGCAGGATCTTCTCCGGTCGCCGTCGGGCTTTCCAGACCGCGTCGATCATATCGACACAGGCTCCGACGGTGCAACCGTTCTCGTCGGTGAGCAAATATGTGGTCTCGGCTACCGTCAGCCATCGGAGTCGACGACCTTCGGCAAGACGGTAAAGCGCTGGAGATCAGCTTCCGGGCCGACTCGCGTCGTGCCGATTACAAGAACGCGGCCCTGGCAGTGCGGCAGGCGATAGTCGAAGCCGTAAAGAAAGCACGCTTAGGCCGTTCCAAGCCCGATGTGCGGCTGCTGAGGCCCGCCGCCACGTGACAAGCTCCATGGGCGGACCGAAGCGCTATGGCGCGAAGCCGTTCCGGCCGGGGCCCCGCGACCGGGGATGATGGGTAGGCGCGCACCCGTTGCCGGACCGACGGATTTTGGGCCGGAAGCGGACTGTCTGGTTTCGGCTGGTAGCACGGGGATAAACGAAGTGGACATTCACTGTGGGCTCGCTGACCTCGTAATTCGACCCATCTACGCCCTTCACTGCTTCGGTGGCGCAACCCGGAAGCGGACGCTAGCATAGCCGGATGAGAGAAGAACGGTTTTCTGGAATGACGCTAAACGAGCGATTGTTTGCCGTGGGCCTCCTTCCGGCATTTGATGAAGCCCTTGCGAACCGTGATCGTGCTGCGCTCATGAAAATGCTGACAACCGTTGAAGCGACACCGGGGCTGGTAAACGTGCTTCTTGGCGAGGACTACGAATGTTGGTTCTGCGGCAACGGCATCGCTCCTGACGAGCCCGACGCGCTACATATCGGTCTGACCACACTATGGAGCGAAAACGAAGCCGAGCCGAGGCAGACGATCTACGCTCACTTCGCTTGTGCTGAGCAGCGTATGCGCGGCGCGAAAATGAAGATTGAGCGGGACACCTTCACGATTGAGGATGACGAAGCGTAAGGGTCCGCTTTCTCCGGCCCGCGCCGCAAAGCTGACGGACTGCTCTCTACCCAGTGGGGCGGTGGGACCTATCTGCACGAATGGCAGCTTTCGGGGCAGACGGACGGCGGCCTTCATGGCTGAGCTTAGCCGCATCGCAGTCAAACCCCGCCAACCAAACACGCGATCTCCACCACCCCAGGCGCGCTCCGCCTGTACCCATTCCGGCTAAGCTGCTATTCCGGCACCAGACGAATGCCGGGGGGCTTCATCATCTTGACTGTACCAGGGGGAAATGCTGCCAAATTTCCCCGTGCGGGCGGCTGGATGGGTGCGATCCTTGCGCTGTGGGCACTGCTCATCGCGGCCGTCGCGGCCCCGGCGACGGCTGCGCGGTGGGACAAACTCGCTTCCACCGTGTTTCACAGTTTCGGGCGCGAGCAGGGGCTCCCGCATCCCGCGCTGACGGCGCTGGCGCAGGACCGGCAGGGCTTCATCTGGATCGGGACGCAGGGTGGGCTCGCGCGCTGGGATGGCTATCGGTTCCACGCCTGGCGCGCCGACATCGCGGACGCGGGCGCGCTGCCCGACGACTATATCCAGACACTCCATGTCGATCCGGCGGGGCGGCTGTGGGTGGGCACCGGGGGCGGAGGGCTGGCGCGCTATGACAGCGCGCGCGACCGCTTCATGCGCATGAAGCTCGGCCTGGCGAAGGGGCGGATCAATATCGGGGCGATCGCCGATGACGGGCGAGGCGGGCTGTGGATCGGCTGGCAGGAAGGGCTGCTGCATCTCGATCCGGCGACGGGCAAGGTCTCCACGATCGAGACGCTCCTGCCGCGCGGGGCGCGGCCGCCGCAGGGGCGGATCAGGACCATCTTGCATGACCGTGCGGGCGGGCTGTGGATCGGCACCCGCGAGGGGCTTAGCCGGCGCGCGGCGGGGGCGGCGGGCTTCACTCCGATCGCGTTCGAAGCGGGCGGCGCGGGCCGCGACCAGATATCGGCGCTGTTCGAGGACAGCCAGGGCCGGATCTGGATCGGCACCGAGCAGCATGGCCTGTATGTGATCGACCGGACGGGGGCGGCGGCGCGGCCGATCGGCGGTGCGGCCTCGGCAGCGCATGGCTTCGTCTCGGCGATCACCGCGGCGGGACACAACGAGATCTGGGCCGGGCTGCGCGGCGGTGGCGGCATCATCGCGGTCAACCGGACGACGGGCGCAGTGCGCTCGATCCGCCGCGATCTGAACCGGGATCACAGCCTGGCCGATAATGACGTGTGGGCGCTGCTGCGCGACCGGGACGGATCGGTGTGGGCCGGCACCGGCAGCGGGCTGAGCTATTCCGCCGCGACCAGCGGCCGGTTCGTGACGCTGTTCGGGGGATCGGGGCGGCGCGGCGGGCTCAGCTCGACCGCCATATTGTCGATCCTGCCGACGCGCGACGGCCATGTCTGGGTGAGCTACAGCGAGGGCGGCGCCGACCGGATTGACCCGGTGAGCGGCGAGATACTGCACCTGGCGCCCGATGCGGCGCGGCCGGAGAGCGCGCTGCCTGCCGACCTGCTGTTCGCGATAGCCGAGGGCGACGACGGTACGATCTGGTTCGGTACACGGCGAGGGCTTTATGCGCGCAACCCTGGCACCGGCGCGATCCGGCTGGTGCGGATTCCGGGCCGGGAGTCGCATGTCTCGGTAGCGGACCTGGCCTTTCATGACGGCATATTGTGGATTGGCGGGGAAGAGGACGGGCTGCGCGGGCTGGACATAGGCAGCGGGCGGCTGGTGTTCGGGCCGAAGGAGAGCGCGGGGCTATCCGATCAGGGAATGCGGATAATCCGGCCGGGGCCAGGCCCGTTCCTGTGGATCGGCACGCGCGACGGGCTCGACCGGCTCCATCTGCCCACCGGCAGGATCGCGCAAATCCGTTCCGGGGCCGCGGGTGGGATGCCCGGACGCAACATCAATTCGCTCACACTCGACCGAAAGGGGCGGCTATGGGTCGGCTCGTTCGGCGGCGGGCTGACGATGATCAGCGACTGGGGCGGGAGCCGGCCCCGCTTTCGCCATTACGGCACCGCCGAGGGGCTGCCCCATGTCAATGTCGACGGTGTGCGGACCGACGGCGACGGGGTCGTCTGGATCAGCACCGACGACGGGCTGGCGCGGGTCGATCCCGACAGCCTGGCAATCAAGGGGGCGAGCCATGCCGATGGCGTCTTCCTGATCGAATATTCGGCCGGGGCCAGCGCCGCCACGGCGCAGGGCGAAGTGCTGTTCGGCGCGACCGGCGGGCTGACCGTCGTCCGCCCGGGGCGGTTGCAGCCCTGGCGGCTGCGGCCGTCGATCGTCGTGACCGACATTCGCAGCGGCGGCCAATCGGTGCCGGTGGGGCCGTTCAACGAGGCGGGAGCGACAGCGACGATCGAGGTGCGCCCCGACGCGAACGGCCTGGCGGTGGAGTTCGCCGCGCTCGATTATTCGTCGCCCGAGCGCAACCACTATGCCTATCGGCTGGAGGGCTATGACAGCGACTGGATCGAGACCGACGCCAGCCGGCGCCTGGCGATCTACACCAACCTGCCCCCGGGGGATTATGTGCTGCGGCTACGCGGCTCGAACCGCGCGGGGCTGTGGAGCGCGGAAGATCGGGCGCTCAGGGTCCAGGTCCATCCGGCCTGGTATCAGCGGATCTGGTTCAAACTGGCGGCGGGGCTGCTCGCGATCCTCGCCATCGCCGGGCTCGTCAGCTGGCGCACCGCGCTGCTCCGCCACCGGCAGGGCGAGCTCGAACGACAGATCGCCGAACGCACCGCCGACCTGCGCGCGGCGATGGAGCGGCTGGGCCAGCTAGCGACGATCGACCCGCTGACCGCATGCGCCAATCGCTGGTATTTCATCGAGCAGGCGCGCGACGCGATCGCGCGGGAAGGCGAACAGGGCGTGTCGGTCAGCCTGATCGTGCTCGACATCGACAATTTCAAACAGGTCAACGACAGCTTCGGCCATCCGGTGGGCGATGCCGTGCTCGCCAAGGCCGGCGAGGTGCTGCACCGCCTCGCCCGCCCCGACGACCTGATCGGGCGGATGGGCGGCGAGGAGTTCGCGCTGCTGCTGACCGACGTCAGCGGACCGGTGGCGCGCACCTTTGCCGAAGCGCTGCGCGAAGCGATCGGCGAAGGCAAGGTGGCACCGCAGGGCGAGGCGATCAGCGTGACCGCAAGCCTCGGCGTCGCAGAGATGCGCGCGGGCGACGATTTCGAGACGCTCTACGCGCGCGCCGATCGGGCGCTCTATGCGGCGAAGAATGCGGGGCGGAACCGGGTGGAGCTGGCGGACTGAGGGGGTAACGCTTTGATTGCATCAGATCGACCGCTCTAACCTTCTCGCTTTGCGCAATTTCTGGGTCGGCCGTTGTTTCCATCTTTCTCGAAATTGCTCCAGAGATCCTCCCTAGGGAAGCTGGGGAGGGGGTGTGCGGTGGAGGGGTAATCGGACGAGCGAACGACATGCCGGTCGAGAGGTTGAAACCCCTCCACCGCCTTGCGGTCCCCCTCCCCATCGCTCCGCGATAGGGACGATTTTTGTCAGGCGATGACGGCGCCGACTTTCGGGCCGGGCGTGAAGGTCGCGGGGATGCGGACCCAGCCGTTGACGCGGGCGACGGTCTCATAGGGCTGAATGTCCGCCTCGACGATCGCATAGTCGGGAATGCGGGCGAGCACCTCGGTGACCATCGTCTCGTACATCATCCGCGCGAGGAAGGAGCCGAGGCAGCGGTGCATACCCGCGCCGAAGGCGATATGCTTGTTGGGGAAGCGATCGATCTTCACCGCGTCGGGATCGTCGAAGATTTCGGGATCGCGGTTGCCCGCCGAATAGGCGAGCAGCAGCCGGTCGCCCTTGCGGACCTCCCAGCCGTCGACATCGCTGTCGCGGATCGCGGTGCGGGCGAGGCCGTGGATCGGGGTGACCCAGCGCAGGAACTCCTCGCGCGCGACCGGCCAGAGCGCGGGATTGGCGGCGAGCCGGCTGCGCAGATCGGGATGGCGGGCGAGATAGAGCAATGTGTTCGAGGTGAGCGCGGTGGTTGTGTCGATGCCGCCGCCCATTAGGTTGAAGGCGATGTTCTGGATCTCCTCGTCGGTGAGGAGGCGGCCGTCCATCTCGCCGTTTGCCAGCAGGCCGAGCAGATCGTCCTTCGGCTCGACGCGGCGCAGCGCGATCTCCTCGTCGACCCGCCGCGCGAAATAATCGAGGCCGCGCATCGTCTCGAGAAACTCGGGGGCGTCGGCAGGGGTGTAGACCATCTTGTGGAACGGATCCGAGAAGGACCTCCACTCGTCGGGCCGGAAGCCGAAGATCTCGATCATCATCAGCGCGGGGAGCGGGCTGGCGAGATCGTCGACAATGTCGAGATGACCCTGCTCGATCACCCGATCGACGAGGGCGGCGGCGAATTGCCGGGCGCGGCCCTTCAGCACGTCGATCGCCTTGGGCGAGAAGCGGCGGTTGAGGAAGGTGCGGTAGCCGCTCCATTCGGGCGGATCGACCTCATTGGGAATGAAGCGCAGCCCCGGCAGCTCGGGAATGGCGAGGCCGCCGCGGCTCTCGCCGGTCTCGGGATCCTGATATTTGGCGGGCGAGAAATCCTCGGGGCGCTGGGCGATCGCGACGATATCCCGGTAGCGCGTCACCACCCAGAAGCCGCCATGGCGCTCGGTCCAGGCGTGCGGGCATTGCTCGCGCATCTCGGCCCAGCGCGCCGGCCAGTGGGCGGCGTGCTCGGGCGAAAAATGATCGAAATCGACCGGGCAGCGGGCCGGGTCGCCTTCGGCCATCAATAGGTCTCGATCGCCTGCTCGGGGCAGCCGCGCACCGCCTGATCAACCTTGGCCTCAAGCTCGGGCGGGACATCCTCGCTGAGCAGATAGGCGTGGCCGTCCTCGTCACTGAGCTGGAAGAGCTCGGGGCAGGCCAAGAGGCACATGCCATGGCCCTGGCAGACATCGTCCTTCACCCTCACCCGCATTCCGCTCTCCATCTCTTTTGCCGTCATTCCTGCGAAGGCAGGAATCCATGTCTGCTTCCTTCTCCGATGCCATCTCGGGTGGACAGAGACATGGACCCCAGCCTTCGCTGGGGTGACGAATGAAGTAAAGGGCGTTCCTACGCCGAAACCAGCTCCGCCTTCGCCGGATCGACCGGCTCCTCGCCGAGCAGGGTGGTGCGGTGGAGGAGGCGACCGGCGGTTTTGTCATAGTCACGCACCCGATGCATCGTGCCGGTGTTGTCCCACAGCACCAGATCGCCCATCTGCCAGGGGTGGACATAGACATAGTCGGGCTTGCTCGCATGGGCCATCAGCCGGTCAAGCAGCGCGGCGCCCTCGGCCTCGTCCATGCCGACCACCTTCAACCCCGACGTGCTGGTGAACAGCGAGTTCCGGCCCGAGCGATGATGCCAGACGAGCGGATGCTCCTTTGGTTCGCGGCCGGCCCAGCGGGCAAGCTGCTCCTCGGTCGGGTTCGGCACGAAGCGGAACGACGCGCCGACCTCGTGGACGACGCGGAGCCGGTCGACCAGCGCCTTGTCCTCGTCGGACAGGTCGGCATAGGCGGCATAGGTGTTGGCGAACTCGGTCTCGCCGCCCCAGGGCGCGAGCTTGCGCGGGCTGAGCATCGAGGCGAGCGGCGGGACGTCGAGATCGGTGCGGTCGATGTGCC
>CANJRZ010000233.1 GCA_947476735.1 Sphingomonadaceae bacterium
CAACGGCCATGCCAATCGTCGGGACCATGAAGACGCCGACGAAGGACATGAAAGTCTGACCGGACGAAATCTGTGCACGGGTCCAGCCGAGCTCACGCTCGATCGGTCCTATCATCACGCCGGTCGTGTAGACATGGGTTGTCGCGAGGGTGACGCCCATAAGGCCGACGAGCACCACCGGCCAGTTGGCGCGCCACTCCCCCGGCGCCACGCTCTGGGTGCTGCTATTCAGCCGCCACCGCCTCGGGGATCTTGTCCTGCATGACGTTCATCGCAACGGTGCGGGTGTCCTTGCCGGATCTGAGCACGGTGCCGGGCAGCTTGCCGGTGTGCTCGCCCTTGCGGACGATCTCGGTACCGTTGACGATGACATGGTCGATGCCCTGCGCGTCGGCATAGAGCCGGAAATCGCTCCCTCCCGGAATGTCGTAGCGATAATAGGTCGGCCCACGTCCCACGGTCGCGGCGTCGAACACGACGATGTCGGCGTGATAGCCGTTGGCGATCAGGCCGCGATCGATCAGTCCGAAATAGGCGGCCGGTCGCTGGGTCATCTTGTGGATCGCCTGTTCTAGGCTGATCACCTTATGCTCCCGAACGCCCAGCTGGAGGACGTTGGTCGAGAAAGCGAACGTGTCGATCAGGTCGAGATGCGCGCCCGCGTCCGATGCACCGATCAGGGTGCGGTCGTCGGCCCATAATTTGCCGCGAATCTCGAACGTCTTGCGATCGTGGCCGCCATGTTCAGGGCGGAACAGGGTGTTCAGATCCTCATCGAGCGCCAAATCGAGCAGCGCGTCGATCGGTTCGACACCTCGTTCTCTGGCGATTTCTCCAATCCTGCGGCCGACGAGATGCTTATTCTCTTCCTTATGTGTGCCCATGATCAGATATGCTTCGAAGGCGCCGATCGCTTTCATCAACGTCGCCTGGTCGACGGTCGCTGCATCGGCGGCAAGCTGCTTGCGGAAGGCCGGATCCCGGAACTTCTCGATCCGCTGTTCGACGGGCCATTTGAACACCTCGCGCCAGATACCGGGCAGCGCGTCAAAGACGAAGCCGGTGCGCAGGTTCATGAACACGTCGGGTGTCACCGGAACGGTCAGCGCGATGATCTCGCCGCCGCGCTCGCGGGCATAGTTGCTGATACTGAGCTGATGCTCGGCCATCTCGGCAGCATCGGGCCGGCCGGTGACGATCAGGACGTTCCAGTTGACCGGCCGTTGGCCGGCGATCGAGAAGTCGGTCAGCAATTTGGCAGTATTCTCGTCGAATTTCACATCCGGCAGAAATTCCAGGCCGGTACCCTCATGCCGGCTGACAACCCGGGCCAGCTCGCAGAACTCATCATGATCGGCCCAGCGTGAAGGGACGGGATTGCCGTCGCCATCATTGTGGGTGGGGGCGACGGTGGTCGAGAAACCGAGCGCGCCTTGCGAGAGGGAAGCGTCGAGCAACGCCTTCATCTTTTCAAGATCCTCGGGCGTGGCCTTCTCGCCGACCGCCCGCTCGCCCATAACGATGCGGCGTATGGGCGAATGCCCGGCGAAAAAGCCGGCGTTCAGTCCGATCTTTCCATCGAGCAGGCCGAGATATTCGCCGAAGCTCTCCCAGTTCCACGGCACCGCCTTGTCGAGGGTGTCGAGCGGCATGCCTTCGACGCGAGCAAGCATCGGTTTGATATAGTCGGCCGCCGCCGGCGTGATCGGTGCGATAGAGAAGCCACAAAAACCCCCCACCACGGTGGTGACGCCATGATAGCAAGAGGGGCTGAGCTTGGGATCCCAGAACACCTGTGCATCATAATGGGTGTGGACGTCGACAAAGCCGGGAGCAACGATGCGGCCTGTTGCATCAATCGATTCCCGGGCCGCTTCGTCAACTTTGCCGATCGCTACGATCCGTCCGTCCCGGATGCCGACATCGCCCGTAAAGCCCGGAGCACCGGTGCCATCGACAATCGTTCCACCTGAAATTTTGAGGTCTAGCATATCGCTGCTCCTGCTCGCGCGTGGCGGTCTGAGGCCGCCCGTCGATTCTCTGCTACGGGGTGGTCTAGCCTATCCCCACCGATCTGGCTTGATTCAATTGGTCAGGCCGGCACGAATTCGATCGGCAGGCCGATCATTCCCCAGACGCCGGCGAAAGGTCGCCATCCGCGGGGGCCGGTGGTGGTGGGCCGCTTGATCCGCTGCGCGATCAGGTGGAAGCCTTCGGCGATCTGGGCGCGGGCGATATATTGGCCAAGGCACATATGCGGGCCGAGGCCGAAGCCCAAATGCTTGTTCTTGTTGGGGCGCTCAGGGTTGAAGCTGTTCGGGTCCTCGGCGACTGCGGGGTCCTGGCCGATGATCGCCCAGGGAAAGAGCAGGGTGGTGCCTGCCGGGATCAGAACGTCGCGATGCTCGATGTCGGCGGTGACCTTGCGCATCATGTTGTTGACGCTGTGGAGGCGCATCCCCTCTTCGACGGCCCTGGCGCACAGTTCGGGCTCGGTCGCGCAGCGCTCGTAGATGTCCGGGCGCTGGATCATGTCGTACATCAACATCGTCATGATGTTCTTCGAAGTGTCGTAACCCGCGACCAGCAGGAAGGTCAGCAGGTTGACCATCTCGTCGCGGCTGAGATCGCCATCGGCATTGCAGTCGATCAATACGTCGAGCAAGTCGTTGTCGTCGCCGGGTTGGTGAACAGCCTGGCGCTGGTCGATCAGGTCGCCACAATAGGCATAGCATGTCTCGGTTCCCCGCTGCATCGTTTCGAGCACGCGCAGGTCCATGCTGACGCTGCGGCCGAGCGCTTCAAGCGAGCTTCGCAGCACCGGGATCGCTGCCTCGGGCGCGCCGACCATCCGCAAGATCACCTTGATCGGATACCAGGAGGCGAATTCCTCGAAATCGAATGCGCCTTTTGGCGCCCATTCGTCGAGCAGCTCGCTCATCACGTCCCGCATGAGCTGGCGGTGACGATTAGCCTGGCGCGGCGTGAAGGCTGGAGCCAGCATGTCACGCAGCCGCTTGTGCCGCTGGCCTTCGGCATTGAGGATATGGCCGATCTGGAAATTGCCCCACGGCGTTCCTGTGGAGCCCATCAGCTCGACCATTTCCTCATAATTGCCGTGCATCCGGCTGTCGTCGATGAACAGTTCACGGATGGCTGTATAGTTGGTCACGACATAACCGATCGGCGATGTCGCGAGCCAGGGGTGCTGCGAGCGAGCGGCATCGAACGGGCGGATCGGGTCGGCCGCGAACCAATCTTCATCAATGGGCAGATGGGGGAGTTTAAGGTCGGTAATCGCCTGCATCGTCCTATCCTCTGCTATCCGGTCTTTGCGTTACAGCTAGACCGACACTGTTACCTCGTGCAATCGCTAGTGCAACCGACGGCTTCAGCCGGGTTTGGGAAGCGGAGATGGATGAGCGGATCAACCTGACAGGCGCCTTTTTCAAGCGTCCCGACCGGACGCTGGAGCAATGCCAACGCCATTATGTCGAGAAGCACGGGCCGCTGATCTGCGCTACCCGGGATTTTTCGCGCGACGTGGTCAGCTACACCCAGCATCGCCGGATCGATCTGGCAGGCTTCGCGCCGCCCGATCCCGATATCGCGGGGGTCTCGCAGCTGCTGTATCGCGATCTGGCGGCGATCCGAGAAGCCTTTGCGAGCCCGGGCTATAAGGATGAGATCTATCCCGATGAGGTGCGCCTCGCTGATCTCAGCCGCTCCTATGTGGTGATCGGCCCGGTGGAGACGGTGATCGCGGGTGGCGAGGATGCGCCGCTCCGCCTTTTCCGCTTTGCCAGAGAAGGGGCGGGCGGCCATCGCCGCTCCTATGCCGAGGCGATCGCGAAGGCGTTGTCGGCGATGGTCGCCGGCTTCAGCCAGACCTTCTCGCTAGTGGGCGAGGATAATCCCTGGGCGTCGCTGTTCGACGGGCATGACGAGTTGCGCTTCGACACCGAGGAACAAGCGCAGGCCTTCCTGAGCGAGGAGGAGCGGATCGGCCAGAGCCCGGCGGACCGGCCAGGTGTGATTACAATCGCCGGACGCTATCGGCGGTTCATCTGACCGGATCATTTGCGGGGAACACATAGAGCATGAAGGTTGAACCCATCACCCCCGTTTTCGCGGCGCGCGTCACGGGAATCGATCTCAAGGCACCGCTGAGCGAGGAGCAGATCAGGGCGATCGGCGCGGCGTGTGACGAGCACGGCATGCTCGTCTTTCCCGATCAGCATCTCTCGACCGAGGAACTGGTCGTCTATGGCCGGCATTTCGGCCCGATCGATACGACGCTGCAGACCCGGCTGATGAACAAATTTCAGACCCGGCTCGGCAATGATGAGGTCAGCGATATCTCCAATCTCGCGGTCTCGGGCGAAGTGGCGCCCCGCGAACATCCGCAGGCGGTGATGAATGTCGGCAACCGCTTCTGGCACAGCGACCGCAGCTTTGCCGATCTGCCCGATCGCTATTCGATCTGGTCGGCCTTTCAGGTGGTCGACGAGGGCGGAGAAACCGACTTCGCCGATCTGCGGGCAGCCTATGATACGCTCGATCCGGTCTTGAAGGACTTCATCGCCGACAAGCATGGCGTCTTCTATTCGCACAATACGCGCGACTGGCTCTGCATCGGGGATTCGAACGATGAGCGCCATGCCTATCCGCCGGTTAAATGGCCGATGGTGCGCACCCACCCAGGTTCGAAGCGCAAGCTGATCTGGTGCGACTCCAAAGTCTGCCGGGTGGTCGAGCTGTCACTCCCAGAGGGACGGGCGATCATTCACGAGCTGATCGAACATATCGGTGAGGAACGGCACCGCTATCGCCATGCCTGGCGGCCCGGCGATCTGGTCATGGTCGACAATCGCTGCACGCTGCACCGCGGGCGACGCTTCGACCTCAGCCTGCCGCGCGAGCTGCGCCGGGTCGAGATCGTCGACGATGTGCCCTCGCTGGGCGAACTCAGCTGGGAAGAGTGGGTGCCGCAGCCTTACGCCGCGGCGTGACCCTTTAAGCGACTGGCTCCCAGATCAGCGGGAGCTTGCAGATCGTCAGGTTGAGGCCGGGCCGATAGGTCGGAGGCTCAGCCGGATCGGGATAGACGTTCGGCATCCGCTCGAACCATTCCTCGAAGAAGACGCGCATCTCAAGGCGGGCGAGGTGTGAACCGACGCAGCGATGCGGCCCCGAGTTGAAGGTCATGTGGGTCTGTTCTTCGCGGTCGATGTTGAAGGTCAGCGGGTCGTCGAAGGCGGTCGGGTCGAGATTGGCGGCGGGCAGCGCCAACATCACGAGATCGCCCTGCTTGAGGGTCGCGCCGCCGAACTCGGCGTCCTTCGCCACCCGCCTTGGTGGCATGGCGATTGCGAAGCGCCGCAGGATTTCCTCGATGAGAGGGTTGATCAGCGAACGATCGGCGCGAATCCGTTCCTGCAGCTCGGGCATCTTCGCGATCTGATAGGTGCCGAAGGTGAAAGCGTTGACCAGTGTATCGAGGCCTGCGGTGAAAAGCAGCAAGCAATAGGCCTGCATTTCGTCGTAGGTCGGCGTTCGGCCGCCAACATCCTCGGCGAGCAGCCTGCTGATCAGGTCATCCTGCGGTTTCGCCTGGCGCTCGCGGATGAGCTCGCCCATGGCTTTGTCGATATTGCCAAACGCAAATGCACGATTGGCCGGATCGTCCGAGGCCATGTTGGACATCCAGTCGCGGAACTCGTGGATCCGCTCGAGTGGCATGCCCATCATCTTCATGAAGACCGTGACCGGCAGGGGCTCGGCAACCATGCTCAGGAACTCGGCCTTGCCGAGTGGCGCGATTGCCGCGATCATGTCCCGGGCGAGTTCGCGGATACCTGCCTCCATCCGGGCGACGACAGCTGGCGCAAAGGCCTTCATCAGCGGCTTGCGGAAGGTGCCATGTTCGGGCGGATCGAGCGACTGCGGCGCGAAGATCGGTTCGTCGCCGCCCATCGACGGGATCATTACCATGGCGCCGTGGCGGGCGGCCTTGTTGTTGCTTGAGAAAACTTCATAGTTGCGGACCGCGTCGAACATCAGTGCGTGGCTGTTGATCACCCAATGCCCGCCGTTGTGCGGTGTCCAGAAGATGCCACGGCCAACTTCCTCGCCGAGTTTGTACAGACCCTCATGCAGGTCCCCGGTTTCGAAGAACCTACGGTCACCATAGACGTCGTAGTCGACCACCAGGCGCGGATCGACATGGGCCGGGATGGGCATTCCCTCGATGGTCGTTTCTATGTTCACGACATTCTCTCCAAGGCTTGACATGCGCGTTCAATCAACCCTGATAAACCGGGTTGCGCGCAACGTCTTGTTCGGAATCGCCACCGCGATCCCAGCCGGTGTGCGATTGGGACAGACCCGTTTTGCGGCGGCAGCATTGCGGCTGGTTGCGAATAGGCTGCCTGGTCAGGGAAATGGCGCACCCGACAGGATTCGAACCTGTGGCCTCTGCCTTCGGAGGGCAAGGGTATGGTATTTCTCGCTATGGTCTGGCGTTTCTCTCGATGCCAATTAAGCCCAAAAATAAAGGGATATTGATTGATCTCGATAACTCAAACTTCTTGCCGTCGACCCTGAGTTACCTCTAATGTGATGCCCGCGTGCTACCCGGAGGGATTGCTGTGGCTAAGGAGCGGCTGACAAAGCAGGTGATCGATAGGGCCGATGCCCAGGATCGAGATTTTGTGGTTTGGTGCGGGAAGCTGCCGGGCTTCGGTTGCCGCGTTCGTCCCTCTGGCTCGAAAAGCTTCATTGCCCAGTACCGGATCGGCGGGCGCAACAGCCCG
>CANJRZ010000234.1 GCA_947476735.1 Sphingomonadaceae bacterium
CGCAGGAAGTGCCAAATAAGGTTGAAAAAGCGCATCGGCCCCTGCGCACGGCCCAACTCGCCGAGCGGATGACGATTGCGCATGAAAAGATCGAAAATCGGTACGGGATCGGGACTCGTCCATTCGCCATCGGCCCAGCTGCGATACCACCCCACCGAACCGGCCGTGACGAGTCGCACGAGAGGACGCCAGCTCTTGAGCTCGACGATCGCAACAGGTCCGGGGTTGCGGCCGCCCAGCACACGAAAGCTGCCATCGGGCAGCGTCGCCTCGATCGATCCTTCTTCAAGGCCGAGGTCGATCCTGTCGAGCCAGCGCTGGAAGCCTGGCGACAGAAGGCGCGCAATCCAACTCGCCCCGGTAGCGAAGCGACGATCGGCCTGAAGGAGGTGTCGGCCACGGACGGGCGGTTGCGCATTCATCTGTTCGTGTCCGTCCTATTCCCCGATCGGCGCGACCGATGCCGCCATATATCGAGGTTTACGGCGGCAAAAGAGGCATTGTTGCATGAGCGCAGACAATTTTTTCAGATAGTGCCGTTCGCCGCGAGTGCTCGCTCCCGCGCGCAACGATGCCCGATAAGCGGCGCGGGATATGATTCCGGCTTCTGGCCTGCACCGTGCGGATCATGGATTGCTGTGTCGTCAAGGCCAGCCAACTCAGGGATCCAGCGCCTTATGTAAGCAGCTGCATCGAATTTCTGAGACTGAACGAGTGGTGCCATGATTCGCCCGAACGGATTCGAATCGATGCCGGTGCCCGCCACCCATTGCCAATTGACAGCATTGCTGGGGTAGTCGGCATCGACCAGCGTGTCCCAGAACCATAGCGCGCCGCGCCTCCAGTCGATTAGCAGATGCTTGATCAGGAACGATGCAGCTATCATCCGCACTCGATTGTGCATGGCGCCGGTGACCCACAGTTCACGCATTCCTGCGTCGACGATGGGATACCCCGTTTGCCCTCGCGTCCATGCCTGGAAGTCTAACTCGGCTTCAGCGCCGGAACGCCAGGGAAAGCGATCGAACAACACCCGCCCGTTCCTGTCACCATAATCGGGCAGTATATCGATTACATTTGCACAAAAATCTCGCCATGCCAGTTGCCTGAGCCAGGGCTCGGCCTTGGCCCTGGCCGGCCGAATGGCCCTGTGCCACAGGGTCGCCGGGCTGATCTCTCCAAAATGGAGGTGGGGTGAGAGGCGCGACGTGCCATCGCTGGAAGGCCGATTGCGATCTACGTCATAGTTCTCGATCGACGGAAGAAAACTAGCCAACGCTTCGAGCGCTCCAGCCTCGCCGGGCGTCCAGATGTCGAAGCCCTTAGCCCAGTTCGGTCGGGAGGGAAGCAGGTTCCAGTCTTCGAGCGCATCGCCATGTGTTCCAACGAGCGGCGCCTGAACATCAAACGGCGCCGGCCTGGGGCTCGCCGGCGGCATCTGCTCTTTCAATGTTCGCCAATAGGGCGTGAAAACTCGATACCGGCCATGCGTCCCGGTCAAAATCGCGCCGGGCGGAGCGAGCCGATTCCCATCGTGGAGATGCAGTTCAACGGCATTCGCCAATTCTGCCTCGGCTTCCCGCCACCAGGGCTCATAATGCCGGGTGGCATGGACCGTCCGCGTTCCCATCTCTTGAGCGAAGCGCTCGACCTCAACCGCAGCCTTCCCCCGGCGCAAAACGAGCTGGCCGCCCTTCCCTGACAGAGCATGACGGAGAGCGTCGAGACTATGGTGTAGCCACCAGCGTTGTGCCCGCCCGATCGCCCAGCGACCCGGCATTTCATCATCCAGGACATAAAGCCCGATCCATGGACCGGCCGCATTGGCAGCAGCCACGGCCGCTTGATCCGCCAGGCGGAGATCCTGACGGAACCAGACGATCGCCGGAGCGGTCAACGACCGATGGCGGGAGCCGCGGCCGGCGGATTGGGAACCACAGTTTTACCGGCAGGCGGTTTTGGCTGGTTCGGCGCGTTGGGAACCCTGGCCGCCGATACGCTTCGCTGGAGATATGCGACGCGATCCGACTCGGAGAGCGCCCGAAGAACCATCAGCAATCGATCGTTCGCTCGACCTCGAAGCTCAGTGATCAGCGCGAGTTCGCGGCGAAGGGAGGCGTCGAGTTTGTCGAGATTGACGGGCTCGCCAGTCACGAATTGAAGATTTTGCTGCTGGAGCGTCCGAAGCTCCGTTTGAATCTGTTGCAAACGGGCATCGGGCGACGCGTTGATCCGGATTATGATCGCATTACCTTCCTGCGACATCTGCACACGCTTGATCGCAGGTGCGGCGGAACCTGTCAGGGCGGCAGGCTTTGCAGGCGAAGCGATGGCTGCGGCCGGTTTTTCGGGAGCAACCGCCTCCCCCGCCGCCGGAAGCAGAAGGATAAGTGCCGCCAAGCCAATTTGCATGCCACGCATCAATATTTCCTCATGCCATTCGTTTTCAGCCAAGCCCCATCAGGGCCAGCACCTCTTTACGGCTTCGGTCATCTTCGCGGAAGACACCCATCATCCGGCTTGTCGTCATGCCCACTCCTGGCGTCCGGACGCCACGCGCGGTCATACAACTATGACTGGCGTGGATCACGACCGCCACGCCGGCGGGTTCTAGGTGCTTCCAGATGCAATCGGCGACTTCGGCGGTCAGTCTTTCCTGAATCTGAAGGCGACGTGCGAAACCGTGCAACACACGCGCCAGCTTGGAAATACCAACGACGCGGTGGCGCGGCAGATAGGCGATGTGCGCATGGCCGATGATCGGCGCCATATGGTGTTCGCAGTGCGACTGAAAGGGAATGTCCTTGAGCAGGACGATCTCGTCATAGCCGCCGACCTCTTCAAAGGTCCGGCTTAGATGGAGCGAAGGATCCTCCTCATAGCCCTGGCAATATTCGCGCCAGGCCCTGCCCACTCGCGATGGCGTATCCAGCAGACCTTCACGGGTGGGATCGTCCCCCGACCAGCGAATAAGCGTGCGTATCGCGTCCTGCACCTCTTCAGGGACCGGAATCTTGCTCTCCGGCTTTTGCCCGTTCAGATCTCTTCCATCTCCAACGCTGGCCATTCCTCGCCCCACCTTGTTCATTTCGCGCCCGCCTAACGCATGAAAAGACCTAATGTCACCATTTTAGCTGTCGCGAAGCAGCCATTATTGTTTCGGTGTCCGTTAATTCCCTGATTTGGGAGGCCTGGCCAGTGTTCAAGATACGGGAAGACGACCTCAGCAGCAAACCAACCCGTGCTCTTCTCGCGCTCCATATGGCAGACATGCATGCCAATTCTCCCCCGAGCCACGTGTTCGCGCTGGACCTGAGCGGTCTGCAGCGGCCCGAGATAACAGTGTGGTCGGCCTGGGTAGGCGATCAAATCGCCAGTATCGGCGCCCTGAAAAGGCTCGATTCCGAAAACGCCGAAGTCAAATCGATGCGTACACATCCGGCCTTCCTCCGAAAAGGTGCCGCAATGGCGGTCTTGGACCATATCATCGCGGCAGCCCGGGCTAGTTCCCTGCGACGACTGAGCATTGAAACAGGCAGCGGCATGGCATTCGATCCAGCTCTAGCGCTCTATCGCAAGCGTGGCTTCATCAACGGTGATGCCTTCGGCGGATATAAAGCGAGCGCCTTCAATCAATTCCTGCACCTGGATCTCTAGTTCTGCAGTCAGGCGGCATCCGAAATGGAAGGTGTTACTCCGATCTGAGCAACATCAAATGGGGCCGTCTGATAAATCTGGTTGACCCAGTTGCCGAACAAGAGATGGGCGTGGCCTCGCCAGCGGTTCTCGGGCGGCCTGCCAGGATCGTCTTCGGGAAAATAATTCTCCGGGAGCATCGCCGCACCGTCGCGAAGATACTCGTCGTTCAGCGTGCCCGTGTCATATTCGAAATGGTTGAGCACATGCAGGGCCCGATGCTTTGGATCGTCGAGCAGACATAGCCCGGTCTCCACACTGTCGGCCAAAATCGCCAGACCGCTTCCAGCAGGAATATCCTCGCGAATTATTTCGCCCAATGCCGAAACGGGAACACAAAAGTCATCGGAAAAACCCCTTAGATAGGGCGAGGACGGCGCCAGATTGCGATGACGAAAGACGCCGAACGCCTTCCGGTCGCGAAGGTGTCTTGGTATTTTATGGAAATAATGAAGAGCAGCCTGAGCCGCCCAGCAGAGCGTCAGGCAACTATGAACGTGGGTCTGTGTCCAATCGAGCACCCGGCAAAATTCGTCCCAATAGTTCACTTGCTCGAACGGAATATGTGCCAATGGCGCTCCAGTGATAATGAAACCGTCAAAGCGCTCCTCACAGATCTCCGTCCATGGTCTGTAGAAAGCCTTCATGTGATCCGCTGAAGTATTGCGCGAGATGTGTTCCGTCATCCTTACGAGGGTCAGTTCGACCTGGAGTGGGGTTGCGCCTAGCAAACGCGCGAGTTGCGTCTCGGTGCTGATCTTGTTCGGCATAAGGTTGAGCAGCCCTATACGTAGGGGCCTGATATCCTGGCGCATTGCGTCAGCCTGACGCATGACAACCACGCCTTCTGCCTCAAGCGCGAGACGAGCCGGCAGCTCATCGGGGATTTTAATCGGCATTACACGTCTTTCCTTCTGGACTTGGAACGACGCGATATGGCTGGCTCCGTTTTATTGCCGGATCGGCCACATCCTCCCTGGCGGGAGCACCACCTTGCCCGGATCGGCAGGTTGGCGTCGGGCGTCAGCCCAACTCTCGATGCAATGATATATTTAGTGTTGAAGCCACCGCCGGGCAATGGTCAATAGCTCCTCCGGATCAGGCCGCTGCAGCACCCCGATCAACCATTTGGTGCTCCCGCGCCAGCGCCATGACGAGCGGCTGAAGATTACGGTCGTAGCGTGCAAGCACGTCGGGTGCGCTGACCTGGGCATGATGGGTAACGAAGGCATCTCCAGTCCACAGATGGAGAGCCACGCCAGGCGCCTCGGCGACGATCATGGGACGTTCGTCGGGGAACTCTGGATCCATCTTAGCCAGCTCTAGTGCGACCTGTGGAGCAGTTGAGGGTGCGACCGCAAGGATCCGGCCACGCCACTGGGTTGTAATCGAACGGTGGATATGACCCGTGATCATGTGGACGTTAGGACGATTGCCGATTGCCTGGTCAAGCATGGCCACCCAGGATTCGTCGGGATTCGCAGTCATCCACGGTATACCCGTCTCAATTGGCGGGTGGTGAAGGACGATTAGCACCGGTTTGTCGGGAACCTCGTTCAAACGCGCTCTCAGCCAGCCCGCACGACGGCGACAAAACGCGCCGCCATGGTGGCCGGGATCCAGTGTATCCAGTACGATGATCCGCGCTTCGGGCTCGTCAATGACATATTGTATGAAGCCATCGTCGATCGGCGTGTCGACAAAAACCTGCTTAAGCATAGCCCGATCATCATGGTTACCGACACATAAATGAACCGGAAAATCACAGCCTTTGATAAGCTCTTTGAGCCGGACATAGCTGTTGAAGTCACCAGATCGGTCAAGTCACCGGAAAGAATGAGCCGGTCGGGCTTGACGGAGAGTGCTTTGACATAGTCGATGGCAGAAGCGAAACGACGCACGTTCAGCTCGTCGGGGTTGTCCAGATCGAAGCCGATATGCAGGTCGGTCAACTGGGCGATCAGCATGACGTCTTCCCTTACTCCACCGGTTCTCGGACCGGCTCAACTCCAACGCTGGAACAATTCACCATCTGTTACATAAAGCCGCTGTGATCTTCTACACAGCGAATGGTAAAATCAGGTAAACTATCCCTTAAGCGCCACCCGCCGCGTCCTTCAACGATTTTTCGTCGACATGCTCCAGCGCTTTTCCGCGCGCACGATGGTCACGGACCATCAGCGGAGCGAATTCGGTCCGGTGATAGTCGTGACACATCGCGCAGGCCGAGGGTACTTCCTTACGTGCATCCTGCCCGCCATGGCATTCTTGGCACTTTGCCAGCTTGGGCAGGCTGACATCGGCTGAGAATGCCGAATTCTTGACCGCATGGCAGCTGGAACAACTCTCGGTCTCGTGCGCGGCATGGTCAAACCAGCCCTTCTTCATGTAGCGCATCGTCAGCGCCACCGGGGTCACTGCATAGGGCGTTGTCGGATTTCCCGTTGCGCGCACAATGTGGCAATCGAAGCACGCCCCGCCCTTGGAGAAAACTGAGCGGATTGCCTGCTCGGCATTGCCGACATGCATGGCGCTGGTCTGCGCGAAGTTGATCCTCTCCATGGCGTTACCAAAATCGCCAGGCCGCCGGCGATCCATACCCTGCAGCGCTGCTGGCCGCGGTGCGCCGCCACGATAGAAGGCACGAATATCGGCGACCACCTGTGCCGGTTCGCCGTGGCGCAACGTACGGATCGTGCCGCCGACCTGATCGAAGGCAAGCGAATGACACGCCCCGCAAGCTGTTTCCATCTTCACTGCCGCGAAGGTGGCGCCGGTCGTATCCCGGGTATGACAGCTGGCGCAATCGAGGCTGTCACCATAGCCCTCCTCCTTGCCAAGCCGCTTCGCCATCTGGGCCACGCCATTTGTCTTCGACAGGTGAAGATCGTGCGGGAATTTCAAGCCATTGAACTCTTTGGGATTAGTATCGAGCGAAACCCGGCGGAACGTTGGCAGGCCATCGGCTCCAGCGACACGGACGGTCGGTTCGAATTCGGGATGATTATCCCCGAAATCCGCTGTGTCCTTGAGCGTCGTCTGGATCCGCTTGCTCATGTCGGTATGGCAATTGGTGCAAAAACGCTCGTCGGTAACCGGCATGGCGGTC
>CANJRZ010000235.1 GCA_947476735.1 Sphingomonadaceae bacterium
CAGTGGATCCATATCGATCCGGCGGCGGCGGCGGAATCGCCATTTGGCGGCACAATCGCCCACGGCTTTCTCAGCCTCTCGCTGCTTGCGCCGCTTTCCTATTCGGCGATGCCGGCGGTCGAGAACCTCCAGACGGGGGTCAATTACGGTTTCAACAATGTCCGTTTCCTGACGCCGGTACGCTCGGGCAAGCGCGTGCGGGGGCGATTCATGCTCAAGGAACTGGTCGAGCGTACGCCGGGACGCTGGCAGATGACGGTCAATGCGACGGTCGAGATCGAAGACGAACCCAAGCCCGCGCTCGTCGCTGAATGGATGTTCCTGTATTTTATTGACTGAAGACTTGGATCGGCAAGCAGCCGGGTAGCCCCGGCGGAGAGGACGGACAGTGAAGGTCTTATTTTTCCATCTGATGCCCTATGGCGCGCTGCCAGAAAATTTTTCCGACAATTACAATTCGGTTTGGGTCGATATCGACAGCGATCTCTTCAAGCATGAAGAGGCGCACCGCATGTACCACGAATATCTCGACCAGCTGCAGTTCGCCGACGAACTGGGTTTCGACGGTGTGTGCGTCAACGAGCATCACTCGAACGGCTATGCGCTGATGTCGACGCCGCAGATGATGGCGACGGTGCTGGCCCGCACCACCAGCCGCGCCGCAGTCGTGATCCTGGGCACCTCGATCGCCTGCTACGATCCGCCGCAGCGGATCGCCGAAGATATGGCGACGGTCGATGTGATGTCGGGCGGCCGCCTGATCGCGGGCTTCCCGGTTGGCACGCCGTTCGACACGGTCTTCGCCATGGGCCAGAATCCGTCGTCGGCGCGCGACAAATATTATGAAGCCTACGAGATCATCATGAAGGCTTGGAAAGAGCGCAAGATGTTCGCGTACAACGGCAATTACTACAAGCAGCCGTTCGTAAACCCCTTCATCTCGCCGATCCAGAAGCCGCACCCGCCGATCTGGGTGCCGGGCGGCGGTGCGATCGAGACCTGGCAATGGGCCGCCGAGAACGACTATTGCTACACCTATACCAGCTATTTCGGCTACAAGGCCGCGCAGGCCGCGGTCGATGGCTATTGGGAGACCTGCGCCCGGGTCGGCCGTGACCGCAACCCGTTCCGCTTCGGCTTCCTCCAGTTTATCGGCGTCGCCGAGAACAAGAAGATGGCGATGGAGCTGTACCGCGAGGCGGGCGAATATTTTTACGACGCCAATCTGAAGGTCGATCCGCGCTGGGCGGCGGCGCCGGGCTATATCACCGAGGCGACCCTGCGCGCCAAGATGTCGTCGCAGACCCAGCGCGCCGCGACCAAGGACGAGATCCGCTCCTTCCAGGGCAAGCTGTCGATGGAGGAGCTGGTCGAGAAAGGTTATATCATCATCGGCTCGCCCGATGAGGTCGCCGACCAGATTAAGGAGGGAATGCGCAACCTGAATTGCGGTCAGTTCATGACCCTGCTCCAATATGGCAACATGAAGCGCGAGGTCGCCGACTACAACATGGAGATGTTCGCGCGCTACGTGAAGCCGCAGCTCGTCGACATGTGGGAAGACGAATGGGAGAATAAGTGGTGGCCCAAGCCGCCGATGAACCGGGAGGACCGCCAGGTGCCCCGCACGCTGCATCGCGAACCCTTCGACATGAACAGCCCGCGTCCGACAGCGCCTCTCGAAGCCAATAAGGAGGCCGCGGAATGAGCCAGGCAACAGAACGATTCGTCTCGGTCAACGGCTCGAACTGCCGGGTTCTCGAAAAGGGCGAAGGCAAGCCGCTCGTCGTGATCAGCGGCTATGGCGGCCTGCCGCGCTGGGATAGTTTCCACGAGCTGCTGTCGATGAAGCGCAAGGTTATCGCGCCGTCGATGCCGGGCCAGTTCGGATCGGAGCGGGGGCATGAGAAGCTGCACAACCCGCTCGACTGGCTGGCGATGATGCAGGACCTGATCGCCGCTTGTGGCGTGACTGCTCCTGCCGACATCGTCGCTACTTCGGTCGCGGGGATGGTGGCCAGCGAAATTGCGGCGGCGTCGAGTGCGTCGCTGGGCAAGCTGGTACTGGTCGGCTCCTATGGCCTCTACGTCGACGCCGAGCCGACGGTGAACCTGTTCGCCCAGTCGCCCGCTATCAGAACCAAGCTGATGGTTGCCGATCAGGAGCGGTACAAGGCCGTTTTTGCCGCTGATCCGGCCTCTCCGGTCGAAGAGCAGGAGGAGTGGGCGATGCTCGCCTATCGCTGCGACGAGGCGGTTGCACGGCTGGTATGGCCGTTCGGCAGTGTTGGCCTCGAGCGCCGTATCCATCGCATCACAACCCCGACCCTGCTGATCTGGGGCGACAAGGATCAGCTGGTACCGACGAGCTACGCCAAGCGCTTCGCCGACGGCATTTCCGGCCCGACCCGGATCGAGATCGTCAAGGATGCTGGTCACCTCGCCAATGTCGACCAGCCTGAAGCGGTCGCCAAACTGGTGCTCGATTTCGTCGGCTGAGCCGAGGAACGAAGAATGGGAGATTACCGATGAAAGTCGGCGCGCAATTGCTCATGCAGAACGAGTTCGGCAAGGAGCATGATTTTCAGACGATCCAGAACGACCTGCGTCTGGTCGGTATGGCCGAAAAGCTTGGGTTCGACTCGGTCTGGACGGTGGAGCATCATTTCACCGGCTATTCGCTGTCGCCCAACGCGTTGCTTTCGCTTGCCTATCTGGCGGGGCAGACCACTCGGGTTGAGCTCGGCACCCAGGTCGTGGTGCTGCCCTGGCATCAACCGGCTCGCGCGGCGGGCGAGATCGCGCTGCTCGACAATCTGTGCGGGGGGCGTCTTATCCTCGGGATCGGACGCGGGCTCGCCCGCAACGAATTCGAAGGCCTCGGCATCCCGCACGGGGAATCTCGCGAGCGCTTCATCGAATCCGCAGAGATCGTGCTCGACGCGCTCGAGACCGGAACGATCAAATATGACGGCAAGCATTACCAGCAGCCCGAGCGGGAACTGCGACCCGCCCCGGTGCGCAGTTTCAAGGGCCGCACCTATGCCGCCGCCGTGTCGCCGGAGTCGGTCAAGATCATGGCGCGGCTGGGTATCGGCATTCTCGTCATCCCGCAAAAACCATGGGATGCGGTCGACAAGGATCTCGTCGTCTATGACCAGGTTTATCGCGAGGTGAACGGCTGCGCGCCGCCGCCGACGATTCTCGGTAGCCAGGTGTTCTGCGACGACAATGCCGACCGCGCGCAGGAACTCGCCCACAAATATATCGGCGATTATTTTATCAGCGTGATGAAGCATTACGAGCTGCTCGGCGATCATCTCAAGGGCACGCAGGGCTATGAATATTATGCCGCGAACCGTGAGGCGCTGGTGAACCGCGATCTCAGGAAGACGGCCGATTTCTACGTCGGCTTGCAGGTCTGGGGCACGCCCGAGCAATGCTATGAGAAGGTGATGGCCGCGCGGGCGCGAATCAATTGCGACCATTTCTGCGGCAATTTCCGGTTCATTGACATGCCGATGCAAGTAGGCGAGCGATCGATGCGGCTGTTCGCCGAGAAGGTGTTACCCGAACTTCACAAGGTGCCGTCACTCCATGATCAGTCCGGAAGCGAGGAAGCTCTTCGCGTATCTGCAGTCGGTTGATACGCTCCCCACGGGGTCGTTCGAGGAGCAGCGCGCGGGCTTCGATGCGTCGGTCGCAAAAGTGCCCGGCGCCGAGGGCGTGGCGATCGAGGCCGCGGCCGGGCCAGGTTTCGAGGGCAGATGGTTCCGGCCCGAAGGCGCGCGGAAGGGGGCTGCGATCCTGCACCTCCACGGCGGCGGCTTCGTCGTCGGCTCGACGATCAGTCATCGCCCGATCCTGACCAACCTGGCCAGAGCCGCCGGCATCGACATCCTCGCGCTCGATTACCGGATGGCACCGGAGCACAAATATCCGGCGGCGCTCGATGACGCGATGGCCGCTTATCGCTGGCTGCTCGATCAGGGCTATGCCGCTGATCGGATCGCTTTGGCCGGAGACTCGGCGGGAGCCAATCTCGTGCTCTCGCTGATGCTGCGCGCGCGCGATGAAGCAATGCCCCTGCCGGGATGCGGGGTCATGATGTCCCCTTGGCTCGATCTGCGCGTCACTGCCGACTCGATCATGCGCAACGCGCCTTTCGACCCGCTGATGACCCGCGAGATGATCCTCGACATGGCGAAGCATTATGCGGGCGATGTCGCGCTCGGCGATCCGCGCATTTCGCCGGTGCTCGCTCCCGACCTGTCGGGTCTGCCGCCCATCTACATCCAGAACAGCGACGCCGACATCCTCGAGGATGACGGGCATCTGCTGGCCGGACGCGGCATGGAAGCCGGGGTCGATATCACCATCGACAGTTATCCCGGCATGATCCATGTCTGGCATGCTTTCGCCCATATCATCCCGGAGGCGCGCGACGCGTTCGGGAAGATCGGGGCGTTCCTCGACGACCGGCTGCGATGAGGCGATAGAAAATGATCAGGGGAGGGATGCAAGACTGGCCGCTGAGGGTGCACACCATCCTCGATCATGCCGCGAACGTGCATGGCCGGCAGGAGATCGTCACGCGGTCGGTCGAAGGGCCGATCCATAGGATCACCTATGCCGAAGTTTCGCGGCGCGCCCGTCAGGTAACGGCGGCCCTCAGGCGCCTCGGGGTGCAGCAGGGCGACCGTATTGCCACGCTGGCCTGGAACACATGGCGGCATGTCGAAATCTGGTACGGCATCGCCGGAGCCGGCGCGATCTATCATACGCTCAATCCGCGGCTGACCGACGAGCAGATCGCCTATATCATGAACGATGCCGACGATCGGATGCTGTTCACCGATCTGACCTTTGTCCCCCAGCTTGAACGACTTCGGGATAGCTGCATCGGCAAGCGCCAGATCATCGTGCTGACCGATCGTGCCCATATGCCGCAGACCGGGCTCGACCTGCTCTGTTACGAGGATCTCATCGCCGGCGAAGATCCGGAAACTCCCTGGATGGAGGTCGCGGAGTCAGCTCCTGTCGGGCTCTGCTACACCTCTGGCACCACCGGTGCGCCGAAGGGCGTGCTCTATACCCATCGATCGAACGTGCTTCATTCGCTGACTGTGCAGGCGGCCGGGGTGTTGGGCTTCAACGCGCTGACCAGCGTGCTGCCGATCGTGCCGATGTTCCACGCCAATGCCTGGTCGATCGCCTTTTCGGCGCCGATGGCTGGCGCCAAGCTGGTTATGCCCGGGGCAAGGATGGACGGCGCCGGCCTGTGCGACCTGCTCGATCAGGAAGGCGTCACCTTCTCGGCCGGCGTTCCGACTGTCTGGATCGAGATCATCAACGAGATGCGACGGCGCGGCTGGAAGCCCGACCGGCTCGAGCGCGTCGTGATTGGCGGATCGGCCTGCCCCGAATGGATGATCTCGACGCTTGAACATGAGTTCGGCGTCGAGGTGATGCACGCCTGGGGGATGACCGAGATGAGCCCTGTCGGCTCGGCCGGGATCATCAAGCCTGAAGTTGCACAGCTCGACGAAGCGGGCCGCCTGCAGCTCAAGCTTAAGCAGGGCATGGCGATTTACGGAGTCGAGATGCGGATCGCCGATGACGAGGGGCGCAGTCTTCCGCAGGATGGCAAGGCTTCCGGCCGGCTGATGGTCCGCGGTCCGGCCGTTGTCGGTGAATATTTCAAGGGCGCGGGCGGGCAGGTGCTCGACGAGCAGGGATGGTTCGACACCGGCGATCTCGCGACGATCGACGAGCTCGGATATATGCAGATCACCGATCGCACCAAGGACGTCATCAAGTCCGGCGGTGAGTGGATCAGCTCGGTCGAGCTCGAGAATATCGCCTCCGGCCACCCCGAGGTCGTCGAGGCGGCCGCGATCGCGATCCCCGATGAGAAATGGGCGGAGCGGCCGATGGTGCTCGCTGTACTCAGGGAGGGAAGCCAGCTCCAGCCGGAGGAACTGCGCGACTATCTCCGCCCGCGAGTCGCCAGGTGGTGGCTGCCTGAGCAGATCCGTTTCGTCGACGCGCTGCCGCACACCGCGACCGGCAAGCTCGACAAGAAAGTGCTTCGCCAGCTCTATGGCGGCGTCATGGCCCAATAATCGATCCTGAAGGCGACGAGCTGATATGCATCCCTATATTCACGCCGCCGAAACCCCTGACAAAGCCGCGGTCATCATGGCGCGCAGCGGCGAAGTTGTGACCTACCGGCAGCTCAACGAGCGTTCGAACCAGACCGCGCATATGCTCCAGACGATGGGGCTCCAGCCCGGCGACGCGGTGGCGCTGCTGATGGACACCGGGCCGCGTTTTCACGAGATCGCCTGGGCGCCGCACCGTTCCGGGCTGCTCTATGTCGCGATCAGCACCAAGCTGCAGGAAGACGAGATTCGCTATATCATCGAGGACAGCGGCGCGCAGATACTGTTAGTCGATGCGAACCTCGCGCCGCTCGCCGAGCGACTGATGGCAGTGACCCCGGGCATCAAGCGTCGCCTGTCGGTCGGCGGGCCGATCGCCGGGCATGAGATCTATGAGCCGCTACGCGATGCCGAGCCTGTCACGCCGGTGGCGAACGAGACCTCGGGGATCGACATGCTCTATTCGTCGGGCACCACGGGGCGGCCCAAGGGCATCAAGGCGCGAATGGAAAAGAGCGCGATCGACGCCGAGCATCCGATCCTGAAGATGATGCGCACCGTCTACGGTTTCGCCAGGGACTCGGTCTATCTGTCGCCCGCGCCGATCTACCATGGCGCTCCCCTGCGCTGGACGATGGG
>CANJRZ010000236.1 GCA_947476735.1 Sphingomonadaceae bacterium
CATCAAGACCTGCGCCAAGCTCGACGTCTCATTCTACCGGCTGCTCGGTGATCGTCTCACCGTCCCCAACGCGCCGCACGTGCCCCGCTTGCCTGGTCTCGTCAGGCTCGTCGCCGCATAGCGCACGGGAATCTGCCCCGGTTACGGCTATGCGGAGGTAAGCGCTTATCGCGCGCAGGCTTTGCCCCGTCAGCGCGAGCATCTGCGCCTTATGTGCCTCGCTCAGCCACCAACCGGGAAAGACCCGGGCAGCGCGGTCGAAATGCCGGCTCGCCTCGGACCAGCGACCACGCTGGAGCTCGATCGTCCCGCGACGTAGCGCGAGGTCGGCCAGGAATTGCGCACTGGGCAGGCGCGCCGCGCGCTCGCAGCGGTCGATTAGTGCAAGCGCTTCGTCGGGCTTTCCGGTGCGGGAGAGAGCATAGGCGATCCGCAGCAGCGATCCAGCATCATTACCATCGCCGCCGATCCTGCGATATTGGTCGAGCGCGCCGACATAATTGCCACGATAGAAAGCGATGTCACCGCTCGTTAGCTGCGCTTCGCTTTCGGTGATGGGGTCGGGAACGGCATAGCGGGCGATCATGCCGGCCATCTTTTCGGCGCGGGCAAGGCGGTGCATCCCAAAATCGAGCGCCAATTGGGCAAGGTGCGGTCCGGCGCCTTCGGGCGCTTCGGCGAATGCCCGGTCGAGGGCGGCCTGTGCCGTGGCATAATCGGCAAATGATCCGGTTAGCCGACCTCGCGCGATCAGTGCCTGGGCATAACGCTCCTCGAAGATCCATTGCCTGCTCTGGACAAGCCGGATTTCGTCAGCTTCCTGAACATTCCTGTCGAGCTCGAGCATGGCATCCGCGTAGCTGCGCGGTCCGGGGCCGCTGGGATGTCTTGCGATAGATGTCGGAGCCGCCAAATGGTGGCTATTGATCAGCCACCCGACGCCCGTGGCGATAAAGAGGGCTGCCAAACCTGCGATCCACAGGCGGATTTGCAGACGAGAAGAGGTGGAAATACAAGCCGTACGGCGCATGAAACCTCCAAGGTGGATGCCCTTATGCTGACTGTCTCATGGGCCGTGCGGGTTTGATTGCAGCATTGGTCCTTCGCTCTTGGGTCGTGGTCAATAAATTGAACGTGGCTTTTGCCATGTTGCTCCAATCTCTGTCATTCCGCGATTCCGATTTGACGTTGCCGATGCTCAAGTCAGCCAATAGCCTTGCGCCACCAGACAGGAGAGTGACGGATGGACCCCCGCCTTCAGGAAATGCTCGATCATTACGAGATCACCAAGACGCTAAACGAATATTCCCACAGCTGCGACCGCTGCGATGTCGTCGGGGTCGAGAGCGTTTATGTTGAGGATAGCTGGGACGATCACGGCCATTTCCAGGCGTCTGGCCCCGATTTCGCCAAGGCGATCGTGCCGAACATCCTGGAGACCAGCGAGTCGATGTACCATCTGCTCGGCCAGTCGATGATCAGCGTTAGCGGCGACGAGGCGGGTGCCGAGACTTATTTTCTGGCCGGTGCGCGGATGGTCGAGGAAGACGGAGTGACGGTGGTCAACCAGCTGGGCGGGCGCTTCGTCGACAAGCTGGTGCGGACCGAGGATGGCTGGAAGATCAAGAACAGGGTCGTGCTGCGCGACTGGACGATCTCACTTCCGCTCGACCGCGATTGGGTCATGGCGACCAATTTGAAGTCGGGCCAGCGTTCGAATGCCGACCATAGCTATGGGGCACTCAATCGTGTCCATGGCGAGCCGGTGAAGGCGAAGATAGACGCTTAGTTGCGCCGCTACGAAGGGGGTGGTGGTCCCGGAGGGACTCGAACCCCCGACGCCCACTTTAGGAAAGTGGCGCTCTATCCGGCTGAGCTACGGAACCACACGGGCGGCTCCTAGAACGCGGCCCCTCGCCGGTCAATAAGTCGCGCTCATAAGCCGCTCACGAAATGCGGGCGGCGAGGTGAGTAGGCTGCTTGAGAAAGGCCGCGGCGAGTGTTCCAACCAGCGCGATCGCGGCGGAGATCAGCAGGCCAGGCGTATAGCCGCCGAGCGTCTCGTTCATCCGAGCAAAGCCCCAGGGCAGGATCATCGAGAATGAGCAGAACATCACGGCGAGGCCATAGGCCTGACCGAAACTGTCGGCGCCGAATTCGGTCGCGGTCGACGACGCTGCCACCGTCCAGAATCCCTGCGCCAGGCCGATCATGATGAACACCAGCATCAACACGGCGAAACCATGAAAGGCTGACAGCAGGAGCACGGCAGTGGTTGTTACCAGGCCGATCAGAATGAATGGCAGGCGATTGCCATAACGGTCGGCGAGTAAGCCGCTCGTGGCTTTACCGACCAATCCACCGACGCTCATTACGGAGATGATCAAGGCGGAATTGCCGAGCGTGTAGCCAAAACTTTCGACCAGCGGACTGAGGTTGACCGCGATGGTCAGATTGACGCCGTGGAGGCAAAAGAAAGCGATACCAATGAACCAGAAATTAGGCCTTCGCACGATCTCGGCGATGGGAAGACGGCGATGTCGATCGGCCGGTGGAGCGCCGTGGAGATAACCATGATCTTCGCCTGATTCCGGCCAGTTGCGGAGCAGCCAGAGTGTGGCCGGCAGCAGGCCGATACTGATGACGACGCCGAACCAGATCCACGTCTCTCGCCAGCCGATCGTTTCAATAAGCTGTGCGACAAGCGGGGGAAGTGTGACGCCGCCCAGCGCAAGCCCGAACGCCGTCAGGCCCATTGCGAGGCCGCGGCGGCGGACGAACCAGCGGGAAACCACTGCCTGGCTCGGAACGGCTCCCGAATGCCCAATGCCGAGCGAGGCAACGATGGCAAAAAGCAGGGTGATCGCAAGGGGCGAGGGGGCCAGGCCGATGCCGAAATGGAAGATCGCGACAAGGGTCAGGCCGAAGCCGAACACAGCCCGGGCCGGAAATCGATCCGATGCCCAGCCGACGACCACGCCGAGCGGGATCCCGACCAGTGCGAAGATCGTCTGTGCCAGCGCGAATTCACTGACTGGCCGGCCGAACTCCTGCGACCATCCGCCAAGGAACAGTGTGAGGCAATTGATCGCCAATCCATTGGTGAACATCTGTATGATCACCACCAGGCCAATGATGTTCCAGCCATAGTACCAGCCCCCGGTTCGCGCCATGCCGTGGTCCTCCCTGTTTTGTTTCTCAGCGTTTCATGGTCGATCATATCATCTTGGCGCAAGTCAGTGGCGCGCCCTGCATTCTTCTTCAGCCGGGCAAGGAACAGGCCCGAGAATTCGTCGAACGTTGCCCTCGTGGCAGAGGTCAGCGTGACGACCTTCTGGGCGGTCTCTCCTGTTCAAAGATGATCGGAATTGAGGATTGGAGCGGGTGAGGGGAATCGAACCCCCGTCGTAAGCTTGGGAAGCTTCTGCTCTGCCATTGAGCTACACCCGCGATCCCATGGATCAGGCCCTGTTCCGCTCGCCAATTGCCACAAGGGCATTGCTGCGGTCAACTTATCCGGCGCACTGGTGGTGTAATCGCTATGGGCAGCTTGGCACAGGGTCGATATAGGCGCGGTCGTGGCCCAATTTACTCCCAACGATCCGCGCGATCTTCGATCCGCGCTCGCGCGTGGTGCACGCGGTCGTTGTCCGTCGTGCGGCAAGACCCCGCTGTTCGGCCGTTTTCTCAAACCGGTCAGCGAATGTGTGTCCTGTGGGCAAAGCTGGACAGGCCACAGTGCTGACGACATGCCAGCCTATCTGGTCGTCTTGGTCATTGGCCATATCCTTATCCCTTTCGTTGTTGCCGCCAATCTGAAGTTCAATCTTTCGACCGGGCTACAGATGGCGCTTTGGCCTGCGCTCGCGATGTTTCTGGCAGTCCTGTTGATTCAGCCGGCGAAAGGGATTGTCATCGGTTTTCAATGGGCGCAGCGCATGCACGGCTTTTCCCGACGGCATTGAGATAGAATCTTTCTAAGTTTCTTCGATCTCGCTTATATTCCCCTCACACAGGGAAAGCGGGACACGCCGGGGGGCACATGAAATCGATCTTTTATTTTCTGATTATTGTCGCTGCACTGCTCTGCGCGATACCGCTCATTCCACTGCAGACTGCGGTCAATGCCCTCCAGCTTCGTCGCGTGGGATTTGAAGCCGCGCATATTGAGGGCAATGTCTGGGAAGGCCAGATGTACGAAGTCAAACTCGGGCCGATCGAGCTTGGCGATGTCCAGAGCAAGATGTCGCTGGACGAGATTAAGTCGGGACGTGTTCGTCTCGATCTGACCGGAAGCGAAGAGAGTACAGCACGGCTAAAGGGCGGGTTCAGCTTTGGGTGGGGTGGCCTGGGTATTGATCGGTTCAATCTCGCTATGCCGGTCATGGCCGGTCCGCCTCCGATCGGTGGCGTTACCCTGATCCTCGATGACCTTTCGGTGAAATTCCCCCGCGGCGAATGCTCAGATGGTCGGGGCGAGATCCGAGCCTATCTTTCGGGCGCGTTGCCCTTAATCGGCCTCCCGAACGAAATGAGCGGACCGGCGCTTTGTCGAGACGGCAATCTCGCCTTCGATCTGGCAAGCTCGGATGGGCGGGCGTCGGAGGAAGTGACGATGCTCGGCATGACCAAATATAGGATCAGCCTTTTCGTCAAGCCGAGCAATCCCCAGGTTGCGGAGGCGCTGGTGGCGAAGGGGTTCCGACCCTATTTCGATGGCTATCGCTATGCCGAGGAGCGCACACTCGGGGGCGGTGCGACTGCCATTTTGGGCGATGCGGCGGGGGGCGAGTCTGGATCGACCGGGTTCTAGGCTGACGAGGCGGTTGCTCCGGGAGTCGTTGCGGCCCCTTGGCCTGCTGTTGCTGGCCAGCGCCGCCATGGCGGAAGCGGCTCATATTCGTCCTTTGTTGGACGCAGAGACACTGCAGCCGGCTCCCGGCAGCCGCATTGCACTGGCACTCAGCATGATCCCGGAACGGGGCTGGCACGGCTATTGGCAAAATCCGGGTGATGCAGGCGCGCCGGCTTTTGTCGAATGGACGTTACCCGCTGGCGCTGTAATGGGTCCGCTGCGCTATCCTGTACCGAAGCGGCTGATGACCCAGGGATTGATGAACTATGTCTATGACCGGCCTTATGCGCTGCTCTTGACGCTGGATGTCGGCCGGGGACTCCCTCGGGGGACATCACTCAGTATTGCAGGGAGAGCTCGCTGGCTCGCCTGCTCAGCAACACTCTGCGTTCCTGAGCAGGCACCCGTCTCTATAAACCTTGTGGTAGGCGAGGGTGCCATTTCGTCGTCTGCGCGGGCGCGATTTGATAAGTGGCGGCGACAGTTGCCTGTGCCGTTATCCCGGCCAGCCACGCTCGAAGACAGTGCTGGCCTGATCCGAATTTCGATCCCTTTTTCGAGGACCCACAAGCTCAGCAATCCCTATTTCTTTCCATTCACCGATCGCGTGATCGACTATGCGGCACCCCAACGGATTACACGCCACGGCGACCGACTCATTGTCGAAACAAAAGCGATCACGAACGGTGCGCGCCTGTCTTCTCTGGACGGTTTGATCACCTTTGATGGCGATCATGGTTTTTCGGTAAGCGCGCTTCCTGGTCACCGGTCTCCTCCAGGCCAATGAATCCGCACACCGCTTTGCTCGCGGCTTAGTCATCGGCTAGGCGTTGACCATGAGTGATCGAATGAACGTCGTGTCGCCCTGCGTGCGGGTCTGCATCATTGAGCCACGCAGTGGCTATTGCCGTGGTTGTCTCCGCACGCTCCCCGAAATAGCCGGATGGGGCCGTGTCGATGACCGGCGGAAGCTCGAAATCATTGCGCAGCTCAGTGGGCGGTCGATCCCAACGGATCGATAGGCCGGGCCCGACGTGTCAGGACAGGCTGATAACGGGCTTGCCATGTTCGATCGTTGCGGTCTTCAGCGTGGAGATGGTACCGCCCGGGGTCGTTACCTGGTCGACGCCGCGATATCTGGCCGTCCATGACTTTGGGGTGAGTTCGCAGAGCATATAGCCGCGTCGGTCACTCGAATATTTTAGGAAGGGATTGCTGGCGCGAATGCGCGCAGCCGCTTCCGGCTTGATCCAGCTCGTCCCGCCTGAACTGATCGAGGTTGAAACCAGTTCGACCGCGACGGCGTCTCCCTTTCCGGCGTTGCGGCGCAACTCGCCGGCGAAGTTCTGATGCTCATCGCCGGTCATCACGACGACATTGCCGAGTCCCTCAAACCCAGCCAGAAGCTGTTCACGGGCGGCGTCATAGCCACCCCAGCTGTCCATATTGCGGATGTCGGTGGTTTCATCGCCGACGGCTCGGTTGAGCGGCATCACCATGATCTGCTGGGCAATCAGGTTCCATCGCGCGCTCTTCTCTGCAAGGGCCTTGTTCAGCCAGGCTTGCTGGGTCTCGCCAAGCACCGTTCGTTCGGGAGCGCCGAGTTCCGGGCAGGCCGGATTGAAGCCCCCCTTGCAGGCCTGGGCGCTGCGATACTGCCGTGTATCCAGAAAATGGGCATCGAGCAGGTCACCGATGCGTGCGCGGCGGTAAAGTTGCATTCCATTAGCGCCCGGCATTGAGCTCCGGCGGAGCGGCATATGCTCATAATAGGCCTGCATCGCCGCAGCGCGACGGAAGGCAAACAGCGCAGGATCGGGTTGCCTTGGGCTGACGTCTCCCGTCCAGTCGTTGACGATCTCGTGGTCATCGAACGTGGTGAACCATGATGCCGACAGATGCGCGGCCTGTAGATCGGGATCCATTTTATATTGGGCGTAGCGA